>CAUZOB010000012.1:0-40741 GCA_963581185.1 Planctomycetota bacterium | reverse complement strand
GAACAGCGAATTCATGAGGCAGCGAAAGCAGCCAAAGGAACCGAAGAATGAATGACGAACGAAAACAGCACAAGTTCGGAGGTGATCCGATAAAGTCCATCCTGCTCATCACGGCCATTCTGCTGGCGCTCTTTGCTCGCGGATCTCAAGCTCGGGCAGACGATGTTGCTCAGCAGGCACGGCGTCTATTGGCGAAAAAGTGCTTTGTCTGTCATGGGCCAGACCGGAACAGCGAGGACGCCAAAGAGACCGACTTGAGACTCGACCTGCGAAACGTGGCCCTCGAATACGATGCACTCGTCCCCGGCGACGCGGCGGCGAGTGAATTGATGGCACGCATCACCTCTCAGGATCCCGATTCGCAGATGCCGCCGCCCGGTCACGGAAAACCATTGTCCAAAGACGAAGTGAATGTCCTAAGCCGCTGGATTCAAGCAGGCGCGGTTTATGAATCGCACTGGTCGTTTCGCGAACTCCAGGAAACACCGGTCCCCGAACGAACCGACGCTCGGCCCTCCGGTAATCCCATTGACGCGTTCATCCGGAAGCGGCTCCGCAAGAACGGCCTCAAGCCGTCGCAAAGAGCCGACAAACGTACTCTCGTTCGGCGTGTCTACGCGGATGCCATCGGAATGCCTCCCTCACCGGAAGAGTTCAAGCGGTATATGAATGATCCCGCTGACGATGCCTACGAACAACTTATCGATCGTGTTCTCGAGAACCAACATTTCGGTGAACGCTGGGCACGGCATTGGCTCGACGTTGCTCGCTTTGCGGAGAGTGGCGGTTTTGAGTTGGATGGGATGCGACCCAACGCCTATCAGTTTCGCGACTTCGTCATTAAGGCGTTTAACGACGATCTTCCGTACAACCAGTTTGTTCAGTGGCAAATCGCAGGCGACGAATTCGCACCGGATAACATCGAAGCACTCAAGGCGACCGGTTTTCTGGGCTGTGGCGTTCGCAACGCGGTCATCACGAAGAATCAGGTGGAAAAAGAACGTTACGACGAACTGGATGACATCCTCTCCACCACCATGACGGCCATGCTAGGCCTCAGTGTCGGCTGTGCCCGTTGTCACGATCACAAATATGATCCGATTACTTCAAACGATTACTATCGCCTGCTCTCCACGTTTACCACCACGGTTCGTGCGGAAATTGTGGTGACGCAGCCATCAGCCGAAGTGGACGAGGCGCTGGAAGTCTTCGAACGTGACCACCAGAAACTGGTCGCCAGACTGGGGGACTATGAAAAGGAATCACGAAACAGCGAGTTGTACACGAACCCGGTGAGCGAGTACCTGCCGCTGGTGCTCAGCCCTTGGCAGTCAACCGGGCCGTTCAAGACGACTGGATATATTGCTGGACACAATTCCGTTTTCCCGCCCGAGTGGACGCCCGGTTCTAAACCTGATCCTGACGCGACGTGGCGTCCCAGGCCGGAACTTGCCAACGGAACGAGCCATCGCATTTCCCAAAGCAACAGCGTTTTCTTTTTCCACCGTACGATCACCGCTGAATCGGCAACCCCAACGGTCCTTTCCTTTGGCGCAGACGATACCGTGAAAGCGTGGCTAAACGGGAAGCTGATCGCGGAACGTATCGTTGCGGGCGCTGTGAACCCTGATCAGGCGTTGGCTCATGTAACGCTTCCAGAAGGCGAGCATCATTTGCTGGTCAAAGTTGTCAACGGCCCTGGTATCGGCGGTTTCTATTTCAAGGTGAAGCAGCAAGGTCTCCCTGAGGAGATTCAGGGCATCGCCAAAACTCCAGTCGCCGGGCGGAGTCCCCAGCAAGCAGAGAAGCTGTTCAATTGGTCTCGTCTATTCGATCCGCAGTGGCAGCGCCTTTCAGCCGAGATAGCAAGTCATCTCACCCAGAAGCCGGATAACCCGCAGAAAACGGTCTTCGTCTCGACCGAGGGCCGGAAGGGCTTTCGACCGGGCGTCTATAACGTTCAGGGTCCGGAGTTCTATGATCGCACATACATTCTCAATCGGGGCAACCCGAATTCAAAACGTGAACTCGCCACTCAGAGCTTTCTGCAAATCCTCATGCAGCATGAGGACAACGAGTCGCATTGGATCGAGAATCCGCCGCCGGAAAGCAAGTCCTCCTATCGCCGCAAGTCGCTCGCCAATTGGATAACCGATACGAAGTATGGCGCCGGAAGCTTACTGGCGCGTGTGATTGTGAATCGCCTTTGGCAACATCACTTCGGTAGGGGCTTGGTGGCAACGGTCAACGATTTTGGCAGGCAGGGGGCGTTGCCGAATCATCCGGAGTTGTTGGAATGGCTCGCGGGCGAGTTGGTTCGGAATAACTGGAGCCTGAAGCACGTTCACCGACTGATTATGACCAGCGAAACATTCCAGCAGGAATCCGCGTTCTCGGCGGTCGCCGGAAAAATCGATCCTGACAACAAACTGCTTTGGCGTTACGCACCCCGTCGTTTGGAAGCCGAAGCCGTACGCGATTCGATCCTGGCCGTGTCAGGCCAATTGGATCGTGCGATGTTTGGCAGTGGCACGCTAGATCCCCGGCAGAAGCGGCGGAGCATCTATTTTACCGTGAAACGCAGTCTGCTGAATCCGATGCTCAATCTTTACGATGCACCGGAAACACTGACGAGTGCTGGCCGTCGAAACTCGACGACAACGGCGCCGCAAGCATTGTTGCTGATCAACAGCCCTTATATCCGCGAACTGGCCCAGGCATTCGCCGCCAGGATCTCACAGCAGCCAGAGGACGATCTTTCGACGATCGTTACCAACGCGTTTCGGTTGGCGCTGAACCGGGAGCCTTCCAAGAGTGAACTGCGAGCTGCAACACAGTTCATAAATGCACAACAGAAAGATTACGAGCAAAGTAACTTTTCCAAAGCGAAGTCCGCCGCACTGGCCGACTTCGCACAGGCGATGTTCTCACTTAACGGATTCATCTACGTAGATTGAGACGGCAATTATGAACTCAAGCTCAAAACCTTCGCGACGCGACTTCATCGGCATTGGCGGCCATGGGCTGGGCGCCCTTGCGCTTAGTTCGCTTTGTACTCCTGGAATCGTGGAAGCCGCGTCCTCGATTCCGCGGATCACGCCGCGTGCCAAGTCGGTTATCTGGTTGGTGATGAACGGCGGCCAAAGCCACGTGGATACCTGGGATTACAAACCCCAGTTGGCCAAGTCAAACGGCAAGAAGCTGGAAGGGTTCGACAACGAAGTCGGTTTCTTTCCGGAGAAAGTCGGCCCGATCATGCAGTCTCCATTCAGCTTTAAGCAGTATGGCCAGTGTGGAAAATGGGTTTCCGACATCTTCCCGAATACTGCTCGGCACGTCGACGACATGGCGTTCGTGCATTCGTGCCGTGGCAAGTCCAACAACCATTCGCCTGCCCTGTTCACGTTGAATACAGGAGTCAGCCGCATGGGGTATCCCTGTGTCGGTTCATGGGTGACCTATGGGCTGGGAAGTGAGAACGACAACCTGCCGTCATTTGTCGTGATGACAGATCCTTTGGGCCGCGGGCTGCCCAAGGGGCAGGCACAAAACTGGGGCGCTGGCTTTCTTCCCGGCTCGTTTCAGGGAACAGCACTCAATAATAGCGGCCAGCCTATCAACGACCTGACTCGCAGCAAAAACATCTCTGATCGGCAACAGCGGCGGCAATTCGACTTCATCAATACGCTCAACCGGAAACATCACAAATCCCGTCAAGCAAACGCCGATCTGGAAGCCCGCATTCGTAGCTTTGAACTCGCTTATCGAATGCAGACAGCGGCTCCGGAAGTCTTCGATCTAAAACGCGAGTCGCCGTCGACGCACAGTATGTACGGACTTGACGATAAACGTTGTGCTCATTTCGGGCGGCAGTGTCTCACTGCCAGACGCATGGTTGAGAGTGGCGTTCGCTTCGTCCAACTGTACAGCGGGGGTACGGAGAATCAGAAGAGCTGGGACGGACATCGAGACATAGAAGGCAATCACCGAGGCTTCGCAGAGGAGACGGACCAACCGATTGCCGCGCTGCTAACGGATCTGAAGCAGCGCGGCCTGCTCGACGAAACGCTTGTCGTCTGCGGGGGTGAATTCGGCAGATTGCCGATCGCGCAGGTTGAGGTCAAGCCAGGACGTGACCACAATCCGAATGCCTTTACGACGTGGTTCGCCGGCGGCGGTATCAAAGGCGGTGTTAGTTATGGTGAAACCGATGACCTCGGGCTGAAAGCGGTGCTCAACAAGGTCTCGATCCATGACCTGCACGCAACCATTCTGCGGCAACTCGGCATTGACCATGAACGACTCACGTACAACATCAACGGACTCGATGTCAAACTCACGGGTGTCGAAGGGGCACGGGTGATTGACCAAATAATTTCGTAGATACGTAGTTGTATGATGTCATCGACATATTTTGAATCTGGACTATTCACTAACAAAATTTGATTACCAATGACAAAGTATCTCTTGCATTTGACTCTGGCCGTCGTCGTGACATCCAGCGCTGTCGCGCAAAACCCTCTGTCTGTCTCCAAGCCGGAAGCGGATAACTCCGTCGCAGCCGAGCTTGAATCGTTCGCGTTGATCGAGGGCTATCAAGCCAACCTGTATGCCGACGAGACAGATGGTGTGGCTAACCCGGTCTGCATGTCCTGGGATCCCGCCGGCAGGTTGTGGGTGCTGGTGACGGCGGCCTACCCGCAACTCAAGCCGACCGACAAACCCGGGGACAAACTGCTGATTCTCACCGACACCAATGCGGATGGTCGCGCCGACAAGACGACGGTCTTCGCCGACGGCTTGAACATGCCGACCGGCTTTGCGCTGGGGCACGGCGGAGCATACATCGGGCAAGGCAACGATTTGCTCCATCTGAAAGATACCGACGGCGACGACAAGGCCGACACGCGTCGTGTACTGTTAACTGGGTTCGGCACGGGCGATACCCATCAGAACATCAATTCGTTCACCTGGAGCCCCGGTGGTGAACTGCTGTTTTGCCAGGGATTGCATTCATTTTCACGCGTGGAGACCCCCTGGGGCATCAGCCGGTTGGACGAACACGGCTCGTGGCGATTGCGTCCTCGTCGGCTGCAGCTTCACGGATTCCGCCGGACCAGTGGCGGTGGCAATCCATGGGGGATCGCGTTCGGCAACTGGGGCGAGCCGTTTGTTAAAAGTAATGGTACGGGAATCTCAGAACTACTGCCGAGCATGGTCAGCGTCGAAAGAACCGCCAGCTACTGGGGTGGTGAAATGAGCATCGGGGGGACGCGAATTAAGTCCATGATTATCGAGTTCGCCGAGTCGCCGCATCTGCCCGATGCTATTCAGGGCCAGATGCTAATCGCTGGATATTTCGCCCGCGACATCAACCGTTTTTCGTGGGCGCCACTGGGTGCCGGCCATCAGCTGAAACCCCAACCAAACCTGATGACGTCTTCGCACAACGCCTTTCGTCCAGTCGATATCCGCATCGGCCCGGATGGAGCGATCTACATTGCCGACTGGTTCAATCCGATCATCGGCCACTACCAGGCGTCGTTTCGACATCCCGATCGCGACAAGACTCACGGACGTATCTGGCGTGTCACCGCGAAGGACCACCCGCTGGCCAAGGCCCCCGATCTATCAAAGATGAGCGCAGCCGAGGTGTGTAATCACTTGAAATCTGGCTGGCGCTATATCCGCTATCAAGCCAAACGCCGACTCGCGGATCTGTCGAAAGACGAAGTTATTCCGGTCATTACCAACTGGGTGGATCAACTCGACCAAGGCGATCCGAACCTGGAACATCATCTGTACGAAGCAATCGGTGTCTTTGAATCACACGAGGTCGTTAACCGATCGTTGTTGGAACGCTTGCTCGTCGCAAAGGACTACCGCGCCCGAGCATACGCCACGCGGGTCGCTGGTCGTTGGCATGATCGACTCGAGTCTCCGCTTGAATTGCTCGACCGCAGTGTGACCGATGAGAGCGCCCGCGTTCGGCTGGAAGCCATTGTTGCCTGCAGTGATATCCATGTAGCGAACTCAATGGTCGTCGCAGCGAAAGCCACCAGTAACCCAATGGATCGATTCACCAACTTTGCTCTCACTCAGACCGTTCACGCGTTGGTTCCCCGGTGGCGCCCCGCACTGAATCAAGGGCAACTCAATTTTGACGATCCAGCCGGTCTGATCTACGTCCTGCGAACGTACGGCGGCAAGGACGTAGCCGGTCAAGTTCGAAGTTTGATCTTATCAGATGCCATAACGGCAAACGGTCGTCGACAGCTACTCGCACTCCTTGCTCGGGTTGGTAACGCTAACGATGTACAAACCGTCTTCAGTCATGCTATGCGAGATCCGCAACTCCTTGGATTGCTTCCAGCGATTGCCCAGGGACGTCGGCTCACACCGTCGGGCATCGTCCACGAGAATTTGGCAATTCTGCTGACTCACGAGAGCGCCGCCGTTCGTGCAGCAGCAGCACGGCTTGCCGGCCTGTGGAATCAGCGTCAACTTGTTCCGTTGCTGGAGCCTATTCTTAAAGGCGATGACGACTTGGTTCTCGCCGCCGCGATCCGTTCGTTTGGTGAACTCTCGCCGGATTCGGCAGTCAAGGAACTCCAACCGTTCATCGCGATCACATATGCTCAACCTGTGGTGGTTGCCGCTCTTGAAGCCGTTGGCCAAGAGGACATCAACGTCGCCGCGCTCGCGGGATTAACGTTACTAACCAAACGTGAGAATGCCGAAACCATGGGCCCTGTGCTTGGTGCCATCATGAACCACCGCGGATCGGCCCAGGCTGTGGCGAGTGCGTTGAAACAGGCCAACGTTTCAGCCGATGATGCCAAGCTAATCAGCCGGTGGCTCAGCGCATCTGGCTACGACGACGCCACCGTGGTGGATGCCCTTAAAGCTCGCATGGGAATCAAACCTGGCCAGACGATTCCTTATAACGTGTCATTCGTGCGATCACTGGCACAAGAGGTCCTCCAATCCGGCGACGCAGTAGCTGGCAAACAGGTGTTTCTGTCGTCACTGGCCAACTGCACCGCGTGCCATCGAGCCGGGGAAATCACACCGCCAGTGGAGGTTTTTCGCAAGGGGCCGAACCTGACAGCGGTTGCCTCAGGTTTACCAATGGAACTGATCATTGAATCGGTTGTCTGGCCGAAACGTCAGATCAAAGAAGGCTTCGGGATGACAACCCTCCTCACCAACGACGGCCGAGCATTTTCCGGCTACCTGACATCAGAAAGCAACGGTGTCGTCGGCCTGCGTGATCTTGCTACCGGCAAGGTCCGTGAGATTTCCGTTGATACCATCGAAGAACGTATCAACAATGGCACCGCTATGCCGTCCGGCTTTACCAACTCCCTGACTCGCAAAGAACTCCGCGATCTTATCTCTTATCTCGCGAGTCTCAAGCCGGGGAATGGTAAATCTGAATTGGAAATAAAATGAGTAAGGCAGACATATTAAAACGTGGAACTGCCATGGATCGGTCCATGAATGGTTCCGTTTTTCATCTTTGGATGATGTTTGTTTTTGCGATGCTGGCTTCCTCCGCCCAGGCCGAGGGCAAAAAAGATATTGCGTTTCTTAACAATTATTGCGTGAAGTGCCACGACGCAGAAAAACACAAGGGCGATGTTCGGCTGGATCAGCTTGCTTTGCGTGTGACGGGCGATAACCACGAACTGTGGAAAAAGGTCGTGCACAACATCCAGCGGGGTGACATGCCGCCTGAGGATGCCAAGCAGACCACGGAGGAGGAACGCCGGGCGTTCCTTTCTGAGGCGATTCGGTTATTAACGAGGTACGAGGAGGATACGAAGGGGGTACGGGACCCCCTGGTGCGCCTGACTAATAATCAGATCGCGCACAGTCTTCAGGACTTATTGCAAACGCACGAGCATATTGCCGACCAGTTGATCGGTGACCCGGTCGATAAGCACGGTTTTTCCCGTCAGACGGAACTCGATCTTTCGGGTTCCTACCTGCAGCTCTATACCAATGCGCTCGAGCAGATCGTCGAGCGGGCGATGCCGAACATCGAACCGGCCCGCCCGGATGTTTTTCGCATCGCGGGCAACGACTGGGAAAAATGCCACTGGGCGGGTGACAACTATCTTTACGTGGGGCATCGGCGGTTGTACGAAGGGCCGAAATGGATCGGCGATGATTTTGAGATCCCGATTCCACCCAGGCACGAATACCGAATGTTCCTGCGAGAAAACAGGAGCAAGGGCAGATTCCGGATCAAGTTAACCTTACGTAATGAGCCGCCAACCTACGGGTATGGAGAGCATTTTCTGATCAAACCAGGGTCACCTATCGCCAAACCGACTGCGGGTCAGAGGATCGTAAAAGATTTAACCGATCCAGGCACTGTCCAAATTCCAAAAGAGGGCATCTACCAGGTAGATGTTTTCTTAAACCCGCCGAGAGATGTGGCGGTTACGGCAGATTCTTCAAAATTGCGGCTGGGATTGGTGGCTGCCTGGGGATTGAATGGTGATGTCCAGAGTGAATCCAATCCTAAGGAAATGGCGGGGCAACTCGTGGGCGGCGCACAGTTTGTCGATTCACCGATTGGTAAGGAAGGGAAAGCAATTTCTTTGGATGGGAAGGATGATGCGGTGGTGATCCCGCGCAACCCCTTGATGGATGTGGGGAAAGGGGACTTCAGCGTGGCTGCCTGGATAAATCCAAGCGAGTTGCGGCAGGCGGGCATCGTTTGCCTGGGCCGTTACAACTGGGTTCACGGATGGTATATGGACATGCTGCAAGGGGGTGTGTTACGGATTGAGACGGTCAGCCCAGCCAATCAATCCAATGGGACCGTGGCTACAAAGCCCGGCATCCTCAGGGCAAACACCTGGCAGCACGTGGCGGCGGTGGTGCGGCGGGGCGAGAATCAAACACGATTGTACGTCAACGGTTTCGAGGTCGCTGCGGGAAGCGTCGCACCCACCAACCTGGACAATCCGACGGTGGCTTTGCAGATTGGCCGGATACAGGATTCCCGGCTCTTCAAGGGGCAGATGGATGAGGTCCTTTTTTACGATCGAGCCCTGGACGTGAAGGAAATTCAGGCCCTCCTGGAACCTGGTAAACAGTTTGTGCAGGATCCCCTGGAACCATCACAGGAACTTACCTTGAATGTGGGTGGGCGTGAATTTACCGGAACCATTCATCAACCGGCATTTTTGGGAGTTCGCTTACCAGCGGGGCCACTGCAGGTGAGCGGTCGCTATGGAGACGGCTTAATCCCGTATCGCATCAATATTACTCCAATGCCTGCAGAGAGTGAGTTGGCTGCTGAATATAGAAAATTTGAACAGCGAGGAACCGCTCGCACGCCGCAGGAAATCGGCGTGTACATGGATCAGTCCGGTGCCCATCCTTACAAGTTGGTGGATCCGATCACCGTTCCTGCCAAAGCAGGCCTGCAGCAATTTGAATTATTCGGCACATTGGAAGATCACCTCGGCGTGGTCTCTGACCCCATCGTGGCCGAAGATCGAAGCCCTGGTTACTGGCTGAAGTTCCGCACGCTATCCATTGTAAATCACAACAGGCTCGAGGGTTTTCCGCTGCCGGCGCGATTCATGTGGACTGAGCCGATTTATCTTGTGCGGCCTGATGAACAGTGGATCAAGGCGTTTGGCCATACTCACGGTCTGATTCCTTCAGCAAATGGAAACAACGGCACGCATGGCAATGAGGCAAAGGGCCCCGCGGTTTATCCCGAGGCGATGAAAACGCATGGATATGTGGTCATCGAAAAGGTGGAGTTTGAAACGCCGTTCTTTGAGACCTGGCCCCCGCCAGCCGTTCAACCGTTCCTGACCGAAGGAAAACTGGACGGAAAGGAAATACCGGCCAGGTTGAAGTCGTTCGCGGCAAAGGCGTGGCGCAGGCAACTGTCCAAAGCCGACGCGATTCATATTGAGAGGATTTGGGCAGAGGAAATCACCGCTGGTAGTAGTGAACTCGAAGCATTGCGAAGCTCCATCGTCACGATACTGAGTGACCCGCGGTTTCTGTACATGCGTCAATCGAATAACTACGATTTGACCTCCCGCTTGTCGTACTTCCTCTGGGATGGCCCGCCCGATGCGACCTTGACCGAGCTGGCCGGTGCGCATCGCCATCTTGATGATTCCGTAATCGAGCAGCAGGTGGATCGCCTGCTCGCCGACAAACGTGCGTGGCAATTCATGGAAAACTTTGTGGCGCAATGGGTCGATTTCACCCGTGTCGATCAGATCGCGATCGATCCGAATTACTATCCCGCATTCAAGGAACGTGGCCTGCGAATCAAGGAATATATGAAGCAGGAATGCGTCGAGTTCTTTGCACACGTTCTCAGCAAGGATTTGAGTTGTCTGAGTTTTCTTGAATCTGATTTCGTGTTGGTGAATGAAACGCTGGCAGAGCATTACGGCATCACCGATGTTTTCACGCCGAGATTTGTGCCCGTTGCTGCGCCCGAACATCGAGGTGGCGGCGTGTTGGCCCAGGCTGCGATCATGCTGGCTCAATCCGACGGGCAGGATGCCCACGCGGTCAACCGGGGAGTTTGGATACGTACGCGTCTGCTGGGTGATCCACCGTCCGATCCGCCGCCGGACGTGCCTTCGCTACCGGAACCATCCGGCGATGCCAAAACCAGCGGCCCTGTATCGGTCAAACAGAGATTGGATTTGCATCTTAAGGCAGGCACAACGTGTTACGACTGCCACAAGGATATCGATCCATGGGGCATTGCGACTGAAGGCTTCGATGCGGTGGGCCTGCCGCGAACCACCATTCAAAAGGCTGGCCCGGTTGTTAAGAAAGTCGTTATCGACGAACAAGAGATCGACGGCCTGTTGTCGTTGAAGCAGTTTCTGCTCAAGCAAGGCCACGGACAGTTCGCGTATGGTTTTACGCGTCACATGCTTTCTTATGCCCTGGGCAGGCCGCTCACGTTTCGCGATGAGCAGGTTGTACGGGCTTTGCAGTCAGAGTTTGAAGAAAGCGGATACAATATGCGGAGCCTGATAAAATCGATTGTCACGTCAACGGTTTATCGGCAAGGTTCGCAATCAAGGACCGACAAGTAATCGTTGCGCCAATGTCGCCAGGAGGGAAAGAAGGCAACCATGGCTAAGAGAATGCAGATTCATCGACGTACATTTCTCCGCGGCGCGGGTGGCGTGGCCCTGAGTCTACCGTTGCTCGAATGCATGGCGGCCGATGCAGAATTCGAGGTGCCAAAACGTTTCCTGGGGCTGTATGTGGGACACGGATTTGCCCTGCATGGTGATTGGCGTTGGTACCCGACCTTGGTCGAAGGCCAGATGCGTTTCGGCAAGTCCATGGAAGCCTTTACCCCTCTGGCCAAGCGCATAACCGTTGTGCAAGGCCTGGAACATCTCCAATGCGTGAGTGCTGGCGGGCACAGCACGGCCGATTCATTTCTGACCGGCAGCAACCCTGCCGCTACCGCGAAAAGCCCGTCGCTCGATCAAATCGCCGCAGCGACACATGGGCATAAGACACGCTATCCGAGTCTCGTGCTTGGCAATGAAGGAGGCCTGGGTGGCGAAGGCCGATCGAACACGCTTTCGTATAATCAATTCGGACGCGGCATCCCTTCGTCGAATAATTTGCGAGGATTGTATGATGCAATGTTCAATTCCGATCCGGCCTTACAGAAAGATCAGCACAGACGATTGAGCCGAGATCAGCGCCGTGTCGATCGTGTTTTGGACTCGTATCGCGAGATCAAGCGCCAGCTCGGACGCGATGACTCGCGGAAGCTGGAACACTACATGCAGGCCTTGCGTGATGTGGAAAAAGATATCGAACGTCTGGAAACCTGGATGGAGAAACCCAAGCCACAAGTGGCAACCGATGGCCTCGCGCTGGATGCAACCGTAAAGGATCCGGCCACTTTCATTCGCACGATGTACAACCTCATCTACCTGGCGTTCAAGACCGATTCAACCCGTTACGCGAGCTACATGCTGCAAAGCATGAATAGCAGCGTGTGGGACAATATTCCGATCCAGCTAGGTCTCGGCGGTACGCACCATATCTTGGCCCACAACGCGGTACAGGGAGGTGGGCACCTGGTCAAACTTGGGAAGTACGACAAGTTCCAGGCAGACCTTCTGGCTGAATTCATCACGAAGCTGGCGGATACCCCCGAGGCCGAAGGCACGATGCTCGATAACACGATCGTGCTCTACGGCAGCAGCAACAGCCAGACGCACGTCAACACCAATTATCCTTTGATGTTGGTGGGAGGCGAAAAACTTGGTCTCAGACAGGGTGCGGTTCATGATTTTGGCAAGAAGGCCCCGCCGCTATCAAACCTCTACCTGACGCTGCTCAACGCATTGAATGTACCCGCCACGCAATTCTCCGACAGCAGCGGAACGATTTCAGAAATCATCGCTTGACCCAGAGTCTCTCACGGGCTCAGCAGCAGTGCCGCAAGCGGCGTGCCCAGGACGCATTGAGTATTTTAACAACCCCGAGTGATGGGGTGTTAGGAAAGATGAATCGGGGCGACTGGATTTGAACCAGCGACCTCTGCGTCCCGAACGCAGCGCTCTACCAGACTGAGCCACGCCCCGTGAACCGGCCTGTCTGCCCCTGCGGGCAATAGACAACCAGCTAAGTCGCTTATCTTAACCACTGACCGCCCGAGCCGGTAGGGAGCCACCTGTCGCTCAGGCCGACTTGACCGTCGCCGGTACCGCCGCTTCCGCCGGTCGCCAGTCAACCAGCTGAATCTCCACACTCCGGCGTCCACGAAACTCGTTGATCATCGGCTGGTAGACAATGTCGATCGGGCCGCTAACCTGGTCCAGCTCCTCGGCCCAGTCGCCCTGGCCAAATGCGACAGCTCGCAACTTCACGCTGTGCTGCGAGAACATCGCACTCAGGTGCCGGTCACCCCCCCCCATCCGCTTCGGAGTACCCGCCACCTCCACGCCAGCAGCACAGAGCAGCGGCCGGGGATTACCGTTGCCAAAGGGAGCCAGCTGCTCGATCTGCTCAACGGTCGACATTGTCAGCTGGCTGAGCGCCGTCTCGGCATCGATCGCGATCTCCTCTTCCAGATCCTGCTGGCTGAGCGCCTCGGCAACATGCTCAAAAAACGTGTTTCGAAATGCGTCGATCTGGGATTCTTCTACCGTCAGCCCGACTGCCGCGGCGTGCCCACCATGCTTGACCAGGTGCTGATCGCAGGCCTGCAGCGCCTGGTAGAGATTCAGCCCGGCGACGCTCCGACCACTGCCGGTCGCCGCGGCGGCCTGGATTCGGTCCATGGCAATCACGATCGTGGGCCGATGGTACTTTTCTGCCAGCCGGCCAGCGACCACTCCCACCACGCCCGGCTCCCAACCACGCCCGGCTACCACCACGGCAGGATCATTTTCCACATCGAACTGCTCGACGATTTGCTTCTTGGCCTGCGTGTAAATCCGCCGCTCCAATCGCTTGCGGTTGTCGTTCAGCTCGCCCAGGTAAGTAGCCAGCGCTTCGGCTCGCTGTGGATCGTCGGTCGTCAGCAATTCGAGGCCAAGCGGCGCCTGGCCAAGCCGTCCGGCGGCATTCAGGTGAGGGCCAATCATGAAGCCGATATCCTCGGCTGTCAGACTCGATTTCTCTTCTAAGCCTGTCATTCGCATCAGTGCCCGCAACCCTTCCGGCGGTCGCTGCTTGAGACTCAACAGCCCATGTCGAACGATGATTCGGTTTTCATCCAGCAGCGGCACCACGTCAGCCACTGTGCCGATGGCGGCGACTCCCATTGCCATCAGCAGGAACTCTCGCATCGCCGTGCTCACCTTGCGAGCGTCACTGGCTCGCTGGCAGAGTGCCCAGGCCAGCTTCAAGGCCACTCCAGCTCCACACAATCCGTCGAATGGATAGCTGCTGCCTGGCAAGCTGGGATGCACCAGCACATCGGCGGAGGGCAGGGTGTCGCCATACTGGTGGTGGTCGGTGACGATCAGCTCAAGCCCCAGCTGCCGTGCTCGCTCCGCTTCCGCCACGTTGGCAATGCCACAGTCGACAGTGATCACCAGCGAGACCTGGTCCTCGGCAAACTCCGCCAGCCGATCCGGGTTCAGACCGTAACCGTCCGCTCGACGGTTGGGGATGAAGGCACTGACATTGGCACCCAGCATCTGCAGACAGCGTTGCAGGATGCTGCTGCCGGTCATGCCATCGGCGTCATAGTCGCCATAAATGCGTATCGCGCGGTCGGCCTGAATGGCCGCCATGATCCGCTCGGCCGCTTCGCTAACGCCTGGCAGATCGTCCGGCTCCCTCAACTCGTTCATGCGAACACTCAGGAATTGCTCGGCACCCTCGGCAGAGCAGATTCCACGTGCAACGAGCAGCTGGGCGAGTACCGGTGAAAGTCCAGCAGAGGACTCCAAGCGAGTCGCTTCGTCACTGTCGTATGGCTGTATGCGCCAGCGCTTACTCATTTCATCCTTGCAACGGCACGACGAGAAGGGGTAATCCGTTACGCCAGCGACAAGGCGGCTACTTCTTCTTTTCCACGTGCTTGGTACGGCGTCGGAGTCGCGGGCTGTACTTCATCAGCTCCAGCCGGTCTTGGCCAGACTTGCGTCGAATCGTGTAGTTGTAATCACCGGTTTCCTCACAGACGAGAAAGACGGTCTCAGCTTTTTTCTTGGATTTGGCCATAACTGTGTTCTCGCAGTTCAAAGGGGACCAAGTGTCACCTGCCGGCAGGATAACTTGCTGGCCTGCAGTGGCAGGCCGTGTTCCCGCCCGGGAAGCACCGATTCTAACCGAAAGAGTGCTTATCAGCGACAGTCATGGGGCGAGAAAAATGACCTGATATGACAGCCCCAGCGCAGACCAGTTGGACCTCGAAAGTGTGGCCGGTCGTAGCGGTTTTCGCTTCGAATTAACTACTCAACGACCGCAAAACCGATAAGATGGTATCGACAGAAAATAGTCCGACGGTGGCAGAACTGATGCTCCCTGTGCGGTATAATCCCGTGGCGATTGTAATTTCTTTGGAACTGTGCGATTGAGGGCAGCAGTGCGGGCGATGCTCGTGCCGCCGATGGCACAAAAACAGCGGTGATTTCATGGCAAGCGATCAGAATTATCCCCCAGCTGAGTTGTCTCAGGCCGTCGATGCGCAGCAGAATGCTGCCCCGGAGGACGAGGCGTCAACAGAAGAATCGGCCGAGGCCGAACCGCCGCGACGTGGCCGGCGATTCCTGCTGCTGAACGCAGTCCCCAGCTGGATGATTAGCTTGATGGTCCACACCGTCCTCCTGATCGTGTTGGGTTACATCGTGCTGGAAGCGGAAGAGAAGTTTGAGATAACCTTTGATGGCACACCCAGCGAGACAGTCCGGGATGAAATCGAGCCAGTAGACGATCCAATCGATGAGCAGATTGACATCGAAACGGTTGAATTGAATTCCCCGATATTGGTGGATGCCGATCCGATTGAGGATATCCAGCCAATCGATCTTGCGGATGATATCGAAGCAGCTCCAGCGGAGATCGAGTTCAGCGACTTTGCTGATCGTGTCGCCCCCAAGACAGATCTGATGAAGACAGTCGATGGTGTCTCCGGAGCAGGCTTTGAGGGTCGCGGGCAGGCAGCCCGTGGCCAGATGCTGGCTGAAAATGGTGGCACCAAGGAGAGCGACACAGCCGTACGCGACGCGCTGGACTGGATCATGCGTCACCAGCTTCCCGACGGCGGCTGGAGCTTTGACCATCGAATTGGCCCTGGCACTCGATCCACAAGCAATCCTGGCAAACTGGCCAATGCCCGTAATGGCGCTACCGCCATGGCTCTGCTGCCCTTCCTCGGGTATGGCATTGTCCCGACCAAAGAGATGCTCAAGAGCAAGGATGAGAAGACTCGTGAATGGGCCCGTTGTGTCGAAGCAGGAATTCAGTTCCTGATCTATGTCCAGCCGCAGAAGGGTGAAGTCAAGATTGCCAACGGCATGGCGGACTATACCGATTCCGGTGGCCGGATGTACTCCCATGGTTTGTGTGCCATCACGCTCTGCGAAGCGTATGGTATGACCCATCGCAAGGACATCATGCCGTTTGCCCAGATGTCGCTGAACTTTATTGTCTACGCCCAGGACCCAGTCGGCGGTGGCTGGCGTTATCGTGCCCGCGAGGCGGGTGACACGTCGGTCGTCGGTTGGCAATTGATGGCACTCAAGAGCGGCCACATGGCGTACCTCAAGGTTCCCCCGAACACGGTTCGAGGCTGTAACCACTTCCTCGATTCCGTGCAGGCCAATAGTGGAGCCAATTACGGTTACACCACTCCCGGCAGCGGCCAGGCAACAACCGCCGTGGGACTGCTCTGCCGCATGTACCTCGGCTGGAAGAAAGACCATGAAGCACTCGAGCGGGGTGTGGCTGGCATGGGTGCCAAGGGTCCCACCAACAACATGTACTACAACTACTACGCCACCCAGGTGATGCGGCACTATGGTGATGAACCGTGGGAGAAGTGGAACACCGCGATGCGTCCCAAGCTCGTTAACACCCAGGCCAAGGCCGGTCCCGATAAGGGAAGCTGGTATATCGGCGGAGACCATGGGGCGAGTAGCGGCGGACGACTTTATTGCACCTCGATGTGCGCCATGGTCCTGGAAGTCTATTACCGGCATATGCCGATCTACAAGCAGGATGCGGCTGACGACGAATTTCAGCTCTAAATCTGGATACTGATTCCCGCTGGCCAGTTTTCGACCGTGCGCATCATTCCCGTTATCGATCTTTTGCAGGGCCAGGTCGTTCGAGGCGTGGCCGGCAGGCGGGAATCCTACCAGCCGATTCAGAGCCAGATCGCTGCCAACGCCCAGCCCGCCACGGTGGCCGCCTCGCTGGTCAAGCACTTCCAGGCGAAAGAGATTTACGTGGCAGACCTGGATGCGATCCAGGGTGCTGATGTTGATCTCGATGCCCTGCACTCCATCAGCCAGTCGGGTGCGCGACTCTGGATCGATGCCGGCAGCGGAGACGCCGGCTCCTGCCAACGATTGCTCGAGGGAATCCAGCAAATTCAACCAGCCCCGCGAGTGATTGTCGGACTCGAGTCGATTGCTGCACCAGGCCTGCTGGTGGAATGCCTGCAGCTGATCGGGCCGGAACGGGCCATTTTCAGCCTCGACCTGCAGCAGGGTCGTCCGATCGATCCGCAGTCGGCCTGGCCGCAGGATCCGGCAGAGATCGCAGCGCTGGCGGTCGACGTCGGGTTTAAGACCCTGGTCGTGCTCGATCTGGCCGGCGTTGGAGTTGGCCAGGGACTCTCCACCCTGCCGCTCTGCCGGCAACTGTCAGAGAGCCTGCCGCAGATTGAATGGATTTCTGGTGGCGGTGTGCGGGACCAGCGGGACCTGGAGAGCATGACGGAACATGGTCTTGCCGGCGCACTTGTCGCCTCGGCACTGCACGACGGACGAATATCGGCTGCGACCAGCTAGTACTCCGTGGTCCCTCTAACTCCTCGCCTCAAGCCACTGGCCGACTGCCTCATCGGCCGACTCGGTCGTGCGAGCGGCCGCCATCAAGGCGGCTCCGACCGTCATCTCCGTGACCAGACCCTCACCCAATGACTCGTTCATCAGTCGCTTGGTCATCAACATTGCCTCCGCCCGGTTCTCTGCCAGCTGTGCTGCCAGTTCATGGCAGCGAGCCCAGACCAGGTCGTCCGCCACAACTTCACTGGCAATTCCATGATGCACAAGTTGGTCAGCTGTGAAAGTTTCGGCCGTCAGCATCAAGCGAGTGGCCAGGGCAGCTCCCAGCCGGGCCCGAGCAAGCGGGGCTGTCACGCCAGTCACCAGTCCCAGTGAGACCTCGGGAAAGCTCAAGCAAGCGGAGCTGGCAGCGACGACAATGTCTGCAGCCAGCAGCAGGCCCGCGCCGCTGCCGCAGGCTGGACCGTTGAGTGCCGCAATGACTGGTTTGGGAAATCGCAGCAGCGCCAGGAACAGGTCGCGGAATTGCTCGGCATCCTGGTGCCACTGCAGGTCGCCGTCAGCGTCGGCACGCGACTGTTGCAATTCCACCAGGTCGGTGCCTGCAGAAAAGACGTTGCCTCGACCGGTCAGGATGACCGCCGATACCTGTCGTTCCTGGTGCAGGTCGTCGAGTGCCTGACGTAGTTCGATGATCGTGAACCGACTGATGGCGTTCGCCCGCTCGGGACGGTCGATGATGATAGTACCGCTGGGGATATCCCGGCGGACGGAGATGGTGGATTTCATTGGGGGTCGCCGCTGTGCTGCTGGCGGTTCTCTTCGATTAACAGGTCGGTGCGGCCGGCCAGACCACGGGTCCACATTTTCAGCCCTTCCAGTCGCTTCTGGCCACGGGCGAAATAGACGTCGCTGAGTGACGCTAGCTGCTGCCGCTGGAGTTGCTGACGTCGTTCATCCCAGCCGGGAGACAGCTGAACAAGGTCCATTTGTACCATCTTCTCGAGTAGCCAGGCGGCGATCCACTGCTGCCCCTCCAGCGATGGATGCACGTGGTCGATCATGGCTGGACTCCCCACAATCGGACTCCGTAGCTTATCCCGAAAGCCCTGGCGAGCATCGACCAGCGGGGTGCCAGTCCGGCGGGCGATCTGGATCAGCTGCTCGTGCATCGACTCGAACATGCGCAGTGGGCAGATATCCTCGTCCTTGGCCCGAATCAATAGTTCGCTGGCCCGGGAAGCCTGGCCGTCAACTTCAGCTAACCGGCCCAGCAGGTAGAGCGCGTCTGCACGCCGGGGATCGAGCTGGAGCAGTTGCTCGAGCAGCTCCATCCGCTCGGCCATCGTCCGCTGGCTCCCCTCGCCACTGGCGTCCGACAAAAGCTGTTGGCACTGCTGAAGCTGACTGGCCGACAGTGATCCGTCGAATTCCGACTTGAAGGGTGGACTGTCTCGCAGGTCCTCCACCGGGTTGACCAGGATCAGCGGCACCCCAGCATGTCCGGCCAGCTGGATCAGGCGGCGAATATTGAGCTGGAAGTGGCCCATCACGTGCCGTTGCCAGGCGTCGTCGCGATGGTAATCAGCCAGCCCGCCCTCGCGATCCAACCGAGCTGAGACTTCGGTCGGTAATGTTTCAGCCGGCGTGGAATTACCGCTCTGTCGTAGCGCCAGCCAGCCGCGGCGGATGAGCGCGGCCATATGCAGTCGGCTCGCGGTGGCCTGGCCCAGTTGGCCGAGCCAGCCCGGCTCACGAATCGAGTCGTAGGTACGGTGCTCAAGGAACTCGTTGTGCCCGCTGTAAATGATCACCAGGTCCGGCTGGTAAGCGAGCACTTCTTCCAGGATCGGGACCAGCCGATAGCTGGCGTAGGAGACGCCACCACAGTTGATGACCTCCCAGTTGCGGTCGGGATCTGCAGCTTCGAGCGAGAGCTTGAGCCAGCTACTGAAGGCAGTCGGTGGCTGGTAAGGTCGTCCCTGGACAGTCGAGCCTCCCAGGCAGAAAACGCGGAATGTGTCCGGCGACTTTTTCAGCGGAAACTCGGCCTCGGCAAAAAACGCCTGCCGCTGCGGCGCCGTCCGGTAAACCGACTTGCCTGGATCAAGTTCAAACAAGGGTTGCAGACTGCTAAAGCCAATCCAGGGATCGTGCAGCTCATCAGCGGCCGGAATTCCTGTCAGCCGAAGGCCCACTTCCAGCAGTAGCAGCGGCAGCAGGCCGACCAGCATCGCGCATCCGCGGAACATCCACTTTCGCTGTCGCAGGCTATTCATAACGACGTCTACCGGGTCTGTCGAGCATCGGGATCATGCCAACGTCAACACGATTCTCACTTTATACCGCGCCAAACACTTGTCCGGCGCCGGGGGACGGTCCGGCAGCAAAAAGGATCGTCATTGATCTGCAACAGGCAAGCCGATATTCTAGTTAGTACGCTTGCCAGTGACCCCAGCATCTATAGAGAGACGCCTGATGTCCCCCTGCCAGAATTCACAGCATGGCGATCATGCCTTCCGCGGCTTGCATGGCCGCGATCGGGAAGGCCTCGTGCTGGCCGATCGTCGTGGCATGCTGAAGGCCGGTTTTGCAGGGCTCGCTGGCCTCAGCCTGCCAGGGCTGCTGCAGGCCCGAGCTGATTCGGTCAAGCAGAACGCGCCGATCAGCAGCGGCAAGAGTGTCATTCTTCTCTGGCTGGCTGGCGGACCGAGCCACCTTGATACCTGGGATCCCAAGCCAGATCGGCCGTTTGAGAATCGCGGTCCTTTCGGAGTCACCCAGACCTCCTTGCCGGGCATCCAGATCTGTGAGCACCTGCCCAAGCAGGCGCAGATTATGGACCAGATCACCACGATTCGGTCTGTCGACTGCCGCAAGAGTAACCATGAACCCAACATGGTGATGCAGACTGGCAACCGGGACTCCGCCCCGCGCATCAGCCCCAAGGGATACAACTGGCCTTCGATCGGATCAGTGGTGGCGAGGTTCCATGGAGCGAACAATCCCGCCATGCCGGCCTACGCCGCCTTTCAACGGAGTAGTTCTCATGTTGCCTATGCCGGCTACCTGGGAAAACAGTACGACCCCTTCATGGCACAGAAAGCAGCCCGGCTGCCAATCCTGGACCTGGTCGGTAAAGAGACCGGTAAAGTCTCCGGTGCCGACATGTTCAGAATGCCGTCGGGCCTGACGTTTGACCGCCTCCAGAACCGCCGCACGCTGCTCAAGGATTTCGATCGGATCAAGCAGGCCCTCGACCTGAATGGATCGATGGAGGCACTTGATTACTATCATCAGAAAGCGGCAGATATGGTGCTCGGCAAGCGAGCCCAGCAGGCGTTCGATCTCTCGCTGGAAGATGAAAAAACCCGCGACAGGTACGGAAAGCACCTCTGGTCACAGCAGGTGCTGCTGGCCCGCCGACTGGTCGAAGCAGGCGTCTCTTTTGTCACCATTGACCTGAGTTATCACACCGCGTCGGGGACATGGGACAATCATGGTATCCCCGGCGGCGTGTATGGAGGCATCTCCAAGGGACTGAGGCCGTTGCTCCCCTTGTTTGATCACTTCTACACAACCCTGCTGGCCGATCTCAAAGAGCGAGGGCTGCTCGACGATACACTGGTGGTTGCCATGGGTGAGTTCGGTCGCACACCGAATATTGGTACCCAGGAGAGTATCGATGGTCGCAACCACTGGCCCGTTGTGATGTCGATGCTGTTGGCTGGTGGCGGCCTCCGCCACGGCCAGGTCATTGGATCGACCGAACGGGACGGCAGTGATGTGAGAAATCGACCGGTCACGCCGGGAGATCTTGCCGCCACAATCTATCGCCACTTCGGCGTGCCGCAGGACAGCACCTACGAGGATCCTCGCGGCCGACCACATTTCGTGGTCCAGGAAGGCGGCCGCCCGCTGCCCGAGCTGTTCTAGGATCGGGATCCTGCAGAGCTGCTTTCGACAGCAGCTGAATTCATGGCTGGATGGTTGCCTTTCCGGCTGCCATATCCGCTGTCGCCTCTGGCGAACGCATTACAACCAGCACAATCGCTACCAGGTTCGCCCCACAGAACAGGCTCTGTTCATTTTTCCTGTTGTAGAGTTTTTCAAGCTCGTGACGACCCGCGCTGACAACGTCACCTGTCGATGCCCGCCAGGACGATCCAAGTAAAGAGGGAAGATTCCCTGTCCCTGACCGATGCGCGGGCCTGGCCCGTCGACTGTAATGAGAACGACAACCCAACATTTCGAGCGTAGTCAGCTGGCCCGCGGGCCAGCCCTGTTGGTTTCCGCGCTGCTGGCTCTGTTGCCAGGCTGTTTTCTGCTCTCGAGCGACTGCAGCGCAGACTGGCTTGGCCGTAGCGACGGCACGATGGTTTCCCGTACACCCCACCCGGCGATTGTGCGCATCATCTCACTGGAAAACTCCGGAACCTCTTATGGTTCTGGCACGCTCATCGCCCGGCAGGGCAAGCTCGGCATCGTGATCAGCAACTGGCACGTCGTCCGCGACGCCGACGGCGATATCCTGGTGAGTTTCCCTGGCGGCTTTCGCAGCACTGCCAAGGTGATCCGTTCGGATCGCACCTGGGACCTGGCCGCATTATTGATCTGGGTTCCGGAAAATGTGACCCCGGTCACGCTGGCAAACGAACTTCCTCGCCCTGGTCAGCCACTGGCAATTGCTGGCTACGGGACAGGGTCTTTTCGGGCTGTTGCCGGCACCTGCCAGCAATATGTGTCTCCCGGTATCAATATGCCCAGCGACATGATCCAGCTATCAGCGGTTGCCAGACAAGGTGACTCGGGTGGCCCGATTTTGACCAGGAATGGCGAACTGGCTGGTGTACTGTTTGGCGCCGGTTGGCGGACCACGTCGGGCAGCCATGTTGGCAGAGTCCGCTGGTTCCTGGAACCGGTACTTACCCAGCTGAAGGAGCAGCCCGCTCAACTTGCCAAGCAGGGACAGCTTGCGGAACAACATGGGAATCAGCAGGAGCTGCCGAGCTTGCCTGCTATCTCCACCAACGGTGCCAGGAAACTGCAGCCAATCGCACGTCGTCCGCAGATCGCACAAGAACTCAGCGTTGAAGCTGGATCGCCAGGTTCCAGTCCATCTCCGATCACGCCTGCTGAAAACAAGGTTCCGCTGGACTGGGAATCGGCAACGCTGCTGACGTCTGTATCAGCCGACCAGCAGCCAGTCGTCCGCGACCAGACTGATAGCTCGAGCTCCGATCAGCCGCCGGCCGATCAGACTGCAGAGGCTGACGCAGGCCAAACCCGGCTGCATTGGAAAGACCTGCTGGGTCACAGCTGGCCGGAGCAGCTCAAGAGCCTGTTGGCAGCGATCGGTGTGATTGCCATCGTCGTGCAACTGGCCCGGCGCTAGGCCGCCAAGACTTGCCTGCCGCGTTCCGTCCGCTACAACAGGGTGCATAACCGCCTGTTGACTTCACCAGAGAGCTGACCATGTTGAGCCGCAGACGATTCCTGGCCGGTGCTTCTACTCTCGTGCCAACCAGCCTGCTGGCCCGCGCCGCGCCGGCCGGACGCCGAGCCAAGCAGATGATGCTTGGCTTCGGAACCTATGGCACGAAGGGACTGAGCACGGAAGATGCCGTCACGTTAATCGCCGACACCGGTTATGACGCGATCGAACTGACTGTCAATCGTGGCTGGGATGCAGAACCAGGCAATATGCCAGCCGCGAGACGTAAGGCGATCCGGAAGCAGATAGCGGGTCGTGGCCTGGAGTTGACCTCGCTGATGGAGAGTGTGAATCCCTCGCCGGATGCTGCCAAGGGTCAGGCCAACCTCGACCGGCTGGCAGCAAGCATGCAACTGGCGCGGGACCTGGCCCCGCAACATCCACCGCAAGTCCAGACTGTGCTGGGTGGTGGCAACTGGGAAGAACGCAAGAACATGTTCGTCGATCGGCTCGGTGCCTGGCTGGAACTGGCTGACCAGTACAGGGTGATCGCTGCCATCAAGCCCCACCGGGGCGGTGCCATGTCGCGACCAGCTGAGGCGGTCTGGATCTTCGAACAGCTTGGCAAACCGGCTCGCCTGCGAATGGTCTATGACTTCAGCCACTACATCTACCGGGATATGGAGATGGTGCCAACCATCCGGCAGGCTGCCATCTATACCAACCAGGTGGTCGTCAAGGATACGGTCCGCACAGAGAGTGGCGGTACCACCTTCAAACTACCCGGCGAGGCGCGGACGATTGACTATCCGCTGCTGCTACGTACTTTCCATCTGCAGGGATATCGCGGTGATGTCAGCTGCGAAGTGAGTAGCGCGGTCTGGAACAAGCCGGGCTATGATCCGCGGGCCGCCGTGCAGACCTGTTTTGCGAATATGTCGGCTGCCTTTCGAGACGCAGGATTGAAGCGACGCTAGGCCCCTCGTCGGTGGAACAATCTGAATTGAGTTGTTGTACGGTGGGGATCGCAGAGTCGACGCCCAGGATCCACTATAATCACTCCCGTAGTTTCGCCTCGATTCGGTTGGGACCTGCTCTATGACTTTCTCCCGCTCCATCCTGCAGCTGCTCGTTTTGCTGGCGATGATCAGCCTGTCGATGACGACCCAGGGCCAGGAGACTACCGAGGACCTGGAATACCAGTACGGATTGCTGGCGACGATCAAGGATGACAAGGGTCGGACGATTCAGCGGGTCGACGATCAGCTGTCATTTAACTGGCAGGATTCCCTGCCCGATCACCGCCTGGCAGGTAGCACGTTTAGCGGTCGCTGGCACGGTTACGTGCTGATCCGTTCTGCGGGAAGCTACCGCTTGCATCTGCACGCATCCGGCGATATCAAGCTTTCGATCAATCAGCAACCGCTTGTTACCCAGGCGAGCGACGAGGCGAGCTGGTCTTCCAGCGAACCGATTGAGCTGGATTTCGGCTTCCAGGAAATTGATATCCAGTTCAAGAAGACCAACGCCAACGCGCGCTTCGGCGTTTTCTGGTCCGGACCAACTTTTCAACTCGAACCACTCAGTCGGCAGCACCTGTTTCATGACGTCGATCCGACCGTCAGCCAGGGTTTTGAACAGGGGCGACAATTGGTCCATGCCCTGCGCTGCCAGGCCTGTCATTCGATAGCGGGAGTTCCCGCTGCGCTGATGGCACCGCCACTGACCCGGATCGATGGCAACCACAAGCTCGAATGGATCGTCGACTGGCTGACTGATAAGGATGGCCTGCAGGGCCACGACCGGCGCATGCCGGTGATGGATGTAGATCTCGAGCAGGCGATCGAGATCGCCGCTTATCTCTACCAGCGGACCGAAGAGTCGGGCCGCGATGACGCAGCAGCGGTTGACGATCCAGATACGACCGCTGCGGTCGGAGAGCAGCTGTTGCTGACGACGGGATGCCTGGCCTGCCACAGGCTTGGCAGGCTGGGCAGCAATGGTCCCTTTGCTGGCCCGGACCTGACGACCATCGGCGCCAAGCGGCCGACCGGTTTTTTTGCCAGCTGGCTCGAGTCGCCCGAGAAAATCAATCCGCACCACCGCATGCCGCATTTTGACCTCGATGAGAAACAGCGAACGGCGCTGGTCAGATTCCTCGAGAGCCGCGACGGAGATCCAGCGGCTGCTCAGCTGGAATCCGACAGCCAATTGCGTCTGCGGATAACCGCTGCTGCTGGGATGAACGATCGAGTGGCTGCTGGAAAGAAGCTGTACGACCAGTTGCGCTGCGACGCCTGTCACGGCAAGGGTGGGGAAGAAAAACACCTCCAGCCTGGAGGTCCACTGGGACGCCAGTCCGAGTGGCAACAGGGATGCCAGCAGGGCCAACAGGCGGCCAGCGGACGTCCGCGATACTCGCTTGCCAGGCAGGACCGTGAAGCGGTCGAGGTTTTCCTGCGCAGCATGCAGCCGGCGGTTCCAGATCAGCAGCAACAGCCAATTCCAACATCCTTGCGGGTTGCCCAGCGAGGATGCCTGGCCTGCCATGCTCGAGCTGGAAAGCCAGGCCTGGCACCCCGATTGCCTGACGTGGCGGACAATCATGCCGCCCTGGCGTCTTTGCTTCCAGCGATGACCCCACCCTCGCTGAATGGTGTTGGAGACAAGCTGACCGACAAGGCACTGCGCGATTCGATTACTCGCGCCGGCAAGCCTCATCGACCCTGGTTACAGGTGCAGATGCCCAAGTTTCACTTTGCAGATGGTGAAGCGGAACAGCTTTTTCAGTGGCTTGTCGATGCCGATCGTATTCCAGCCGGCGCACCTGCGAGCCATTCTGTCGTGAACACGGATGACGATGAGGCAGCCACAGCCGCTGGATCGCGGCTCGTTAGCACAGCCGGCTTTGGCTGTACCAGCTGTCATGATCTGGGTGGCATCGCACCGCCCAAGGCGCCGTTGAATGCCCGTGGTCCCGATCTGACGGCACTGGCCGAACGGATTCGCAGGCCCTGGTATGAACGCTGGGTACGGAATCCCAGGCGGATCGTGCCCAACATGGAGATGCCGTCAGTTCAGCTGGCGGTCAAGGGCGTACTGGGGGACGATCTGGCCGGCCAACTGGATGCGGTCTGGTACGTTTTGAACAAGCCGGGATTCAAGCCGCTCGCACCTGGAGCATTGCGCGTGGTGCGGCAGACCGGCCAGGATGCGGGACCGGCGGCCGTCCTGACGGATGTACTGCAGCTGAATGGAGCCAGGTACATCAAGCCAGTGGTCATCGGGCTTGCCAACCGTCATAACGTGCTGCTGGACCTGGAATCCAATCGCTTGATTGACTGGTGGCAGGGCGATGTCGCCAGCCAACGCACGCTGGGCAAGACATGGTTTTGGGAGACAACCGCCAGTTCCTGGCTGAGGGGCAAGCCGGCTGGCAGCGAAATCACCTTGCAGGTCGCTGGTAAGTCCTACCAGCCTGAACCGAGAGGGCAGTTTGCCACGGAACTGGATGGCTGGTCGCATGCCAGTGGCTCCGCTGCCCTCAGCCTGGAGCATCGCTTGAAGTTCCTGGTGGAGGGCGACGTGAGGTGGCTGTCAGTCAGCCAGACTTTCATGCCCGCCAGGTCGGAATTCGGCGTGGGGTTTGAGCGGATCTTTTTTGCCAAAGGGCTGCGGGATGGTGAGACGGTCCAATTACAGCTGTTTCAGCCGGGACAGGTGAGTGCTGAAGTGCAGGATGGCGGGCTGAAGGTGCTGCTCGACGAGGCTGGCCGGGCAATGATCCAGATTCCCGCTGCTGCCGGGACTGCCATTCAGCAGGATGGTACGTTGCAGCTGGCAGCTGCACGGGGCGGCAGAGTGCTGCTGCCGATTCGATACGAAAGCAGCCTCGAGGTTGATCACTTCCCTGTTGTTTCTGTAGAGATCAAACCGCCTCTTCCCCAGCAGCTGAATGTCATTCCCGGCCTCACGGTGACGCGATTACCGCTGGCCGATGAACTGATGCCAACCGGGCTCTCCTGGCGCAGCGACGGAACACTCTTCATCTCGTCACTCAAGGGGCGCATCTGGAGTGCCACCGATACCAATCGCGACGGGATGGAAGATCGATTGCAGGTGTTTGGTGATGAGCTGGCCGCACCGTTTGGACTCGTCGCTCATGACAAGTACGTCGACGTGATCAACAAGTACGCGTTATTGCGACTACACGATGCCGACGGAGATGGCCGCGTCGAACGAACCGAGACGGTTGCCTCAGGGTGGGGCCACACCGCCGACTACCACGATTGGATTGTCGGCATCGCCACCGACCCCGAGGGAAATTATTTCGCTGCCACGCCCTGCCAGCAAGATGATCGCAGCCTGGCGGCGGCGCGGATGCGTGGCGAGGTGCTGCGATTTGTGCCACGCCAGCCAACCAGGAATGATCCGCGGTCATTTGCCGTGGAAACGATGACCGCCGGCCATCGCTTCCCGATCGGCCTGGCCCGCAATCGACGTGGCGAGCTGTTCGTGACGGACAACCAGGGTAACTACAACCCCTTCAACGAACTGAATCACGTGGTCACCGGACAGCGTTATGGGTTCATCAACAAGCTCGATCGCCAACCCGGCTTCAAACCGCCCTTGACCGCGCCGGCGATCGATATTCCGCATCCCTGGACACGCAGCGTGAATGGCATTTGCTTCCTGGAGACTCCGGAATCGATGCTGGCTGCCGGGAAGAAAAGCAGCTTCGGTCCCTGGGAAGGCCACCTGGTTGGCTGCGAGTACGATACACGGCGACTGATTCGGATGAGCTTGCAGCAGGTGGGCGATACGATCCAGGGTGCAGCCTATCCAATGACAACTGAAAAACCTGCCCGCGGCGAGCCCTTGCTGGGACCACTTGCCTGTGCGATTTCTCCGCAGGGAGATCTCTATATCGGATCGATCCGCGACAGCGGCTGGGGCGGTGCCAATAACATCGGCACGCTGGTCAAGGTGCAGGTCCAGCCGGACAAGCTGCCTGCTGGAATTGCCGAAGTGCGAGCCAATCCGGACGGCCTGGCGATTCACTTTACCCGTCCGGTCGATCCGGCGCTGGCCATCGACAGTGAAAACTATACCCTCACGTCCTATACTCGCGTCTCGACTCCAGCTTATGGTGGCCCCGACCAGGGTCGTGCGGTCCATCGACCGACATCGATCAAGCTCTCCGACGATCACACGCTGGTGCAACTGAACCTGGCCGAGTTGCGTGAGGGCTTTGTGTATGAGCTGCGTCTAAAAAAACTGGTCGATGACGACCAGCTCTTCTTCCCCGCCGAAGCGTATTACACAATGCGGCGGAAACCGGCAGGCTAGTGCTTAGGCAGCTGTCAGATGTGCGGACGATTTACATTACGGACTCCTCTCAACGTGCTCGCTGAGACGTTCTTCTTTGAAATGCCAGCGGACATTTCCCAGCCGCCGCGTTACAACATTGCACCAACTCAGCCAATCCTGGCAGTTATCCAAACTGCAGAGGGCGAACGGCGGCAGGCGATATCGGCTCGCTGGGGGCTGATTCCGTCCTGGGCCAAGGATCCTGCGATTGGTAACCGGATGATTAACGCGCGCTCAGAAACCGCACATCAAAAGCCCTCCTTCCGCGCTGCTTTCCGCCGTCGCCGCTGTCTCCTGCTGGCCGATGGCTACTACGAGTGGCAGAAGCTGGCCGACGGCAAACAGCCCTGGCTGTTTCATCGTGGCGACGATCAGCCGTTTGCGATGGCCGGCCTCTGGGAACAGTGGAAGCCGGCTGACCAGTCCGAGCCGATCTGCTCGGCAACGATACTCACTACTTCTCCCAATACCCTGTCGGCTCCGATTCATGACCGCATGCCGGTCATCCTGGACGAGTCGGCCCAGCAGAGCTGGCTGGATCTCGCCAACGAGGACCTGGACCAGCTGGGCAGCCTACTGAAGCCCTGTGATCAAGGTCTGCTGGTGGCCGACCCTGTCTCAAGCCATGTCAATAATCCGCGACATGAAGATGCCCAGTGTGTACGGATCGATGGCGAGCGGCGAGATGATGGAGAGCACGAGTTGGTTTAGAACTGCCTCAGGTAGCGAATATTGGCTGAGAAGCCGGCACCGTCCACTCCGCTACCGTGCACTCGATAGTCCTTATCCAGCAGGTTTTCCAGCTCGAACGAGATGTGTTCGCCGACTCCAATTGTCTTGCCCAGGCGAAGGTTAAAAGTTGCATAGCCCGGCGTGCCTGTGTTTGGAATGCGGCTGTCGCTGAGGTCCTGGAAATTCAAGCGGTCCTGGCGATCGGCCATCCAGAGGTAGAGGTCGAGCGTTGTGCGTTCCTCGGGGTTCCGCCGCTGCATTCCCACTGTCCCCTGCAGCGGGGGGATGCGGCTGAGTGGCTCCACTCGCTCGCGATCCAGCCCGTAGGTGTAGGAGATGTTGCCGTACAGGGTCCACATCTGATCGAATCGATAGTCGCCTCCGAATTCAAATCCATTTAGATGGGCGTCGCGATTGGTGCGGGAGAAGAGCACGTCGGTGGCCGACGCGTCTGACGGAGCACGCAGGATCATGTCGTCGATTTCTGTCCAGAAGTAGAAGAACTGGCCGCGAAAATCTTCCCGCTCCCACTTCAGACCAAGGTCGTAACTCGTGCTCCGCTCCGGCCGCAGGTTCACGCTTGGTGTATCGGCAGCGTTTTGTTGAACGTTGTCATTCGTGGCTGCCAGGTCATCGAGGTTCGGAGCCCGAAAGCCCTCGGAGAAAGAAGTGATCAATCGCAGGTCATCCCGCAGCTTGTAATTCAGCCCGGCGGATGCAGACCAGTCGGAGAAGTGGGGATTGATATGGATGGCCTGCGAGACGTTTGGCGTTGCCGGGTCATTGTCATCGTCCACGGAAATCACTGGACTGGCATCAGCCGACACGCGGGTGAAGCGGACACCGCTGGTGGCACTGAGTCTTTCATCCAATTCAACATCCCACTGCATGTAGGCACCGGTTTGCTGGAGGATCCCGTCGTCTGGGAATTGTGGCGTTCGGGTTGATACGAAGGCACCGCTGAGGGCATCAAATCGATTGCGAAAAGCGTCCACATCGTCGTAGTAAACGTCGGCTCCATAGGTCAAGCGGCCGTGGGCGCCGAGGTCGGTCGACATCAGGACCAGCAACCCCAGCGACTCGGTATCGAACTCCCCGATATCCAGGTTGTTGGTATTCAGCCGTCGGTCGAAGCTGCCCTCTCGCTGACGAGTGTACGATCCCGTGATACTGAAGCGGTCGAACAGGCCCGGCATGCTGGTGCCGAGATAGCGCAGGTAACCCATCGACCGTTGTTGCGTATCAAACACCGTCAAGCGGTTGGGAAACCGGTCGCTGCGTGCGACATCATCCTGGACATAATGTTGCAGGCTGACGGTCAACATGCGGTTGTCACCGACCAGGTAATTCAGCTTGATATCACCCGAGTGATGGGCATAGTCGGTCAACGGTTGTCGGCCAAGGTCGCCGCCGCGGTCGAGGTTATTGAAGTTGCCGTAGCCGGCTCCAGCAAAGAAGCTGCCCTGGCCAAGCGTCCCCTCGATATTCAGCCGGCCGTAATAGCCCAGGTCGGCGGAGCTGAATCGCTGAATCCACTCACCACCCTGGTAGCCGACACCGAGCAGGTCCCGGTTGGAGCGGGTGACAACATTGATCACGCCACCAATCGCATCGGCGCCGTAGAGCATCGCCTGGGGACCACGAATCACCTCGATGTGGTCGACCATGCCGGGGTCGATGGTATTGAAGTACTGGTTGGGGCCGGCCCGGAAAGTGGCATTATTGAGTCGTATGCCATCGACCAGGATCAATACCTGCTGACCGGTGAGGCCGCGGATAAATGGAGCCGCGGCTCCCCGCTGGGTTCGCTGAATCAGCACGCCCACCTCGCGTTCGAGCGCCTGCATCATGTCTGCTGGAGCACGTTCGAGTAACTCTCGCTGGCTGACAATTGAGCGGTGGGCTGTATCGTCCAGCAGGCTGCGGATGGAGCGTCGACCGGCGGAAAGCAGCGGACCTCCCTGCAAGGAGAGGTCTCCCATTTCCCAGATCAGCTCCGGGTCGTCGTCAGGCAGGGCCCTCCCAATCACCACCGTTTCCGGCAGTATCGTGGTCGTGTCCGAGGGCGAGCGGGTCGTCTCGTCGTCACCTTCCGGATCTGACTGCTGGGCGGCCAGGTTCACCGCCGCCAGCAGGCAAAGCAGGCCTGCCAGCAGAAGCGAGATCGTGAATAGGTGACGGGTTGGCATGGTATCGACAGTGGCCTTGTTGGCAGCGTGCAGGCGCAGACTGGGCGCAGTTACGTTCTGGTAATTTAATCGGGTTATGACGGTTATCCGCTTGAGGAGAAGAGCGGAAGTGCTTGAGAAGGTGCAGGGTAGAACCAGGGAGAGTTGAGAGGCTCTAGCCGCTGCTTTCTACTGTACTGTCGGCCGCAGCCGAACTCCTTTGTATCCGCTCGAGATCTGCATCGACCATCATCTGGACGAGTTCTGCGAAGCTGACCTGCGGTTCCCAGCCGAGTTTCTCGCGCGCCTTGGCGGGATCTCCACAGAGGGTGTTGACATCGGCCGGTCGGAAAAACTTGGGGTCAACTTTGACGTACTGTTCCCAGTCCAGGCCAACATGTTCAAAGGCGTACTGGCAGAATTCCCGCACGCTGTGCATTTCTCCAGTGGAGACGACATAATCGTCGGGTTCGTCCTGTTGCAGCATCAGCCACATGGCCCGCACATAATCGCCAGCGAAGCCCCAGTCGCGGGCGGCGTCGAGGTTGCCAAGCCGTAATTCATCCTCCAACCCCAGCTTGATCCGTGCCACATGATCGGTGATCTTGCGGGTCACGAATTCCATACCCCGGCGAGGCGACTCGTGGTTAAAGAGTATCCCGCTGGAGGTGAACATGTCATAGCTTTCACGATAGTTAACCGTGATCCAGTGGCCGTAGGTCTTGGCCACTCCGTAGGGACTGCGTGGCCAGAACGGAGTCAGTTCGGTCTGGGGTGTCTCCCGTACGGTTCCAAACATCTCGCTGCTACTGGCCTGGTAAAAACGAATCTTGAGATTCACCTGGCGGATCGCCTCGAGTACACGGGTGACACCGAGGCCAGTCAGTTCGGCGGTCAGCAGCGGTTGTTGAAAGCTGGTCGGCACAAAGCTCTGTGCCGCCAGGTTATAGACCTCGTCCGGCTCGACCGACTCAATAATGCGGACAAGGCAGAGCTGATCGATCAGGTCGCCTTCATGCAGCGTGATCTTGTCGAGCAGGTGACTGATACGTTGCCGATGGTCCGTGCTGGATCGCCGGATCATGCCGTGAACTTCGTAACCCTTCTCCAGCAGAAACTCTGCCAGGTAGGATCCATCCTGGCCGGTGATACCTGTAATCAGGGCCCGTGATGCCATGCTATCCCTCGTCGTTAGTTAAACTTCCTTGTCAGGATCGTCGTCCGCCACTTCAGCGTCGACGGCATCCTCTGTCTCTCCATTACCGTTGTCACCAACGTCATCGCTGGGGACACGTACAACGGCCGCCAGCAAATCGTCATCGGCCAGCCGCATGATACGAACACCCTGGGTGTTGCGACCAATTGTACTGATCCCCTCGACAGGCGTCCGCTGGATTTGTCCCAGTCGGGTCATCATCAGGACTTCATCGTCGTCCTTAACCTGGACAATATCGACGACCTGTCCGTTACGATCGCTGGTGCGAATATCTCTCAAACCTTTGCCACCGCGTTTTTGTGTGCGATAGCGGCTATTACCGTCGCCGCTCTCTGCGACAGCATCCTCCAGGTGAGGACCGAACAGTGTTCGCTTGCCGTAGCCCTTTTCACAGATGGTCAACAGCGTGGCGTCCGGATCGGTTACGACCATACCGACCAGCTGATCACCCGTGGCGAGGCTGATACCCTTGACGCCTGAGGTATCACGGCCCATCGGCCGCGCGTCCGAGGCAGGGAATCGGATTGCCATGCCCTGGGCGGTGGACATCAGGATCTCATCGCCCGCCTGAGTCAGGACGACGTCGACAAGCTCATCCTTTTCACGCAACTTGATCGCCTTGATACCACCTCGCTTTGGCCGGCTGTAGGCGGAGAGGTCTGTCTTTTTTACCAGTCCGGAGCGAGTTGCCATCATCAGGTAGTGTTCGGACAGGTCAAAGTCGCGGATCGCAATACAATCCAGGATCTGCTCGTCTTTATCCAGCTGCAGCAGGTTGACCACAGCCCGGCCCTTGCTGCTGCGACCGAGTGCCGGAATATCGTAGACTTTTTGCCAGTAGACCTTGCCCCGGTTGGTAAAGAACAGCAGGTGGGCATGCGTGCTGGCGACGAACAGGTGTTCGATCGGATCCTCCTCGTCGGCACGAGCTCCCTTGAGTCCCTTGCCACCGCGTCGCTGGGCGCGGTAGACACTCAACGGCGTGCGTTTGATATAGCCATTGTGGCTGATCGTAACCGCCATCGACTCCTCGGTAATCAGGTCGTCGAGATTGACCGAACCGATCTCCTGGCCACTGATCTCAGTCAGTCGATCGTCACCAAACTTGTCGCGTATTTCCCGCACTTCCTGCTTGACGATCTCGAGGATGAACTTGCGGTCCTCGAGAATATGCAGGTACTCGCTGATTTCCGCTAGCAGCTCGCCGTGTTCCGTTCCCAGCTTCTCCTGTTCCAGGTTCACCAGCTGACCCAGTGTCATCCGCAGGATGGCATCGGCCTGCACGGCTGTCAGCGAATAGGTATCGGCTTCACCATGTTCCAGCTGGAAATGATTAAAGCCATCATCACCGAGTGCTTCACGCATCATCGCAGCGGCACATTCCACGCCCATCAGGGACGTCTTCGCTTCTGCCTGCGTCGACGATTGTCGGATGATCTTGATAATTTCATCGATATTGGCGAGTGCCAGCAGCTGGCCCTCGACCACATGTTTTCGCTGCCGTGACTTGGCCAGCAGGTGCTGAGTGCGTCGCCGAATGACCGCTTCCCGATGCCGCAGGAATTCTTCCAGCATCTGCTTGATGTTCAGCGTCCGCGGTTTGCCGCCGACCAGGGACAGCAGGATGATCGAGACGGTATCCTGCAAGGGTGAAAATTTATACAGCTGGTTCAGCACGACATCGGGATCGGCATCCCGCTTGAGGTCGATTTCCAGTCGCACCGGGTCCTCCAGGTCACTGATATCCCGGATATCGGAGATGCCTGGAATCCTTCCGGAGTTGACCAGTCCGGCGATGCTCTTGATCACCCGGTCACGGTAGTGCTGGTAGGGCACCTCCTTGACGATGATCTTAAACCGCCCTTTCTTATCCTCGATGATATCGGCGCGGGCTCGCACCACCACGGTACTGCGGCCGGTGTGATAACCCTGGCGAATGCCGCTGCGGCCACAGATAATCCCGCCGGTGGGGAAGTCGGGTCCCGGGATAATCTCCATCAGCTCGTCAATCGAGGTCTCGGGCGAGTCGATGATCTGGATCAGGCCGTTACAGACCTCGGCCAGGTTGTGCGGCGGGATGGATGTTGCCATGCCGACGGCAATCCCGTTGGCTCCGTTGACCAGCAGGTTGGGGAACTTGGACGGCAGCACCGTCGGCTCCATCCGACTCTGGTCATAGGTCGGCGTGTAGTCGACCGTATCGAGTTTCAAGTCGTCGAGCATCAGCGACGAGATCGCTGACAGGCGGGCCTCGGTATATCGCATGGCTGCCGGCGGCAAGCCGGCGATGGAACCAAAATTGCCCTGCTTGTCGATCAGCACATGCCGCATGTTCCATTCCTGAGCCATCCGCACCAGCGTCGGATAGATCACGCTCTCACCATGCGGGTGGTAATTACCACTGGTATCACCGGAGATCTTGGCGCACTTGACGCGGCTTGAGCCGGGACCGAGGTTGAGGTCGTTCATCGCTACCAGGATGCGACGCTGGGATGGCTTCAGACCGTCGCGAACATCGGGCAACGCCCGACTGACAATCACGCTCATCGCATACGTCAGGTAACTCGACTTCAACTCGTCTTCGATCGGCAGATCGATCAGGTTTCCATTGTGGAAGTCGTCCTCGGAGGGCGATTCCGCTGTATCTGGGCCGTTGGGTGGGCCGGAATCAGTCGACAATTCGTACGTCCTTTCGGTCTCGGGATGGGCCGGGCCTCGGGCCGGCGGTTAGGTTGCTACTGTTAGAAATCAAGCGTCTTCCATGCCAGCTGCTTAAACTCGTCGCGATCTTCAACCACCTCGATGTACTGATCGACCTCGAGATTCTCAAATTGCTGAGTTGTATTGCTGCTGGGCCAGTAAACTTCGAGCCGCTCGATACGGGTCGCCTTTCCGACTCCAACTTGCTGGCGAAGCGGATTGGCACCGAAACTGCCGCCACTGTTGACCCACTTGTAGACCACTCGTGAACGGCCACCCTCCTGGATATCAAGTCGCAGCCGTGCTCCGATGGCCGAGCGATTGGAACGTCTGCCGACCAGCCGCAGGCAGAGCCAGTGGTTGTCGAAGCCGGGATTGGTGAAGAACACGTTGCCAAAAGCATCGCCTGGAAAGGCTCCTCCCATTTCGATGTGAATGTCCTGGTCGCCGTCGTTGTCCAGATCAGCAAAAGAGACTCCGTGGCCCTTTTGCAAGTGCCCGAATCCACCCGCCGTGGTGACGTCGGTGAAGCGGCGACCCAGCTGATTGTGGAACATCAAGTTGGGCATCAGTCCCTCGTATTCCGGGTAGCCCGTTCCCAGATAAAAGTCGGGGAAGCCATCATGATCAAGGTCGCCAAAATTACTGCCCATCGGCTGTGTCACACGTTTCAGATTGCGAGCCGCTGCGACCTCTTGGAATCCCCCGCTGCCGTCGCCCTCGTAGAGACAGTCCGGCTCGGAGTCGGCCGGCAAGCCGATATAATCGCCGGCCACATGTCCCACCCCGACATGGTAACTTCCTACATACAGGTCCAGCTTGCCGTCGTTGTTGTAGTCCCAGAACCAGGTTGGAAAACTCCAGAAGGGTGCAGCCACACCCGCCTGCTCAGCCACGTCGGTGAATGTGCCGTCCCGATTGTTGTGGTACAGGCGATTCTCGCCGCGGTAATTCGAGATGTACAGATCCGGCCAGCGATCGTGGTCGTAGTCGCCCCAGATGACACCCTTGGTATGGCCACCGTTGATGACTCCCGCCCGCTCGGCAACGTCGTTGAATGTACCGTCGCCGTTGTTGTGGAATAACTGGCAGGGGAAAGACTCGTTACCGACGAACAGGTCCAGGTTGCCGTCGTTGTCATAGTCTCCCCAGGATGCCGTCTGGGTTGGGTAATGCACCTCACCGAGACCGACAGCAAATGTGACGTCAGTGAACCTGCCATGGCCATCGTTTTTCAGCAGCGAGTTGGGATGGCGCCCGGCAGCTTCCAGCCAGGCTCCTCGCAGCACGAAGATATCCAGGTCGCCGTCGTTGTCGTAGTCAGCCTGTACGAGATTGAGCCCACCGAAGATACCGGTCAAGCCAGCCCACTCGGTGTTGTCGCTGAAGCTTCCGTCCCCGTCGTTGTGGTGGAAGCGAATCTGGCCAGATGCACCCCAGTCGGACGCAATAATGTCCAGCAGGCCATCTCCGTCGAAGTCATCGACAATGCTCCCGCCACACATACTGAAGGTGTTAATGCCGAGCTCGCGGGCATTGTCTACAAATCGCGGAAACGACTCCTCGGACTCAAAGGCCTGGAGTGGAATCAGTAGCTCGGTCGGTACCTGCTGTGGGTGCTCACCAAGTGTCATGTACGCGATGTTCAAGAGCCAGCGGGCAGACTGGTGATCGGGCTTGAGTACCAGCAGCCTGTTCAGCTGGGTGATCGCCGCACGTGAAAAGCTGGTGTCCTCGTGGATGCCCTCGTCACGGATCGGCAAAATACAACGCTCGCCGTTGCTGCAATGCACACAGTTCTTGGTCTCGCCGGCACGCAGGTAAGCGACCGCCAGTGAGAACAGGAAGGCCTGCTCGGTCTCACTATCCAGCAACTGCTGCTCGAGGGCTCCTGGCAGGACCGCATCGGCCGCTTCCATGTTGGAGATCGCTGCATCGACGTGTCCAAGAATCAGCTGCTGCTTGCCAATCGCCCAGTTAAGCTGGAAACGATCAAGCAAGTAACCCTCGGCCGGTAGACTTGCCAGCCGTAATGTGTTTTTGCGTATCTGCAGGTCGCCCATCTCCGGGCGTTCTAGAGGTGTCCTTTTCTGTATCTCACGCAGCGCCTCGAGCATCCGCGTGTGCTCCGGAGGTACAGCGCGCGGCTGAAAAAGTAGCCAACCAAGACCAAGTATGGCCAAGCAGGGAATGGCGACCCAGACAACAATCTGCCTTGATGGGAATCGTCGTGTGCTCAAACTAGAACCCAATGGCCCAATGAGTTTTTGGGGCACAAAAACAGCCACATTCCAGCTAGCCAGCAGAATCCATGGCCGCCTATTGTGGTCAATCCAGAAACCTTAATTCTAGCGTTTTTGGCCCTTTTTCACAACCGTTGGACGGCTCGCTGAACGATGTGCAAGTCATGTAATGACAATACCTTACGAGTTGTTGGAGGATAACAGAATCTGGCTGCGATGGGAGGACTCAGACAGGGGCGCCGCTGGTATCCAGAGCGTCGGTCAGGCAGAGGCAGGATCGCCGCCAGACGGCCTGTCGGACGCCCATTGAGATCACCAAAGAGGCCTAAAACAGGGTGTAATTTGAGAGGCACAGGTTGGGAGTAGACGGCGGCAGAGCAGCACAGACCGATGCAGACAGATCGTTCCCCTAGAATAGCAAAGCAACTATTCCCCTGCTGATGCCGTCCCTACAATGCCAGACAGAGCGGGGAGCTGTAGGGATAGAACTGGGAGATGGATATGAAGATGTCGAAGTACTGCTGTCAACTGTTCGCTTCACTGGCGCTGGTGGCATGCCTGTTGCCTGCGACCGGCATGGCCCAACAGCGCGGCCAGTCCGATCGGATCGGTTCGGCTCCCGCCAACGGCGAACCGCTGCCAGATGTCACGGTCTACCTGGCCGACGGCACTCCGATCTCTACCACCCAACTCAAAGAGCACTACACGGTGCTGGTCTTCGGCTGCCTGACATGACCTCCTTTCCTGAGAAACGTCTCCGGTCTGGAGGCCCTGCAACGAGACTATGCTCCGCAAGGCGTGAAGTTTTACTACATCTACAAGGCCCTGGCGCATCCCGAGACCAATGGCTATGTGCAGCCATTTACGCTTGCTGAGCGACTGCTGCATGTCCAGGAAGCCGAGCGGCGGATTGGTTCCGAGTTCGGCTGGCTCTGCGACAACATGCAGAATGGTCTGAAGCATGCACTTGGTAACGCCCCCAACTCCGAGTTTATTATTGACCCGGAGGGCAGGCTCGTTGTGCAGCGACGATGGAGCAACCCAGGCCAGCTGCGTGCCGACCTGGTACGGCTTGTCGGAGCGGTCGAGAATCCGACCGCGGCGAGTGACATCGACGTCCGTTTCACGCCTCCACCACGGGTTGCAGCCAGTGGCGTGGTGCCACGTTTGCAGCTCCCTGGCGGCACCCGTGCCGTCAAGATCGAGCCACAGCTGAGTGAGCAGCCTTATTATGTCAAGTTGCGTGCCGAGGTTGACCAGGGATTACTGGACGACGGCATTGGCAAGCTGTATCTCGGTTTCCACCTCGATCCACTCTACCACGTCCACTGGAACAACCTCGTTGATCCGCTGCGTTACCGTATTCGCACGTCGGACGGAGTGACGATTGTGCCGCACCGCGGTGAGGGTCCCAGGCTGGAAGAGCCAGCGGATGTGGATCCCCGCGAATTCCTGCTTGATATCGAACGCGACCTGAGTGACCAGGGACGCTTCCTGCGCCGACGACGGCAGCAGGAGCCACAGCCTGAACAGCTCTATGTCAGCGTGGACTACTTTGCCTGCAACGACGAGGAAGGCTGGTGTAAGCCGGTCACGCAGGAGTACGTCGTCACGCTGGAACTTGACAGCGACGGTGGCTGGGCCATGAGTCGGCGAGGCAGCCGAGGTGGCGGTGGTAACAGCGGCGGTGCGTCTCCCCGCGGCGGTTTTCCAGGTGGGGGTCGGAACCCGGGTGCCGCAGCCTTGCCGGCAGGTGCCAACCGGATCATGGGAGGTCTGTTTGCCGTGGACGCGGACAAACGTACGCTCACGATTCGTCAGCGCAGTGGCGGTTCGATCACGCTGCAGGTAGGCCAGGATGTAACGATTGTCCGTAACGGCCAGGCAGCCACGCTGGCGGACCTGCAGATGCGTGACATGGTGATGGCGGTCAGCGAGGGCGAGGGAAAAGCACGGACTGTCGTGCGGCTGATGGCCCGCTCATTCAGTGGCGGCGGGCGCTAGGCCTTGAAAGGCCGGATCGCGTCGGCAGGGGTTTCCAGCAAGAAGCCGGATTTGACTTGCACTCCGCCGGTATCCCAGGGGCGGCTGTCTTCGCCCCACTTGCGGATCTCAAGCAACAACACGACGGATCCAACGGTCAGCGCCACAAAGGCGATCACCAGCATCATGGTGTAGACATTCAGTCGAGGCTTTTGCCCAATTCTTGACTTGGCCACAGCGTGGTCTCCGTTATTGCTTCTGTCCGCATTACTGCTGAACAATCAACCCACTTCTTTGGCTACCCGGTCGCCCTTGCGAATCGCACCGCGACGGAACTCAGGAATGATCTCACCAACGGAAGTGCTTGGCTTGATCCGGAGTATCTTGATCCGACCCAGGAAAGTTGCCCCGCGGTAAACGTCGAACTGGTGCCCTTCACGCAGGCCATCGTCGAAACCGAGCGAAATCTGCAGGGTCTCCTGAGCGACTGCGGTGACGATGCCGTCGACGTCGGGCGTGACCTGGGTGACATCACTGTTCTCGTCCAGGCCGTTGTTGGTAAGGACGTTCGTGAGGCGGCTGATCTGGGCAATCAACTGGCTGTTTTTCTCCAGGAAGCGTATCTGCTCGCCTTCCAGCTGGACATTTCCGTCGGTCAACACCAGGACCTGTGCGAAGAATTCATCCGCGGCCATCTGGGCATCACGAATGTCGACTCGCAGCTGAGTGACTTCGGTTGTCAATTTCTGCATGTTGTCTTCTGCATCGACCAGGCTCTGGGTGAGCTTGTCGTTTTCCGCTTGCTGATCTCGCAACAGGCCCTCGGCAACCTGCTGGCGGCTGCTGTATTCGTCTGCTCGAATCTGCAGCGAGGCCAGCGCGAAACGGCGGGCCGCTTGCTCGCGTTCGAGTCGTTCTTTCTGGACATCCAGGTCGGCTTTGACTGAATCAACGACACCCTGCCTGACCGAAACTTCCTTGACGAGCTCCACGGATTTCTCTTTCCAATTGGTATGCGTGGCATACACAACGATCGAGAAGCCCATGAACATCACGCTCATGATCATAATCAGGACGGTGAAGATCTTTCCAAGCAATGTCATCGCACTAGTTCCTCGCGTAAGTGCAGTGAGCCGAGCTGACGCAGTTGATGCGTCAGGCGGCCGGTATTCAACCTTCTGGACTGCAAACTCGACAGGCTCCACCCGGCATGAGGGCGGAACAAATCGCGACAATCGAAGGCGAAAAATGCCGTTTTCTGGGTTAGAAGACAGCTTACTTCTATCATCGAATTCGGTAAGCCAAGGCCGTCTGAACCAGTATAGTTAGGACAAATTCGCGATGTCAATGAATTCTACGTAACGTGTTCCGATCGCGGAAAATAG
>CAUZOB010000011.1:0-40965 GCA_963581185.1 Planctomycetota bacterium | reverse complement strand
CAAAAATGGTTCACTTTCAGCCAATCGGGTGACTGGACGCCGCGATCGGAGTGCGAAAGCTCGTGGTGTCCCACTTCAACGCCCAGGTGCGGAAACTGCAGGTAGCTATGGTCGTTGTTGAGCTTCAATGTCGAGACACGCGTCGTGTCGGTTTGAAATGCCAGCACCATGATGTCACACATCAATCGCGCGTGGTCGGCGAGGTTCTGTGGAATACCCTCCGGAGGTCGCGGGATGTTGGGCTTGTCGAGCGTCGGCCGCCACCCCTGCAACTCGCCCTGCTGGCCCGCCTGCTCGATGCGTCGCTCGACCTCGCGCACGGAGTTGAGATACTCGTCGAGCTTTTGTTGATCACGGCGGCTGACTTTCTTGCGGAAACGGGTCGCTTCACCCAACACCGCGTCGAGCACGCTTTGCTCTCCACGCTCGGCCTGGTCCTTGAACAAGCGATCGAAGGCGAGCGCCGGATAGAGCTCCAGTGGCGTCGGGGCGGTCGGAGAACTCCAGGAAATGTGCGAGCTGTAGAGCATCGAGTAATTCTTGTGAATCCCAGGATTCGATCGCTCGCAGCCGAGGACCAGGCTCGGCACCTTTGTCGACCGACGGTAGTGCTGTGCGACGACCTGGTCAAAGCTGGTCCCACTGCGAATCTCACCGCCATCGGCAAGCGACGCACCGGAGAGCATGTTGCCGGTCTGCGAACTGTGGATGTTGCCTTTGAGCGCTTGCTCGTTGTACAACCCGCCGACAAAGAGCAGTTTTTCGCGGAAGTCGCTCAGCGGCTCGAGCACTGGGCCGAGTTCCATCTCCTTCCCTGCCCCCTTGGCCCACCAGTGTCCCGCGTGAAATCCGCTACCGGAAAACAGTACTGCCACGCGGACGGGAGCCTGGCTTGCCGGTTCGGACGATTTTGACGGACTCTCATCGCCCCAGACTGCACGCGACTCCATCCATGGCAAAGCCATCGTCACGCCCATACCGTGAAGCAATGTTCGACGAGACAGGTGATGTTTCATTGGGATTCTCCGCGTGCTTCGTTCGATCTGCGGGCGAGGTCAATTGTACACCTCCCCAGCCTGGCCTTTATCAGAGGGAAAACGATTTCCCCCTGATCATCCGGAATTGTTGGCTCACGACAATTGTCTCCACCGCCACCGAAAAACGAAAGTCGTTTTCGGCCAGGCGTTTTAGCATTAAATCGACCAGTGGGCGATCGGAGAGCTGCAGCTCTCGGCCAATCGCGTATCCCAGTAGTTTTCGGCAAAACTGGCGTAGCAGGTCCTCTCGACGCTGCTCCAAAAGGTAATCTCGCAAACCGGCCAACCCTTCGATCGCTGTCCCGTCAGGGAGCGTCGTCCGGGCGTCGATCGCCAGGCCCGCCGCATCCTGCTGGCGGCGGCGGCCAATCGCATCAAAATGCTCCAGGGCGAAGCCGAAGGGGTCGATGCGAGAGTGGCATTTGGCGCACGCCGCGTCGCTGCTGTGCCGCTCGATCATTTGACGTTCGGTCAATCCCGCGGGGGCAGCATCAGCAAGCTGCGGCACATTCTTCGGCGGCCGAGGCAGCTTCTCGCCGAGCAGCACCTCACTGATCCAGTTGCCTCGCAGAATCGGACTGGTGCGAGTTGCACCGGATTGCTTCGCCAAGGTTGTCGCCAGGCCCAGGATGCCGCCACGACCGTGTTGCTGGATGCCATCCACGCGTCGCCATGCCTCGCCATCGATTCCCGGCACATCATAGAACGTCGCCAATTGCTCGTTCAGAAACGTGTGGTCAGCGTTTAACAGTTCCAGCAACGATCCGTCTCGCTGAAACAGGTCGGTCAAGAACAGGATCGCTTCTTCGTACATGGAGCCGCGCAGTTCCGCGAACTGGGGAAAGTACTTCTCGCTTTTTTGTTCGAGCGGATCGAAATCGTGGATGTGCAACCATTGGGTAGCGAACTCGGTGGCCAGCCGTCGCACGCGCCCGTCCTTGAGCATCCGCTGTGTTTGCCGCGCGAAGACGGCCGGTTCGTGCAGCCTGTCGCTCTCAGCCAGAATGCGCAGCTCTTCATCTGGCATCGACGACCAGAGAAAGTAACTCAGCCGGCTCGCCAGTTCCCAATCGGTCACAGCCGCGGCCTTCGTTCCGTCAGGCGGTTCTTCGAGCCGGTACAAGAATGGAGAAGCAACGAAAACTCGCGCCAGCAACAGACGAAATGCCTCTTCGTGCGACAGTGCCAGTTCGCGAAGCTGCCGATAGAGGTTCCGCAGCTCGCTCTCTTCGGTTTCCGAGATCGGGCGGCGCCAGACCCTCGCCGTAAAATCGATCAGTTGGTCGACATGCTGTGGTTCGCTCATAATGAGCTGCTCTCGAAACATGTCGGCCCGTTGATTGAATGACTCGACCGCATCGTCAAAAATTCCGGTCTGCGGGTGATCGATTGTCGTTTCCAGGAGCGAGTCCAGGACGTCGACCAGCTTCAGCGGCTCATGGCTCACGTAGCGCAACTCATCCCAAAGCTTGTCGAGCCGGGCCGCCTGGTCGTCGTCGAGCATCAGCCGCGCCAGATGATCGTCCTCGCGGTACAACAACGTGAGGGTCAGCAATTCGTCGACCGGCACGATCTGCGTGTAGCAGAGCGCCGCTGGAAACAGGGTGCGGAAATCACCCATCGTCGCTTCAAAGCGATTTCTCGCCTTGCTCTTTTCGGTGACGAGAATCGGATGCCGGTAGGACGTGGTACGCTTGTCGGCCCCGATATTGACATGTTCAAACTTGACGATCACCTCGGCGGGAAACAGCCCGGGCCTGGCGGCGGGCGTACCTGCCACCACGTCGGCTTGCACGCTCCCTTCGCCGCCCGTCTGCGGGTCAAGCGAGGCCGTTGTCACAAGCTCTCGACCCGCCAGGTCGGCGGGAACGTGAATCGTGATAACCGACGGGGCACGAACACAAACCGAGGCCGCGTCGTTTGATCTGCCGTCTCCAGTCAACCAGTCGTGTAGCACCCTGTCGGGTTTCCCTTCCGCGACAAGCCGCGGTTGCGTCCAGACGACAAAGTCATGCTCATTCCCGTCTCCCGCATCCCCCGCGACGAGCGAGACGACGAACTCCTCTGCTTGCTCGCCCTCCCCGGGTGCCGGAATCTGGAAACGCAATTCATGTTCTGCAAGTATCGGGCTGACCGCCTCCATCCACCTCGATCGGCTCCCCTTTCGCCCCAGTAGCCCGACCGGATTGAACGTCCAGAGTCCTTTCTGCCAGTCGCGTACATGGCGCGTCAGGACCGCGGCAGCGTCCGGCTTCGCGCTGCGCCAACGCGAACGCAGGTCATCCACAAGCAGTGATCGATCGTCACCGGTCAGCGTCGACCAGAGGGTGCCCAGGTACTTGGCATTCAGACCACGTCCCTCCGCAACAGCTTCGATCGTTGTCTCACCCGCCTTGAGTGAATCACGTTCGGCGAGCGTTGCGGCAAAGTACCTCTCCAGCGGCAAGCAGCCTGCGTTGCCAAGATGAGACATGCCGTATCCGTAGTGATCCGCAAGTTTCTCGATAACACTGTAGTCACCATAGAATGCACGAATCTCCGCGAGACTCTCATCGGTCCAGTCACGCGGCGTCGTGTTGGGTGAGAATCGAAAGCCGTCCGGCAGCAACACCGCGTGCTCGGCAACGTCCTTTCCCGCATCAAGGTATTTCCGCAGCAGTCCCGGCGACATCACCAGCGCGTTGCCGGTGTTCGTAAAACCCTCTCCGGCAGCTCCCTCGCTGGGAAATTCACGGGCGGGGTCCAGTGGCACCCCTGTCAAATCACGCACCGTGTAGGTGTACTCGGCATTGTTCAGTCGCCGCAAAACGACCGGCCCGGGATCCCCGGCACGGTCCAGCGCCTGGGCATGAAGGAACTGTTCCACCCACGTCCGCAGACCCTCCCGTTCTGACCGAGTCGGTTGCTTCGAGTCTTCCGGTGGCATCTCGCCAATATCGAGCATCTCGATAACCTTCAGCCACACTCCCTCGTCGGCCCGGAGGTCCCGGATCGTGGCGAACCGTTCAAGATCCAGTTCCCCTTCCCTGACGGCAGTCGCATGGCATTCCAGGCAGAGACGTTTCAAGAGCGGCCGTACCTGTCGCTTGTACTCGCTGCCGAGCGAGGCAAAGGACCGTGGCTGGTCAGCGGCCAACCTGGCAGGAGCGAACAGAAGTCCAATTCCAAGACAGCACAAGAGCAGGGGGACAGGAAATGGTTGTTTCACATCCAACTCATTCATTTTACCTTCCAGCTTTCTTCTCAGCCGGCCCTTGAGATTCTCATCGCCGGTCGGTCGGTCACTCAACAACAGTCATGGCATCAACGATGATACCACAGTTGAGTTGCCGGTCTTGAGCAGCTGCCAGCAGCAGCACCTCGTTCCGACCAGCTGCCAGCGTCGGAAATTGAGTCGACTGTGGATGCCAGCATTGAACGGCGCAGCCGTATTCATGGCAAGAAGATCCGTGCCGGCTCGTAACGACTCATCCGCCGCCAGCTATCGCTTACAATAACGATGCTCACAATCGACCAGACCCATCTGCCCAGAGGATCACGATCCATGAAAAGAGTGACCTATCTTGCCATCTTCGTCAGCCTGTTGGCATCTGCGGTTCAGCTGAGCGCAAGCAATGACTGGCCACAGCTGCAGGGCAGTGCCACTCGTTCTGGCAATGCCGCAACCGTGTCGCTACCAACATCGCTGGGCCTGCTGGCCGCCATCCCGATGACCGACGGCATCTACGCATCGCCGATCGTGAGTGATGGAAAGATCTACGTGATCGACGGCGCCGGCGTGGTGGTCGCCATCGACGCCGAGACCCAGCAGGTGCTCTGGCGGTTCCGCACGAAGGGGGGCCAGGGGAATTGCAATAACATCGCTGCGCCCGCCGTGACGGGAGACTATCTCCACCTGGCAACAACGGCAGGCTATTACTATGTGCTCGATCGAAACAGCGGGGACCTGGTCCGCGAAATCGACTGTCGCGAGCCGATCTTTTCAGCACCAGCGGTTGGATCGGATCGCGTCTACTTTGCCACGCTGGGGGCACAGGTTTACGCGGTCGAGCCGGATGGAACGGTTGCCTGGACCTGGGACTTTGTCAAGGAAGTAATCAAGTTCGACGGCGATCGGTGGAGTGGCGAAGAATGGCTGGCTCACCGCAAGGACCGGGTCACCTGGCGAGACCACTTTGTCTGTTCGCGAGACATCTGCCTGGTTGGCAAGACGATTGTCATGCCGGCCGGTGGCCGCACGATCTTTCTCGATGACGCCGGTGACAAGCCAGAGCTTCGCGTCGTGGGCGAAGTTCCTGCCTATGCAGGCTCAGAGTATCCGGCCACCTTTGGTCAGAGTGCCGATGAGGCGGGTAACGTATTTGTTCAATGGCATCGTCGGGACAATGCCGGTCGCGTGGAAATCATGCGGCTTGAGGGCGATCAGCTGAAGACGACTTTTGTCGAGGGCAGCCAGACATCGATCCGGCTGCTCGGGCTGTTAAGTTTTTCCCCCGTCAGTATTCGTGGCAAGGATATCTATCGGGTGCGGCCCGAGCAGGGAGTCGGCCTCTGCCGGCACACGATCGGGGAGCAACGGCCGGTGGTGCTGGGCCAGGCAGCGGCGGTGAGTCCGCCGGTGATCACGCGCGATCATGTCGTCTACGGTGGCCTGGACGGCAAGCTGCATATCGTCAGCACCGACGGTAGCCAGCAGTCATCCTTAGCAACGGCTTTCGGAGCTCCCATCACCGCGCCGGTCGCAGTCACTGATGGCCGCGTCTACGTGGGCTGTGAGGATGGCTATCTCTACATTTTCGCTGAGGATGGACAAGCTGCCTTGCCAGAACAGGACCTGGCCTTGTGGAAGATCCGTAGCCCCTTGCAGGGTCCGCTGGCCGCTGAGAAATACAACTGGTACACCAACTATGGCGACTTCAGCGGATCCAATGCCAACGACCAGGGGCTGCAGCCGCCACTCAGGATGCGCTGGGCTCGACGACTGGCAGGCACAGTCAAGCACCTGCCGGTCTGCGGTGGCGGGCGGCTCTACATGCACACGGCAGAGGGCCAGATTATCGCGGTGGAGCAGGATACCGGCAGATTGTTATGGCGCCGCCACTGGCCTGACGTCTACCTCTCGTTTACCTCGCCACTCTATATCGATGGCAAGCTGCTGGTGCCCCAGGCTGGTATCAAACGATCCATGATGCGCTGCCTCGACGCGGCCACGGGACGCTTGCTCTGGGAAACTCCTTTTACTGGCTCACCCAGCTGGAGTCGTCAGTTTCCACCGGTCGTGGCCGGCAATGTCGCCATCTATGCATCCGGATCCGGCCAGTACGCGGCCCAGGGATCCGAGCGATTTTTTACTTTCGGCGGTACACCTGTCGACCACAAGGGTCAGGAGGTGATGAGCTGGATCTATTCGAACGACAATCCCTTCTATCCCAAGGACCATCGGCCACGAGTCTGGGCCTGGGACATGGAAACCGGGAAGGTCGTTTGGGAGAAGGACTTTTCTGAGTACGGTCGGGGCGGCAACGACTGTGGCATCTGTTTACACAATGGCAAGTTCTACTACTCGGCATTTTTCGGCTACGCAGCCAGCCAGAAGAAACGCCGCGGCTTGCCGGCTGAAAATAATGGCATGACCGCCTGCCTGGACCCGCAGAGCGGTGAGGTCAACTGGCTGACGACCGATTATTACGTGACCTCCAAGTGCACGCTCAGTTCGCGTGACGGCAGGCTCTACATTGGTGGCAATAACCAGGCGCGTGAAGACAGCAAGGAACGCTTCGTCTGGTGCCTCGATGCCGAAAACGGATCGCTGATCTGGAAGTCCGATCCGGTCAGCTCGGCACTCAATGTGGTCTCGGTTGGCGAGCGGTTTATCTTTTCCAACGCCCTGCGAGGCAAGGGAAACATCTATGACCGCAAGACCGGTAAGGTTTACGCGGGTATTCAGACCAACTATGCCTGCTGCCGATTCACGCTCTCCGAGCCCTTTGTGCTGGGTGCCAACATGGACATGATTGACCTGAGTGCCGATGGCAGGCTGGTTTCGACCGGCCCGGCAATCGACTCGCGCGAATGCCTCGGGGCAGTTGTTTCCAACGGGCGTATCTTTTACATGTCCCAGGCGAGTGGCTTTGTGGTTTCGCAGACCTACGGTCCCGACTCCCAGAATCTGCCGGCCGTCTGGCAGCGCCCGGTCAGTAAGGACGAAGAACCGTGAATGGCTGAGCGGACAGATCGACCTGGCCACAGGGCCATCGGCAGCTGAAGCACGCCTGGGAGGATTTGAACCTCCGACCTACGGTTTAGGAAACCGTTGCTCTATCCCCTGAGCTACAGGCGCGTAAAATGAACTCCGCAGCGACTATTGGACAACTTGAGACCAACCTCAGCAAGGGATCAAGCCATACGTAAACTCCTGATCGCCCTCTGCCTGCTCCTGCTAAGCTGGCAGACAGCCACTGCACAAGCTCCGCTGGAACAGGCACTCAAGCACCATCGACTGCGTTTACGGCAGCTCGAAACGGCACTACAGAAGGGCCAGATTCCTTACGTTCCCGAACTGAATGGCCGGCCCGTGTTTGAATCGGTGCTGGGAATATACGGCCAGGGCGTCCGCGGCCCTCGCTATCCACTGATCAATCTCAAGCCACCCTGCGCCGCCGAACTGTGGTCCGAGGAAGTCCAGGCAGCTGGACGTCGATGCACGTCTGCCGGCAACCCGCGTCTCACGTTTTCGACCGCTGAGGACGCCGTCGCTTCAGCAGATTTTCGATCCCGGGCAAGTGCCGAATCCCCTCGAACGTGGAGAACCGGATCTGCTGGCACCGCCCAGGCGAACGCCGCAGAGGTGACGCAACGGGACGGATGATGCACAATGAAGCGCGGTGACGGCCAGAGGATCAGTGGCGGCCGTTCGAGTTCACAACGGAGTGGCCATGCCTCACGGATTCAGAAAAGTTTTCCCCTACATCGCACTGCTGGTGCTGGTGGCAGCCATGGTCTGGGCTGTCAGCTTCGGCACCCTGCCACGCGCCGACTTTGCCTTCAATAACGGCGATGAGATCAAGACGGTCGATCCAGCCAAGGCCACCGGCTCACCCGAAGGCCGCGTTATCAATGGGCTGTTCGAGGGCTTGCTGAGACAGACCCCGCTGGACCAGGAATCCGATGAAAACGGGCAAGTACCGCTCCAGCCGGAAACCAATGGCGTCGCTGAACGCTACACAGTTTCTGACGACGGCCTGGTCTATACCTTCCATATAAGAGAGGCCGCAGTCTGGTCCAATGGCGACAAGGTCACGGCCGATGACTTTGCCTGGTCGTGGCGGCGGATGCTGCACCCGGAGACCGGCTCGCAATACGCTTACCAGCTGCACTATGTCAGCGGTGCGATGCAGTACAACCTGGGAACCCTGCAGGTTGGTGACCAGGTCGAGGTTGAGCTGGATGACCGCCGGGACCCCCAGCAGCTGTTCCCACGCGGCACGGTGCTGAAAGGGCTGCTCGTCTCGAGGGATGAGGATAATGAGAACTTCACTATCGACATCAAGCCGCTGCGGGATGGCAAAGTCGACTGGCAGGCCGCTGGCAGCGAGCAGTCATTCACGAAGCTGACTGCCAAGCAGCCTGGCAGCGGCACAAAGTGCCACCACGTGCTAACGGACTTTGAATCGACGGTCGGCATTACCGTCGAGGATGCAGCCACGCTGGTCGTCAGGCTCGAGAACCGCACACCTTACTTTCCCGACCTGGTCGCTTTCTACCCGCTTTATCCTGTCAACCGACGCTGTGTGGAGGAACATGGCACGCCCAACTGGACCAAGCCCGGGAACATTGTCGGCAACGGTCCGTTTGTGCTTCAGTTTCGCAGGATCCGGGACCGCGTGCGGATGGTCAAAAATCCAAAGTACTGGAATGCGGATATTGTGCAGCTGGACGTTGTGGACGCGATGGCGGTCAAGTCACAAACAACCAGCTTGAACATGTACATGAACGGCCAGCTCGATTGGACCACGACGGTTCCCAACCCCATCATTCCGGAGCTTCGGAAACGCGATGACTTTATCACCGCGCCGATGCTGACCACTTATTTCTATCGCATCAACGTGGAACTGCCGGGTTTGGACAAGGTGCTGGTTCGCCGCGCGCTGAACATGGCGGTCGACAAGCAGGAGATTGTGGAGAAGGTGACCAAGGCAGGCCAGTTGCCTGCCCGCAGTTACGTCCCGCCGGGGCTACCGGGCTTTGAGAGTGCCTTGTGTGGTGAATTCAATCCGGAAAAGGCTCGTAAACTCCTGGTTGAGGCGGGCCATGCGGGTGGCCGCGGTCTGCCCAAGATCGAGATCCTCTACAACACCAGCGAGAGTCACCGGGACATTGCCCAGGTGATCCAGCAACACTGGAAAAAACATCTTGGTATCGATGTCGTTTTGCGCAACCTGGAGTGGGCAACTTATCTCGATACTATCCACAAGACGGATTACGCTGTCGCTCGCGCTGGTTGGATCGGCGACTATGCTGACGCCAACACATTTCTCGATATGTTCATCACCGATGGCACAAACAACCAGACCAACTGGAGTAACAAGAAGTACGATGGCCTGATCGAGGCGGCCAAGTCGGAAACCGATGTGGCGGCGAGGCTCTCTCTGCTCCACCAGGCCGAGCGGATCCTGATGGATGAGCAGCCGATCATTCCGATCTACTTCTACCGTTCTATCAACATGGTGCATCCACGAATCGAGGGCTTCTCAGCCAACATCCAGGATGTCCATCCCCTGCACCTGCTGCGTATCCGGCCAGCGGAGCGTTAACGAAGACGAGGCCAGCGGTGCTACGATTCTTTCTGAAACGATTGGGGTGGATGATCCTCACGGTCTGGATCGTCTACACGGTATCGTTCTTCCTGATGCGGGCCGTACCGGGCGGGCCATTCGCCTCGGAAAAGAAGATCGATGACGCCATCAAGCGGAACATTGAGGCCCGCTACAAGATGGACCGGCCTCTCTACGAGCAGTACTTCAGTCACCTCTGGTCGACAGTTCAGTTCGATTTTGGGCCGAGTTTCCGACTCGAGGATTACACGGTCAACGAGGTTATCGCCCAGGGTTTCCCTGTCTCAGCGTCGCTTGGCATCTTCGCCATGGTCTTTGCACTCACACTGGGCATGACGGCCGGCGTGGTATCGGCGGTGCGCCGCAACTCGCCTTACGACGTGTCGTTCATGATGCTGGCGACGATCGGGATCGCCGTCCCTAACTTTGTTCTTGCCAGCGTGGCGGTAGTGATCTTCGTGTTCATGTGGCCACTCTTTCCAGCAGCGGGCTGGGGACAGTTAAACCAGATCATCCTGCCGGCGCTCTGCCTGGGAGCCCCTTTTGCCGGCTATATAGCCCGGCTGACACGGACCGGCATGCTCGAGGTACTGACGTCCGACTATATTCGCACAGCCTACGCCAAGGGACTCAGTACGCGGCAGGTGGTGATGCGGCACGCCATGCGCGGGGGCATGCTCCCGGTGGTTTCCTACCTGGGACCCGCCACAGCCGGCATCCTGACTGGATCGCTCGTATTGGAACGTATCTTTGCACTTCCCGGCATGGGCAGCCATTTCATCGAAGCCGCCCTGACTCGTGACTACACGCTCTGTATGGGAATGGTTCTGATCTACACCGTCCTGCTGTTCGTGATGAACACGCTGGTCGACTTGTCCTACAGCATTATCGATCCGCGTGTGGACCTGGAGGACCAGGCATAACATGACGGATCAATCCACAAGACCGCACGATCCCAGGGACCTGGAGCACTATGCCACGTTGCTTGAGAACGCCCACCGCGAAAAGGGGATTTCCCTCTGGAAAGACGCCTGGCGGCGTCTGCGCCGCAACAAGGCGTCCATGGTCTCACTGGTGTTTCTTGTCCTGCTCTCCCTGTCCGCCTTGCTGACCCCGCTCTTGCCACTCCAGTCCCCGGTTGAACAACACCTCGGTGACGGTACCTTTCAACCTCCCGGCATGACTGCCGCCCATCTTCCCCTGCTGGAATTACGGCAGGAGTATGACGAGACGATTGCGGAGCTCGATGCCAGGCTGGATGCTGCGGAAACAGCCCAGCAGCGATCTGAGCTTGAAGACGAGCTTGAGTCGATCGTGCTCAACAGCCCGTTTGAGCGATACTGGAACAAGCCGGGGCCGATCACGCGGCTGATGATCCGGTTCCGCATATCACTTTTCGGCAACTGGTCTGTTCCCTCCATCTGTGGCACCGACAATCTCGGCCGCGATGTCTTTTCACGGCTCTTCTGGGGAGCCCGTGTTTCGCTGGTTGTGGGAATTGTGGCCACACTGGTGTCCCTGCTGATCGGCGTCTCCTACGGAGCGACAGCGGGTTATCTGGGTGGCCGCGTCGACAGGATCATGATGCGTATTGTTGACATCTTCTACTCGGTCCCCTTCATCTTTGTGGTCATCTTTCTGATCACGATCCTCGATGAACCCTCTATCAAGGCGAGTCTGGAACAGTTCGGCATCGACCGGATCACGATCTTTTACTTCCTGATTGGAGCGATCTACTGGCTCACGATGGCACGCGTGGTCCGTGGCCAGATCATCTCGCTCAAGAACGAACAGTTCATCGAGGCTGCTCGCACGATCGGGGCCAGTCGGGCGCGGATCATCTTTCGGCACCTGATACCCAATGTGATGGGTATCGTGATTGTCTACCTGACGCTGACGATCCCGGCGGTGATGCGATTTGAAGCCTTCCTCTCGTTCCTCGGTATTGGAGTCGCTCCGCCAGATGTCTCCTGGGGCTTGCTGGTGAACGAAGGGCTGCAGGACATCACACCGATCAAGATCTACTGGTGGAGCGTGACTTTTTCAGGACTGGCCCTGGCGATGACATTGTTTGCACTCAGTTTCCTTGGCGACGGATTACGTGACGCACTCGATCCACGGATGAAGAACCGTTAAATCCATGAACCAGCCGATACTTCAAGTCGACGACCTGCATGTCGAATTCCGCACCGACGACGGAATAGTTCGCGCTGTCAACGGTGTCTCCTTTGACGTTCAGGCTGGAGAGACACTGGGAATTGTCGGCGAATCGGGGTCAGGAAAATCGGTCACCAACCTGGCGATCATGGGCCTGGTGCCGACACCCCCAGGAAAAATCACCCAGGGTAGCGTACGGCTTGCTGGCCAGGAGCTACTCAACAATTCAAACAAGGAATGGTCCCGTGTTCGCGGTAACGATATCGGCATGATCTTTCAGGACCCGATGACCGCCCTGAATCCATTCCTGACGATTGCCGAGCAGTTAACAGAAGTCAGCAAACTTCACATGGGCCATAACAACGCCGAGGCGATTGAGCATGCGGTCGAGATGCTCGACAAGGTCGGCATCGCGTCGGCACAGAAACGGGTCTTCGATTATCCGCATGAATTCTCGGGTGGCATGCGACAGCGGGTCATGATTGCGATGGCCCTGACCTGCCAGCCCGATGTGCTGATTGCGGACGAACCGACCACCGCTCTGGATGTCACCATCCAGGCCCAGATCCTCGAGCTGATGCAACAGCTGCAGGAGGACCAGGGAACAGCCATCATCTTTATTACCCACGACCTGGGCGTGGTCGCCAGCATCTGTCATCGCGTGCTGGTGATGTATGGTGGACGCGTGGTCGAAGAGGCGACGACGGGAGACCTCTACGCCGAGCCGCGTCATCCCTACACGCTGGGGCTACTTCACTCCGCACTTCGCTGGGACCAGGAGACCGAGGGCGAATTACGGGCAATCGAAGGGCAACCACCCGATATGGCCAATCTGCCACCCGGCTGCGCATTTTACGACCGCTGTGAATTTGGCCAGCCAGCCTGTACAGAACAGGTTCCACCGCTGGTCCAACTGCAGCAAGAGCAGCGGCGGCACGCCTGCCTGGTCAATATTCACGCTCCACAGGAGGGATCGGAATGATAACTCCAACTGAAGCTCCTGCCAGTCAACCGTTGCTGTCCGTCCGTGACCTCAAGGTTCATTTCCACTCGAACTCTGGCTGGACCGGCAAGCTGACGCGAGTTGTACGGGCAGTCGATGGCATCAGCTTTGATGTCAAGGCAGGTGAGACTCTCGGACTGGTGGGCGAGTCGGGTTGCGGCAAGTCAACCACTGCCCGTGGCATTCTCAACTTGATCCCAGCTAGCGGCGGTACGGTCGAGCTCGAGGGTCAGCCAATCAGCGGTCTCTCGGACAAGCAGATGCTGCCCTACCGGCAGGATCTGCAGATGATTTTCCAGGATCCCTTTGCCTCGCTCAATCCACGCATGACCGTGGGCACGATTGTGCGGGAGCCGATGGACATCTTCAACCTGCACGACGCAGCTGATCGGCGGCTGCACGTGATGCGACTGCTGGATATGGTGGGGCTCGATCCACGTTTCCTGAATCGCTACCCGCATGAATTCTCCGGCGGGCAGCGGCAGCGGATTGGGATTGCCAGGGCATTGGCCGTCCAGCCCAAGCTGATTGTCTGTGACGAAGCGGTCTCGGCGCTGGACGTGTCGATCCAGGCCCAGGTGATTAACCTCTTGCGTGACCTGCAACAACGGCTCGGTGTCGCCTACATCTTCATCGCTCACGACCTGGCGGTGGTGCGACATATTGCCGACCGGGTGGGAGTCATGTACCTGGGACGTATCGTGGAACTTGCCGACGTCGACGAGCTGTATGACAACCCCCAGCATCCCTACACCCAGGCACTTCTTTCCGCAGCACCGGTGCCAGATCCAACTTCCGAATCCAATCGGCAGCGGATTGTACTGCAGGGAGAAGTTCCCTCGCCTGACAGGGTCTACCCAGGCTGCCCCTTTGCCGATCGATGTCCGCAGGTCGAGGACCGCTGTCACCAGCAGGCTCCACAGCTCATCGGCGAGTCACACCAGACTGCCTGCCTGCTGGTCAACGAACCAGTGGGCGACGAGCCACAGTAACCGGCATCCTGCAGTTAACTGGCTGGCGAGTGGTACTTGCCAGTCAATTCATGCAATTGCTCGGCCGACTCGCGATCGTAAATATGGATCGCATGAAAGGCTGAGAGGCCGGCGCCCCCCGTGCGAGGATAAACACGAACACCATCTGGACAGTGCTCGATCCTGTCTGTCAGATACCAGGGCAGGTGCTTGCGGCGCCCCAGGAAAACCCGGGTGATCCCGATCGGTCCGATCTCGAACCTGGACGGCAGCCACAATCGTATCAGGCAGCAGAACAGCAACAGCCCCATCACGATCGGCACGACAAGCTGCTGGGTCCACCAGGCAACAATGGCTGTCGAGACGACAACGGCAGCCAGCACAATACGGCTGGCCATGGAATCCCGTATCGGCCAGCAGCTGACGACCAGGTCATGATGTTGAACATGAACGCTCGACACGCTACTGCCGATGGGTATGCCGGCGCTGCTGGACGAGTCAGTCGTCATCGGACCACTCCTGCCGTCCCGGCTGGTTCAAGGCACCGTGGATCATGATTGCCAGGGCCCCCATCACGAGGGTCCCAAAACCGACTGCTGCTGCCAGGCAGGTTGCAAAGTGATCCTGCATCAGCACGTAGGCTGGCGGAAATTCGGACGGGTTGATCCGGCGTGTGACCGGCGCTGTACCGTCACGCTGGCCCTCCACCAGTTTGGCACGGTCTGCCTGCCAGTCTCGCATCGCTTGCTCGTCAAATGAACCGATCACTGCCGAGCGAAACCAGTACATGCTGCCGACGATGATCCCGATCCAGCAGATCGCAGCAATTGTCCAGGGTAACCATTTCATCTCAGATCAACTCCGTGACTCTTCCAGCTGATCGTGCCAGCCTGCTCGCAGGGCACGTAACTGCGGCAGCAGTCGCCGCGTCGCTCGGGAACGGTGACTCAGCACCGCCTTGACTGTCGATCCGAGTTCGCCAAAGGTCCGATGGAATTCGGCAATTTCAAACAGCGGATCGTAGCCAAACCCGTTGCTGCCCGCTGGCTGAGTGCGAATCCAACCGCGGCAGGTCGCCTCGGTCGAAGCCCGGATGTTACCTGCGGGATCGGAGAGTGCCATGTGGCAGGTGTAGTATGCCGTGCGCTGCTGGCGGGGACGGTCAGCAAGTTGTTCCAGCAGGTAGTCGTTGTTGGATTGGTCGGTCGCCTCGGGACCACTGTAGCGAGCCGAGTAGATGCCAGGAGCATGATCGAGTGAAATCACCGAGAGCCCGCTGTCTTCACCCAGTACCCATTGGCCCAGGTGCTTGGCCTGTTCGCTCGCCTTGAGGCCGGCGTTCTCAGCAAAGCTGCTGCCAGTCTCGTCCACCTCCAGCGGATTATCGCAACCTGCCAGTGTCTCCAGCAGAAAGCCATGAGGACCCAGCAGCTGCTCCAGCTCCAACCGCTTCTTTTGATTATGGGTCCCCAGCACCAGGACCATCGATTCGGTCATCGCCATACCTGCCATCAAACAGACTTACTGTGTAGCGACATTGTAGCAGTAGGCGCGGTGAGGATGAGCCGTCAGGGGTCCGCCGGGTGAATCCAACAAAAGCGAACCGCAGAGACGCCGAGATCGCAGAGGTCAGCCAGGCCCGAAGGACCGGCACTCCGCCGGGTGGTCTAGCGAGTGGCTTTGCCAGGCACACGCACCGGCGTGGGCTGGATGTCGAAGGGAATACCGGTCAGCGTGCGAGGCACGATTCCGATCTGGCGGCTGCCGGGCAATTGCTCTTGGCGTGCCTTGTAGGTTTCGATGATCCGTAAAATACGTGGGTCAATTTCAATTTTGCCGTCGCGTCGCGGCGTCCCCACGGTATTAAAGCTACCGATCGTCACGATACTCTCGTGCCGATCATGAAACTCGTAAGCATCCACTCCCTTGGACCGCAGGATGTTCGTCAGCCGATGAGCCTTCTCTGCGGCCTCCACCAGCTGGTTACTCAATTTCGCGTTCTGTTCGAAGTTCCGTTCCAGGTCAATCACGACCTTGCCACGAAACGAAGCGACCCGGACTGTAAAGAGTGCCGGGTTCTTGAGCAGGTTGAACGGCACATCCTCGTTCATTCTCACAACGAACGGATCCAACTTATTGCGGGCTACCTGGTCGCGCGGCAGCAGGGGGTTAATAGTCAGGAAGGCCTTCCCCATTGGCCCACGGCTTTGCTTTTCGGCACTCAGATTGACCTGGCTATACAGGTACCGCAGCAGGGCATAGCGCTGCGATGTACCCTCCTGTCGTTTCAGATCCAGGCAGTCCGGCTTAAGGTGTTTGATCTGGTCAAGCGTGCTCTGGGCATCCGAGTCCTCGATCGAATCAAAATGGCCGACCAGCACGGCAATCTCATCGAATCGCTTGTCATGCTCATACCGCATTTGTCGGGGCTGCCCAAACTGGTTGATACCGTTCCCGACAACTGGCTTGCTAAAGTCGTATGTCTGGCGGTGCATGTAGGATTCCAGTTTGAATCGTCTGCGCAGTTCAAGTACCAGCTCGGCTGCCTGTTTTTCCGCTCCAGGACCATTAAAAGAACCGACCATCACGAGCCAGGGACCGGCTTCGGGGGTCAACACATAGGACTTGTCCGGATCCGCATCGATGGAACGAAACGGCAGCAGGGCCCAGAGCGGGTTTTCCGCCTGCAGAGCCTGCCCAACTCCACTGGATGGCAGACCACAACAAGCAATGACGGCAACAACAAGCAACCACTTCTTCATCGTGAAACTCCTCCCCTGGTGTCTCCAGAACGTGATGCTGGCCTGCAGTGTTCGCGAGCGCATTCAGACCATCATGAGAAGGGCGGAAAGTAGCAGAGCAGCCCGGCTGCCGCTAGAGAGATTGGTCAGTCGGAGTGGCCAGCAGGCCCTGCTGATCGAGCTCATTCGCGACGACTGGGACGAGACTGCCAGCTGCGAAATCAGTGCCAGGTAGACGGACTGGTGCGTACCGGCAGGAGGTCCCCTGCGTCTGCCCATCCTGGCTGGATTCAACCAGCAATTCCAGCGGCTGACCGAGCAGAGAGCGGTAATACTGCTGTTTGAGTTCCAGGGCGAGCTGCTGCAGCTGTTTTGATCGCGCCTTCTTGACTGATTTGCTGAGTTGGCCATCCATTTCCGCTGCGGGCGTTCCCCGGCGGGCACTGAAGGGAAAGGCATGGACCTTGCTGAAGCCGATCGCCGAGACGGTATCAAGCGTCTGTTGAAATTCCTCGTCGGTTTCAGCTGGAAAGCCAACGATCACATCGGTCGTGAGTGCCGGGTTTACCAGCAGCTGCTGCACCAGCTGGCAGCGTTCGATGATACTCCGCGAGGACCAGCGTCGCCGCATCCGCCTGAGCACGCTATCTGATCCACTTTGCAGGCAGACGTGCAGGTGCGGACAGATACGCTGCGGATGGTCAACCAGCAGATCCAGCAGCGGCCTGGTCAGCTCGGTCGCTTCGATACTGGAGAGACGCACCCGGAAGCAATCGTCGACTTCGATGATTTGGGCCAGCAGGTCCGACAGTCGCGTCCACTCCTGGCGCGGACGATTCCAGTTCCAGTCCACGCCATAATGTCCCAGGTGGATTCCTGTCAGCACGATTTCACGATAGCCGTTGTCGACCAGCCGGCGAACTTCGTCCAGGATATGTTCGACTGGCCGGCTGGTCAGCTCTGGACGGACATGGGGAATAATGCAGTAGCTGCAACGCAACAGGCAACCATCCTGCACCTTGACGTAGGCCCTGTGTCGATCTCCAAACTGGGATATGCCAGTCGGGATATCGACCAGCCCGAAGCGACCGAGCAGGTCGGGCAACTCGCGTTTGTCGGTCAGCACCTCGGTCACATTCGGCAGCTCTGCCAGTTCATCCGGCGCACGGGTGGCGTAGCAACCCATCACCACAATCCGGCCATCGGGATTCTCACGTGCCAGCCGTCGAATCGCCTGGCGGCTCTTGGCGTCGCCCTCGCGAGTAACGGTGCAGGTGTTGACGACACACAGCTGGGCCTGCTGGTCGTCCTCCGCCTGCTGGTAGCCCAGTTTTTCGAGGCCTTCACGAACCAGCTGGGTCTCGTACTGGTTGACCTTGCAGCCCAGCGTGACCGTCTTGAGCAGTGCGGGCATGGAGAGACCTATGCTTCCGCCTCGATCGACGACCACATCGAGCCAAGACAGCGCTGGATCAGGCCGTCCTTGCCAAACGCGTGAATCTGGTCCCGCTTCAACTCGGCATGCTCAAGCGTGGTCGTCAGGCAGACGGCTCGACCGCTGGCATCAACCTGCTCGGCAATAACGAAGCCCCGCTCCGACGGATGACCGAACAGTTCCTTCATCATGTCGATGACATAATCATAGGAATGGTCCTCATCATCCCAGAGCACGACGTGATATCGCGGCTGTTGTTTTGGCCGTTGGTCCAGGTCAAGACCTGGAGAAACCTTCTCGACTGGGGCAACTTGCTGCTGCACGACTGCTTCCTTTACATCCGCTGAAGACCATTCACGCTACCCTGAGCCAGCATTTGGGAGCCTGCAGAGGGCACCGTCGCTGGCATGGCGCACGGTCATTATAGCGTACGAGAATTGGCCGCGGGTAGCTGGTCAGAAAAAGTGCCTACGCTCTCTCGGCTGACCCGCTTTCCCATCAGCCCAGCTGTTGGTAAAACAGCGAATCAATCACATCTGCTCAATTCTCACTTCTACACCGGTGGATCATGGCCGCCCTCGAAGATTACCTGGAACAGAATCGAGAGCAGTTCAAAGCGGACCTCTTTGAGCTGTTGAAGATCCCCAGCGTGAGTAACGAAAGCAAGTACCAGGGCGACGTCGTGCGTGCCGCCGAGTGGATGGCGGACCACTTCCGACAGATCGGGCTGGAAACGACGCTCTACGAGACCGAGGGGTTTCCCATCGTCTACGCCGAGACGCCGCCAGTCGAGGGAGCACCGACGGTATTGGTCTACGGTCATTACGATGTGCAACCAACCGGTCCGGATAGTGACTGGACGACAAAACCATTCGAGCCCGACGAACGCGATGGCAATGTTTACGCCCGCGGAGCAACCGACGACAAGGGCCAGATGCTGACACATGTGAAGAGTGCCCAGGCCTGGCTCGCCACTGCCGGTTCACTGCCGCTGCAGCTCAAGTTCCTGATCGAGGGGGAGGAGGAAGTGGGGAGTCAGAATCTCTACCCCTTTATCGAAGAGAATCGTGACCTGCTAGCCTGCGATATCGCGGTGATCAGCGATACCAGCCAGTTCGGGCCGGGGCAACCGGCGATCACCTACGGCCTGAAAGGGATCGCTTACTTTGAACTGCGACTGACCGGCCCCAAGCAGGATCTGCATTCGGGGACTTTCGGTGGAGCCCTAATGAACCCGCTGAATGCACTCACTGAAATGCTGGCCGCACTCGTGGACGAGGAACGACGAGTCCAGATTCCTGGCTTTTACGATGATGTGACAACACTTGATGACCGCGAACGATCCCAGCTGGCAGCCCTGCCTTTTGACGAGCAGGTCTTCATGGAGCAGGTCGGAGTAGAAGCGGTCAACGGTGAGGCCGGCTACACGACATTGGAACGCCGTTGGGCCCGTCCCACGTATGACATCCATGGCATCTGGGGTGGCTACCAGGAAGAAGGCAGCAAAACGGTGCTTCCCAATCATGCCGGAGCGAAATTCAGCTTCCGGCTGGTACCAGACCAGGATCCCGCCGCGATTACCGAGTCGCTGGAGAGCATGCTGCAGGATATCTGCCCGGCAGGAATCACGATGGAACTGGTCGACATGCATGGCGCACCGGGTGTCGTAGTGCCGCTCAAGAGCGACTTCATGACCGCCGCCACGCATGCGATCGAAAAGGGCTTTGGCCATTCGCCGCTCTTTATTCGCGAGGGTGGCTCGATTCCCGTCGTCAACGCACTCCATGACCGACTCGGTGTCGACACCCTGCTGCTCGGCTGGGGCCTCGACGACGACAACACACACGCACCCAACGAAAAATTCTCGCTGGCCGATTACTTTCGTGGTATCAAGGCCAGCACTTACCTGTGGCAGGAAATCAGCAAGATCTCGATCGAAGTACCCGAAGATGTTGGATCGTAAGTACATTCTCGACAACGCCGAGGCCGTTGCGGTCAATTGCCAGAACCGGGGCGTGACCGCCGAGGTCGACCGACTGGTGGAGATGGAGCTGCGCCGGCGTGAGTTGTTGAAGGAAGTTGAAGAGCTGAACCGCAAGGCCAACGAGGTCTCCAAGTCGATTGGCCAGGCAGCCGACGACGAGCAGCGTGAGGCCCGCAAGACCGAAGGTCGCCAGCTGCGCGAGCTAAAAGACGATCGCCAGTCAGAACATGATCAGCTGGATGCCGCCGTCCTGGAGCTGCAGGCACAGATCCCCAACATGTCCCATCCCGATGCCCCCATCGGCGAGGACGACAAGGCCAACCTGGAAGTTCGCAGTGGTCAGCACCAGCCAGCCAGCTTCGACTTTCCCATCCTCGACCACGTCGAACTGGCAGAGAAACACGACCTGATTGACTTCGCCGCCGGTGCCCGGATTGCCGGAGCCGGTTTCTACTTTCTCAAGAACGAGGCAGTGCTGCTGGAACTGGCACTGCAACAATTCGCACTCTCGCGACTCAGCCAGCATGGCTTCAAGCCAGTCATCACGCCCGACCTGGCGACCACCGAGGTCCTGCAGGGGACCGGCTATATTCCGCGTGGTCCTGAAACACAGATCTACAGCATCGAGAACTCCAACCTGAACCTCATCGCCACGGCAGAAATACCGCTGGGAGGCATGCAGGCGGGCCAGATCCTGGATGCCGATGAATTGCCGATCAAGCTGGTTGGAATCAGTCACTGCTTTCGTACCGAGGCAGGGGCAGCTGGACGGGCCACCCGCGGCCTGTTCCGTGTCCACCAGTTCACCAAGATCGAGATGTTCGCGTTTACCCATCCTGAACAAAGTGAAGCGACGCTGGAGGAGTTCTGCCAGATCGAATGTGAGCTCTTTGATGAGCTGCAGATTCCCTACCGCGTTGTCGATACCGCCACCGGCGACCTGGGTGGGCCGGCCTATCGAAAGTACGACCTGGAAGCCTGGATGCCGGGCCGCGGGGATGGCGGCGAGTTTGCAGAAGTGACCAGCACCTCCAACTGCACCGACTACCAGGCACGACGGCTGAATGCCCGCTACAAGGTGGCAGGTGCAAAGGGGACCCAGTTCCTGCATACCCTCAACGGCACGGCGATCGCCGTCAGCAGAGCCATAATCGCCATTCTCGAGAACAACCAGCAAGCGGACGGGACGATTCGGATTCCCGAAGCACTCCAGCCCTGGGTCGGCAAGGACCAGATCGGCTAGTCGCTCAGGCCTGCCGCCAGCTGGTGAGCCTGCTGACACAAATCGCTGGCCAACTCGGCGGACTCCGCCTCGGCAATACAACGCACAATCGGCTCGGTATTACTGCCCCTGACAAGGAGCCAGCGATCGGGCCAGTCGAGCCGTAATCCATCCAGCCGACTCGGCGTGGCCGCTGGAAAATGCTGCTCGATAAGATCGAAAAAGTCCGCCAGCAGGTCCGCCGGTAACGGCAGTACCTGTTTGACAATCGCTCCCACAGGGATCCGCCCTGCCAGCTCGCTGATCGACAGCCCGCTGGCTGCCATCGCGTCCAGTACCTGTGCGATGCCGACGAAGCTGTCTCGCATCCAGCCCACACGTGGGTCAATCGGGCCCCCGTTTCCCTCACCTCCGAATACTGCATCGTGAGCCAGCATCCCCTCCACCACGTTGGCCTCGCCAACCGCTGTCCTGGTCAATGACGCCGCGTGCCGCTCGGCAACCTGTTGACAACTGCTGCTGGTGGCGCAGTTCACAACCACGTTGCCCGGCCGCTGGCTGAGAACATGATCCAGGCAGAGTGCCAGCGTCAACTCCTCGCCCAGGTAAACTCCCCGCTGGTCGATGATCGCCAATCGATCAGCATCTGGATCCTGGCAGAAACCGACGTCGGCAGACGCTCCAGGAACTCGTTCCAGCACGGACTCCAGATTTTCCGCCGTCGGCTCAGCCGGATGTGCAAACTGACCATCGGCGGTCTCACCAATCGCCAGGCATTCGCATCCCAGGGCTTCCAGTAACTGCAATCCGAGCAGGCTCCCGGCTCCATGGTTGCTGTCCAGCAGAACCGTGAATCCGGCTGCCCGAATTCGCTCGACGTTGACCGTCGCCAGCAGCAACTCAAGATGAGCCGCCTCAATGTGAGCAAGCTGCCGAGACCCAGCCGGCTCTCTCGCCGCTGGTGCTGAGCTGGCTGACTTGTAGATATCCAGCACCTGCTGGCCCGCTGCGGCTGTCAGCAAGCGTCCGGCAGCTGAGATCAGCTTGAGTCCGTTGTATTCGGGCGGATTGTGGCTGGCGGTCAGCTGAATCGCACCGACCGCCTGTTGTGCACGCACCTGGACGCCGACGGTCGGCGTGGCGGCGATATCGGCCAGCAGCACATCCCGACCGATGGCCTGCAGTGCCGTGGCTATCTCGCCAGCCAGGCTGACACCGTTTGCTCGGCCATCGCGAGCCAGTACGATCGGTCCGGCAGGCAGACTGCTGGCAAAGGCCCGGCTGTAACGCTGCAGGTGGTCCACCGAGAGCGACTGGCCCACGATCCCACGCATCCCACTGACACTGATTATTGGCTCGTCCATGATGCTCGTCTTTGCTGGACCATGCTGGGCTAAGATCCGGGGGCGATGGCTCGATCCTTGTGTTGCCTGAAGCCGTCGAGGGCCAGTGCACCGTTGGCATGCACGTCGAGCAGGGAGTAGCCGTTGTTCTGCGAGCCACTTCCTTCGACCATCGCCGCCAGAGTGAGATAGTGAATACCCTTGAGCTGCTTGTGGTCATTGACGTGATTGTGTCCCTGGAAGACAGCCAGAACGGAGCCCGATTTTTCCAGCACGCCGCGCACCGCCGCTGCATTGCGAACTCCATAATGGTTATCCACATCGAGTCGCTGGTGGACAAAAACAATTGTCTGGTGTGTCGTTTTCTCCAGGTCGGCAGACAGCCAATCGAGTTCCGACTGGGGAATGTTGGCATCCGTCCATTCGTAATTCTGGCGCTGATAATCCACGCCATCCGATCGGAAACATGCATCCAGCACGACCAGGTGCAGCTTGCCAAAGTCGCTTGAATAAAAGGTCTTGCGAGCTGGCACCTGTGCCAGGAACTCATCCTTGGTGAGCGTGTAAACACAGTGGTTGCCCAGCACATAGTGTCGCGGCACCTGGCAGCGGGCAAAAACCTGCTCGATCTTCTTGAGGTAGCCGATCTCTTCCTTGACTGTCGGGGCGGCGTCGATAAAGTCCCCCAGCTCGACTGCCAGCTGGACCTTGGCCTGCTTGAACTGCTCCACGGCCGTGGACATCTTGGTTAGCGACTCGCGGTAGTGGCGGGACCCCGAGGTCTCCCGGTCGGCATAGTGAGAGTCGGTAACGAGGCCAATCCGGGCGATCCGCTCCGATTTCTCCGCAGCGGCAGCGGTCCGAGACAGTTGGGACATCGTCAGGCTTGTGCCAGCCAGGTACAGCGTTCCCTGCTGCAGCAGGTGACGGCGTGACAGTGGTTTGTCGCCGAAGAATTGCATGGTCAGTTTCCAGTTGATGGCGTCCAGTCTCGCCCGCCTGCGGTTGATTATAGCAGGCTGACAAAAAAGAGAGCTTGGGTCGAGCATTCTCTTTTGGCTACAATCCGCCATCCTTGTGCGAGCAGCACGCTGCCGATTTCATCTTTTCCCACGCTCCAGCCAGAATGCACCATGCAGAGACTCCGCACAATCACAATCGTTCTGCTGTTCCTTTCAACCAGCTCACTTGCTGCCTCGCCACCGCCGCCGCTGGCAGCCTGGCTGCCCGATGCCGAATTGACTGACATCTTCTTCCACAACCCCGACGAGGGTTGGGCGGTCGGCGATCGAGGTGTGATCTGGCAAACGCTGGACGGAGGTCACCACTGGGAACGCCGAGAAAGCGGTCTGACAGCCCGACTGGAAGCGATCCAGTTCATCGACCGGATGCATGGCTGGATCGTGGGCGGCTGGACGCTCCCTTATTCTCAACGAAGTCGGGCGGTGGTACTGAGAACAACGGACGGCGGCGCGAGCTGGAACGCTGTACCTCACCTGCGGATCCCACGGCTGAATGCTATCCGCTTCCTCAACTCGCAGACTGGCTGGGCCGTCGGTGAAAACTCTACACTTTACCCGAGCGGCGTGTTCCGCACGGAGGATGGTGGCCGCAACTGGACCACCGTCGTGCAGGGGCATTCGCAACCCTGGCTGGCTGGCGACTTCTTTGGCCCCGATAGCGGACTGGTGGCAGGAGCTGGCGGCATGGTCGCGCGGGTCAGCCGGACCCAGGTGGTTCCCAGCGAACGCCCCCGTTGGGGCGCTCGCCGACTGAACTGCCTCAAGCTCTCCGGCCCCACTACCGCCTGGCTGGTTGGTGCCGGAGGATTAATTGCCACCAGCCATGATGGTGGTCGACAGTGGCAACCGCCGGCTGGCACAATCCCGCTGCAGCTGCCGGGCCAGTTCGACTTCCATGATATCGCCACGCTCGGTGATCAGTGTTGGATCGTGGGAAATCCCGGTACCGTTGTGCTGTATTCAGCCGATGCCGGAAAGAGCTGGCAGCGGCAGAATACTGGCCAGTCACTGCCGCTCCATCGCATCCACTTCATTGACCCACAGCGTGGCTGGGCGGTAGGAGCACTGGGGACTATCCTCGCCACTCGCGATGGTGGTCAAAGCTGGCAGCGTCAAAAAGGGGGTGGCAAGCGAGCTGCCATGATGGGCATCTTTGGCAGCGAACAGACCGCCGTGTATGAGCTGTTTTGCTTGCTCTCGGCACATGATGGCTACCTCGGTGTGGGCCAGCTGGTGACCACGCCAACCCACGGGCCGGGAGACATGTACGCTCGCTGGCGAGAATCCATCAGCCTCTCGGGCGGCAGTGCGGCCGAACAGATCTTCACCATGCCACGCTTGAGCGAGGAACTCTCGATCAATCCCGAGCGGCTGGCAGCTAACTGGGACCGGGCCGTGGATGGATCGTACCGAGCCGTCCTCGACCGGCAACTGGTTCGCAGCATACGCAGCTGGCGTCCCAGTGTGATTGTTACGGAACCTGCAGGTCCCCGGGCAACGGCGGTTCAGCAGGCCATCCAACAGGCGGTCACTCTGGCGGTCAGCCACGCCGCCGACGCAACCTGGTATCCCGACCAGCTGACCGATGCCGGCCTCACCAGCTGGCAGGTGGACCGCCTGCTCGCAGTCGAACTTGAACGACGACCATCAACCACGATCAACAGCTCCCAACTTGTTCCCAGTCTGGGCATGTCGGTGGCCCAGTTTGCCTCTCGTGCCCGTTCGCTGACGCAGTCACAGCTGCAGGTCGTGCCTGCCTCCATCGGTTTCACAACAATCTCTGCTGATCGCCTGGCAGATGGTCCCGGCCGCGGCATCATGGCAGGCAGCGGGCTGGCTCCAGGTGGTGAAGCCCGCAGGAATATCAACAACTCGGCCACCGAAGATGTCCGCTCACTGGTGGAATCATCCCGTCGCTGGCGGAACATGCAACAGATCATTGACCGTGGCGTGGCTGGGACGATTCCCACCGTCTCGCTGATTGGCCAACTGGATGATGTGCTCAAGGATATGCGTGTCACCGATGCAGGCCAGATCATGTTCCAGCTGGGTCACCAGTACCAGCGTCAGGGCCGGCTCGACCTCTCAGCTGAAATCCTCGACGCCTTGCTGACCCGATACCCGCGGCATGAACTGGCTGAAGCTGCTGCAGTTGAGCTGATGCAGTACTATGCCAGTGGCGAAGTAGCCTGGCAGATGCGCAGGCAGTCCAGCTTTGCCTCAGGCCAGGTCGACCTGGCGATCGGCGACAGCCAACACGATCCAGGGCTGGCTGCTGGTGATAATTCAGTCCTGCCAGCCACAGCGGTGCTGGATGACAACAAGCCCCAGCAGACGGTCCGCCAGGCGGTGGTAGCGCAGCCGCGGACACTGGCGGTTGTGGAATCTGCCGAAACCGACGGTGGCTCATCGGAACGGTCCCGGCTGGCGTTACAGCTGGCCCGCCGGTTGCAACAGGATCATCCCGAGTTGTTTCTCTCTCCCGAGTTCCGCTTTCCCTTGAGTGTGGCGCAACGACGATTCGGTACCCCGCGGGACGCCGAGCGGATATTTCACCAGCTGGCCGGGTCGCGTCGCGATGCCTGGCGGCAATGTGCCCAGGTTGAGCTGTGGTTTCTGCATGGCCGCGGCCTGCCACCCAAGCCGATGATCAGCAGCCAGACGGCCAGTGCCCGACCACTGCTGGATGGTCTGCTCAATGAACCGGCCTGGCAGGCCAGCGAACCGATCCACTTGAAGAGCCCGCTGTCGGATGACGAACAGCACCCGGCCACGCTGCGGATAATGCATGACCCGAATTATCTCTACTTTGGAGTGCATTGCCAAAAGGCGGCCGAGGCCCGTTATCCAGTCGATCAGCGTCCGCGACAAAGAGACAGTGACCTTCAGATGCACGATCGAATTGAGTTGTTGCTGGATGTCGATCGTGACTACGTTTCATTTTATCGGCTGGTGATCGACCATCGCGGCTGGGCCAACGAATCCTGCTGGCGCGATAGCGGCTGGAATCCCCGCTGGTACATCGCCAGGGCGGCAAATCAGCAGAGCTGGACTGTCGAGATCGCCATCCCCTGGAACCAGCTGACAGCGTCCGCTCCGCGGAATCGTGCTACCTGGGCCTTGGCTGTGCAGCGGATCATTCCTGGCGTAGGATTTCAATCGTGGACGCCCCGCTCGAACCAGACCGGCGAGCAAGCGGGGCTGCTGCTTTTCCAGTAACTCCTCGCGCGACTGACCTGCAGCCCGCTGGCGCGTCGGCAGTCACTAATCGACCGGCATGGCGATCCTGATCGGCATCGACGAAGCTGGCTATGGTCCTAACCTTGGCCCTCTCACGGTAGCTGCCAGCGCCTGGTCAGTACCGGCTGATCTGCTGCATCTGTCACTCTACGAACAGCTGGCGGATATCTTCGTCCAGCAGCCGAAGCAGGCAGCGGCTAATCAGGTCTGTATCACGGATTCCAAGGTCCTCTATAGCAGCGGCGGCAGCCTGGCACGCCTGGAACAGGCGGTCCTGCCACTGGCTGCAATCGCCCATCGCCTGGACCAGCTTCCTGCCAGCTGGTCCGCCCTGCTGGCGCTGCTGGCTGGCCGGAAGAATAGCCAGCAGGCGGCCGTACCGTGGTATCAAGGCAGCGACCTGGCATTGCCACACGATGCTGATGCAGCCCAGCTGGAGGACCTCTGGCAACAGTTTTCAAAAGCGACTGCAGCACACGGTGTGGAGCTGGTTGGACTCCAGGCCAGCCTGCTGGAACCGGCTGAGTTCAACCAGGGTGTCGAACGCTGGGATAACAAGGCAGAGTTGCTATCACGAACGACGCTTGAGCTGGCCAGCTCGATCATGGACCGATTTCCGGAGCAGGAGGTGGTCGTGCATTGTGACAAGCATGGAGGGCGCAACCGGTATGCCGGACTGCTGCAGGATGTTTTTCCCGAGTACCTGGTGGAAGTCCACAGTGAGGGACAGGAATCAAGCTGGTATCGCTGGGGCCCGGCCGAGCGACGAGTAGAATTCCACTTCACGCGTGGCGGCGAGTCCTGCCTGGCGACTGCCCTGGCGTCGATGCTGGCCAAATACCTGCGTGAACTCTGCATGAAACTCTTCAATCAGTTCTGGTGCAGTCGGCTCCCGGAACTCAAGCCGACAGCAGGTTATCCCCAGGATGCGATTCGATTTCGTGACCAGATTCAATCTTTGATGGAAGAATTATCGATCGATCCTGCCTGCATCTGGCGGAGTCGCTAATCGTCCCGCTTGTCGCATTCTCAAGCCGTCTTTAGACTGAAGTTAGCTGGCTTCTGCCCTTGCTGTGCGAGACCACTGATGTCTGATTCCCTGCCAAATGGACTTGATCCGCTGTTGATCCGCCAGGATTTCCCCATCCTCGAGCGGACCGTTGCCGATCACCAGCCGCTGGTCTACCTGGACAATGCAGCCAGCACACAACGGCCGCGGCAGGTGACAGCCGCCATGGTCGACCTCGATGAAAGCTGCTACGCCAATGTGCATCGCGGGCTACACACCCTGAGCGAGGAGATGACCGACCGCTTTGAACAGGCCCGTGAGCAGGTGGCAGATTTCATCTCGTCTCCCTCGAGTGATCAAATCGTATTCACGTCGGGAACCACCGCAGCTATCAACCTGGTCGCACGTGGCTGGGGAGACCAGCAGCTGCAGCCAGGCGACGAGATCCTGCTGACGCTGCTGGAACATCATTCCAATATTGTCCCCTGGCAACAGTTGGCAGAACGCAGCGGTGCCGTGATTCGCTGGGTTGAAGTTACACCCAGCGGCCAACTCGATATGGACTCCCTGGCAGATCAACTGGGACCGCGTACCCGCCTGCTTGCAATCACAGCTGTTTCGAATGTGCTGGGGACGGTCACCCCGCTGGCAGAGGTGATCCAGGCGGCCCATGACCAGCAGGCCCTGGTGCTTGTCGATGCAGCTCAGATGGCGCCACACATGCCGCTCAACGTGGCACAGCTGGATGCTGACTTTATCGCCTTCAGCGGTCACAAGATGCTTGGCCCCAACGGCGTCGGCGTGCTCTATGGTCGCCAGGAATTACTGGAATCAATGAGTCCCGTGCAGGGCGGCGGCGGGATGATTCACAGTGTCAGCAGGGAGGGTTTTGAGCCCTCCCCAGTGCCAACTCGCTTTGAAGCTGGCACACCGCCGATCTCCCAGGTGCTGGGGCTGGCTGCTGCCATGCAGTATCTGGAAAATGTCGGCCTGCAGGCAATTCACCAGCACGAACAGCAGCTGGTACAAGCCGCCTGCCAGCAGCTGGCCGAGATTCCCGCACTCACGCTGCTGGGACCAGGGCCAGATCAAACAGCCGGCATCGTCAGCTTCGTCGTCCAGGGAGTTCATCCGCATGACCTGGCCCAGGCCCTGGACAGACAGGGAGTTGCCATTCGAGCTGGGCATCATTGTGCCATGCCGCTGCATCAGCAGCTTGGTATTTCAGCCAGTTGCCGTGCCAGCTTCTATCTCTACAACACGCTGGACGAGGTGAGTCAGTTGGCCAGTGCGATTCGGCGGGGCTGCGATGTATTTCTCGGCAGCTAACCTGCCTGCCAATCACCGCTCGCGAGCATGCCGGCAAAGTCCTTGACGACCTGTCGCTGATCGAGGCGGGAGAGGACATGGGGACGGCAGGAAATGAGGTGAGCCTGGGCCTGGCTGGCTGTCATTCCGCGGGCAGCCATGAGCCAGCAGATCACAACGGTGGCACTCCGTCCCCGTCCTGCCTTGCAGTGCACATAGAGCCGCCCGCCACGGCGGGTCTGCTGTTCCATAAACCGGACTGCCTGGCAGACACTATCCAGAGTGGGTGGTGTGAAGTCGATCGTCGGCACGTGAATCTGCTCGATACCGAGTTGCTCGTACGCAGCTGTCGGCCCGGCATATTCCTCGCAGGTGTTGACCACGGCTGTGACACCCAGTTCGGCCAGTCGGGCAACGTCGCGGCGCGTCGGCCGCGCTCCGAGGATGACCTGTTCATCCACAGAATCCCACCAGTTGCGGATTCGCAGCACCCGACCCAGCAGCATGTTCCAGAGCAGGGAAGGGACGAACAAGATGTGGGCAATCAACCAGCGCATGGCAATAACCTGGTAAACAGAGATTGCGACGACGAGCAGCCATTTCGAGTCGACTTCGGATTCGGTTATGATGGTGCCCGCAGCCCATATTGTCCATTGTACTTGTGCCCCCTTCTTGGCTGGCACATGGGAGTTTCCAAGCATGTCCGTTGTCGGCGTTATTTTCGATCTCGATGGCACACTGGTCGATTCTGGCCTGGATTTCGGCCAGATGCGGCGCGACATGAAACTGGCTGCAGATGACCCGATTCTGGAGTCGCTTGAGGAGATGTCGCCCCAGCGGAGAACCGAGTGCGAAGAAATACTGGCCCGGCATGAGCGTGAGGGTGTGGCCCGGGCAACGGTCTACGAGGGTCTGACGGAGTTGTTGGATCGGCTGGTCTCGCATCAGACAAAACTGGCAATCTTGACGCGTAATCGAGCTGACTGTGCGCGGGCCACAGTCGAGGCAACACTGCCTGGCTACTGGGATCCAATCATTTCTCGCGACGAGGGACCGATCAAGCCGGACCCCTGGGGGATCGAGGAGATTTGTCGCCAGTGGCGTGCTGCACCCGCGGACGTGGTGATGATCGGCGATTACCTCTTCGATATTCAGGCTGGTCTGCGGGCCGGTGCACGTACGGCCCTGTTTGCCCGCGGCCGTGATCGTGCCAACCTGGCTGGCACAGACCTTGCCGACTTGGTGTTTGACAGCTTCGACTGCCCGCAACTGGCCAGCTGGCTGGACAAACCGATCTAGGGCGATTTCTGCTGTCTTGCTAGAATCCGCGGCTGGCTTTGCGACAGCCAGAATACCGCTTGTCCTTGCCGGGAGTGATTTCCACATGCGTGCTGTGACTGGTTCCCTGCTGCTGATCGCGCTGCTGGCCACTGGCCTGGTTGCTCAGCAACCGCCTGCCAGCGCACCTCCCCAGGCTGCCGCACCGGGTCCGCCAGCTTTCATTCCCCTGTCAGCAGAGCTCCAGCAGTACCTGGACCAGGTCCTGGATGTGTGGGAAAGGCGTTCCAACGACATTCGCGTTTACCGCTGCAATTTTCAGCGTTGGGAATTCGATTCCGTGTTTGGTCCTGCCGATCAACCCAAGCGATACAGCGAAGGGCAGATTCGGTATGCCATGCCGGACAAGGGACTGTTCCGCGTCGAGAAAGTCCTCAACTACCAGGCTCCGGAGCAGCCGGGAGGCAAGCCAAAATATATAACCTTGCCAGCAGACTATCGTGAGCACTGGATCTGCGACGGCAATTCGATCTGGGAGTTCGACGAGCAGCGTAAAGTGCTCGTCCAGCAACTGCTGCCGGAAGAGCTGAAAGGAAAGTCGATTACGCAGGGGCCGTTACCGTTCTTGTTCCGGGCAGAAGCCGACGTCCTGCGCCGCAGATACTGGATCAGGGCCATCACGCCCGACCGTGTACAGAAGACAGAGATCTGGCTGGAAGCCTACCCTCGCACGATGCAGGACAGCGCCAATTTTCTCAAGGTGCACATCATCATCGACCGCAAGACAGTTTTGCCACGTGGGCTGGTCATCTTTGATCGCAATTATCAGCCCGGTCGCAACAGTAGCCGGACCGTGTTCAGCTTCAATGACCGCGAAGTGAATAATGCCACGCCGATCACGTTGCCCAATGTCTTCCAGCGGCACTTCTATGAGCCAGCGATTCCCTCTGGCTGGCGGAAGGAAGTTCGACCGGCACCGGTCGTACAGGCCAATCGCCCTGGGCAAGGTCAGCAACGCTAGCTGCCACCCTCCCCGCAGTTAGAGAACTGTGCTGCCTCGGGCGCTGGCCTCTGACTAGTGTCTTCGAACCCCTGACCTCTTTTCACTCACTCGGTGCTATAATTCTCCAGCGAGCCACTATCGCTGGAGTTCATGCCGTGTCACTTCCGAATCGTGTCCTGATGAACCTGCTGTTCTGCGGCATGCTGTTCGCATTGCCGCTGCAGATCCTGGCCCAGCAGGAAAACGCGGCCGACAAAAGCGGGATCGTGCAGCTGATCCCGATAAGGCTTCCTTTATCAAATGACGATGACAAGAAGATTCAGCGCGCGGTAATTCGGCTCAGTCAGCAAGCGGAGGGAGCTACCGAGCGGCCGGTTGCGATATTCGAATTCACGGGCCAGCCTGGCCGAGCTGCCGAGTCGAGCGAGTTTGAGAGAGCCTTGTCGCTGGCACGTTTCCTCAGCAGCGGTGATCTGCAGGGCATTCGAACTGTCGCCTTTGTACCCGAGACTGTCCGCGGCCATGCTGTGCTGGTGGTGCTATCCTGTGAGCAGGTCGTGATGGCCCCGACTGCCGAGCTGGGAGAAGCGGGCATAACAGAGGCGACGATCGACGATATACAACGAGCGGCCTACCGGGACATCACGAGTCGCCGCCGCATTCTGCCAGTGCCACTTGTCCTCTCAATGCTCGATTCCGAACTTGGTGTTTTCAAGGCGGTCACCACCGAGGGAGTGGAATATGTTGACGCAGCCCGACTGGAAGAACTCACCAGCTCAGGCGTTGTAACCCGTGCGGATACGATTGCAGCTCCCGGCACGATGGCGATCCTGGATGGCACCCGGCTATCCGGTGACGACGGCGATGTCAGCCATCTGGCTGCCGACCGACAACAACTCGCCACCGCATTGCGTTTACCGGCAGGATCGATCAGCGAGCAAGCGTCCATGGTTGGCCAGGTGACCGGCATGCGTGTCGACTTGCGGGGACCGATTTCCGGCAGCAAGGTCAACTCAATTCGCCGCATCATCGACGACCGGATGCGTAACGATCCACCAGAACTGTTGATGGTCGTCATTAATAGCCCGGGTGGGAACATCGACAGCAGCGTCGGGCTGGCCAATCATCTCTTGTCGATTGGAGATCCCGACCTCCTGACGGTGGCTGTGATCGAGGGGGAAGCTCGGGCGGATGCGGTCCTGGTGGCCGCCGCCTGCGATGAAATCGTGATGCTCGACGATTCGCTGCTGGGCGGACCAGGTGAAATCGTGGTCAGCGAGGATGAGCGCGAAGCTCTCTCGATCGTGCTCAATGAAATCGCCGATCAGAAGGGCCGCGACTGGTCAATGCTGCTGGCCCTGGTCGACCAGGAGGTTACCATTCGGCACTACCAGCATGCCGCCACGGCTGAACAGCGGTTCTGGAGCGATCAACAGCGTGCCGAGGAAGCTGGCGATGTGCAATGGAATCGTGGCGAGGTAATCGACACGACTGAGGGAGCCGGAACGGATCTGGCGCAAAAGTTACAGCTGGTGCGACATGTTGTCGGCAGCGTGGAGGAAGCAGGAGCCATTTTCCAGGTCGATGGACCACTCGAAACAGCCCGTTCATCCTGGATCGTGGAGACGATCGAGCGGTTGGCTGGTGAACCCTGGTTTGCCCAGATGCTGCTGTTCATTGCCTTCTTTGCCTTCATGGGGGAAGCTTCTGCACCCGGACTGGGTGTGCCAGGTTTCGTCGCAGCTGTCTGTTTCATGCTGTTTTTCTGGATCAAGTTTCTTCATGGAACGGCTGGCTGGCTCGAAGCTGCACTCTTTGTGGGAGGCCTGGTCTTTGTTGTCATGGAGATTTTCTTTCTGCCTGGAGTAGGGATATTTGGCATCGGTGGCGGCCTGATGATCCTGCTGTCAGTGATTCTGGCCAGCCAGACGTTTGTCGTTCCACGTAACAGCTACCAGCTTCAGCAGACAATCGTGGCCTGTTTTTCCGTGGCAGTGGCCGGAGCGGGCATGATTACTGGGATTGTCGTGATGCGCTCGGTCCTTCCCAGGACCCAGTTCTTCCAGCGATTGGCACTTCATTCGCCGGACGAAAAGGAGCGACAGCAGCGGGAATGGAACGAATCGGTTGTCCATTACGAGCACCTGCTGGGGCAAACCGGCGTGACATACACGCGGCTCTCACCCTCCGGCAAGGTGCGACTGGGTGAGGACCTTGTCGACGTGGTGAGTGATGGTGAGTTGATTGAAGCCGATACAGCGATCCGGGTGATCGACGTGGAAGGCAATCGCGTGGTCGTCCAGGCTGTGGATGTGACGGCTGACGGGGAACAGGACGATGCCGCTGGGGAGCCAGCGTAATGACCCCAATTCTCTGGTCCATCCTCCTGATCCTGGGTGGCATGTTGATTATCGCCGCCGAGTTGTTCATTCCTTCCGGCGGTCTGCTCTCGATCTTCGCCGCCATCTCGTTGATTGCGGCAATCGTGGTTGCCTTCATGGATAGCCTGACTACCGGAGCATTGGCACTCAGCGCGGTCGTCGTGCTGGTACCGTTGCTGGCAACATTTCTGCTGCGCTGGTGGCCGCAAACCCGAATGGGACGACGGATCCTGCTCCAATCGGCCACTGAAAGGCCAGATCCGCAAGACGATCCTCGGCTGCAGTTGCTCGGTCGCCAGGGAATTGTACGCAACGAGATGCTTCCCAATGGCCGCATCATGATCGATGACCAGTTGTACGATGCCGTCAGCCAGGGAATGATAATCGCCCAGGACACGACAATTGTTGTCAGCGCCGTCGACGGCAATCGGATTGAGGTCCGACCGCTGCGAGACGATGACGTCGATACCACCGACGAGGTAGATTCCGACCCCACCGACGAGACACCTTTTGAAGATCCCTTCGCATCGTGATCCAGCGGCAACAGCAGATGCCCGCTGGCTTGACATTCGGTCGTGGGGAAGGTACACCCCCAGTTGCTGATTATTCGTTGCGAAACCAGCCGTATTTTGCATCGATTGCACTTTCCGCGTGAGGGGACCAGGCGACCATGAATTCCTACTGGAACCTGCTAGCTGCAGACGACACCACCGCGACCTTGATGATCATTGCGATCGTCGTCGCGATCCTGATGATTGGCTTTGTGATCATCGTGTTTGCCGCCTATTTCCGACTCTGGATTCAGTGCGTGCTGACTGGTGCCGGCATTGGCATCGGTGACCTGCTTGGTATGACATTCCGCAAGGTGAATCCACGGATCATCGTGCATTCCAAGATCATGGCGGTCCAGGCAGGGTTTGCAGACGAAGAGTTCAGCACCCAGGAGCTGGAAGCTCACCTGTTGGCTGGCGGCAATATTCCGCTCGTGGTGCGGGCATTAATCGCAGCTCGCAAGGCCAAGACGATCAAGTTAAGTTTTCGCGAGGCAACCGCAATCGACCTGGCAGGTCGAAACGTGCTGGAAGCGGTACAGACAAGCGTTTACCCCAAGATCATTGACTGCCCCATGCTTGGTTCGGACAAGCGTACGCTTGACGCTGTGGCCAAGAATGGGATCCAGTTGCGGGTCCGAGCTCGAGTGACCGTGCGAGCCAACCTGCAGCAGCTGATCGGTGGTGCCGGGGAAGAAACCATCGTGGCACGCGTCGGTGAGGGTATCGTGAGTGCCATTGGTTCCGCCGATACACATGCCACCGTACTGGAGAACCCGGACTTGATCTCCAAGGCAGTTCTTGCTCGACGACTCGATTCCCAGACTGCCTTTGAGATCGTTTCGATCGACATTGCGGATATCGATGTAGGCGAAAACGTCGGTGCCCGTTTGCAAGCGGACCAGGCAGAAGCGGACACACGCGTTGCCCGTGCCCGGGCCGAAGGTCGCCGTGCCATGGCTGTCGCCATGGAGCAGGAACAGCAGGCTTTTGTCCAGGAGAGCCGGGCCAAGCTGGTAGAGGCCCAGGCCGAAGTTCCCAAGGCGATGTCCGAGTCATTTCAATCAGGCAAGCTCGCCATCATGCAGTATTACCAGCTCCGCAACGTGCAGGCAGATACCGATATGCGGAAGGCAATTTCCGGTTCCGATCGTACCGAGTCCAGAGAGTAGAGATCGATGGTCAACCTCGAACGAATGTTGCGTGAATTGATCCAGTCCCAGCTGGGGAAAGCCCAGGGACATGCTGTGCCGCCGCAGGAGCAGGTTGTTGAAGTCGAGACCGAGGAAGCTATCCACAACCTGGCAGTCGAACAGGTGGATCATGGCGGTAATCTCAAAGAACGCCAGATTGAGTCCAGTTTGAATGTGGAAGAGAAGTTCGACAGTCAAGTAACCCACCTGGCACATGCCGATACGCCACAATTCGAGGACGCTGACGAGGTCCGCCAGGATGCCCTGGCCAGCGACATCATGCGATTGCTGCGGGAGCCGGGAGGCCCAGCCAGGGCGGTGATACTTGCCGAGATCATCAATCGCCCCACCCATCGCTGGTAGCCGACAGCTGAGATCGTCGATCACGACCGACCACCCGGCGGCCTGAATTGAGTTCATCGAAGATTCCATTTGGATTGAGGAGAGACAGGTATGAGCGAACTGAAGATCTCTCCGGAGAGTACCGCCATCGGCTGGATTGGAACCGGCGTGATGGGAGCCAGCATGTGCGGCCATCTGATGGACCAGGGCTTCAAGGCAACGCTGTTCACGCGATCCGCTGAAAAAGCCCAACCGCTGCTCGACAAGGGCGCCAGCTGGGCCGCTTCACCCCGTGAAGTCGCTGAGAACAGCGACGTGGTCTTCTCGATCGTCGGATTTCCTCATGATGTACGAGCGGTGATACTGGCGGACGATGGAGCACTGGCCGGCAGCAAGGAAGGAAATGTGCTGGTCGATATGACAACCAGCGAACCGTCACTGGCTATCGAAATTGCCGAGGCGGCCGCTGCCAGGGGTCTGCAGAGCATCGATGCGCCGGTTTCCGGAGGAGATGTCGGTGCCAGGAACGGCACGCTGTCGATCATGATCGGCGGTGACAAGGATGTGGTGGACGCCCTTCAGCCTTGCTGGGATGCGATGGGCTCAACAATCGTCTACCAGGGTCCAGCAGGAGCGGGCCAGCATACCAAGATGGTCAACCAGACCCTGATCGCAACCAACATGATCGGTGTCTGCGAAGCCCTGCTGTATGCTCACCAGGCTGGCCTCGACCTGCCGACTGTGATGCAATCGGTTGGCTCGGGTGCCGCCGGCAGCTGGTCGCTCAATAACCTCGGACCGCGGATCATCGATCGCAACTTCGATCCCGGTTTCTTTGTCGAACACTTCATCAAGGATATGAGTATCGCCCTGGACGAAGCCAACCAGATGGGTTTGTCGCTGCCAGGCCTGGCGCTGGCAAAGCAGCTCTACCTGGCCTTGCAGGCTCAAGGCCACGGCCGCGATGGAACGCATGCATTGCAGCTGGCCCTGGCTGGCCTCTCGGGCGTCGACTGGAATGCCGGCAGCTAAGACAGCGGACCGCGGCTACTTGTTCCAGAAACTGATCCCGGTCACTTTTACCTGTCGGCGATAAACCCTGTCGCTAGAGGTGACATACAGGATGTCGCCTTGCGGTCCTGCCAACACCACGTTGGATAGGAATTTTGGCTGCGGCTTGGCGATGATGCCACTCAAGCGACCCTGGGTGTCGAAAACCTGTACGCCGAGTTCGGTCGCCACAAAGATCCTGCCAAGAGAATCGACCGTCATGCCGTCAGCCCCGCTTTCTGACTTTCCGACTGGCAACTGCATCGTGCTGTAGGGTTGCTTGTGCGAGAGGCTGCCGTCTTCTTCAATGCGAAAGTTCCAGAGATAGGCGCTCCGCATGTCGGCCACCACCAGTGTCTTCTGATCGGGCCAGAGAATCAGGCCATTGGGAAACTCGATGCCTTCATCGACCACGCGCGGCTCTCCACCGGGTGGCAGGTACCAGACACTCTTGATAGCCGGATCGGTGAAGTAAACTCCACCCTCGCCAGTGACAACCAGGTCATTGCTGGTCATCCCCTTGGCGATCGCAGTTTTTTGACCCTTGCTGTCAAACACCAGGATCGACTTGGTGGCACCACTACAGCTGTAAAGGCCACGCGGCCCAAACATCATGCCACTGCTGCGATCAGCATCGGCATTAAAAACCGCTGGCCTGCCATCCTCACCAACGCGATAGATAATGCTGGCGGGAACATCGGTAAAGTAAAAGACGCCATTGGCATCGACCGCCGGCCCCTCGGTAAAACGATACCCCTCGCCCACGAGCTCCCACCCCTTGCCGTCGATCAGCACCTGGCTGAGTGGCATGTCCTGGGCTGGCAACTGCAGAGCAGCGCTGGCCAACAACAGGCTCGAGAGGACGCTGACAGCCAGTCGACGCTGGTGGGTTGCCGTTTTTCGCCGCTGTTCAAGGTTTTTCATGGTTTTACATCCTGCCAAAGCCAGCGGAGAGATTCGGGCATGATCGCGCCACCATGACGGCCGTTATGGCCTCCGCTACCCAGCACGAACTTGTATTGATAGCCACTGTACTTGAGCGCCGCTGCCATCTGCCGATTGGCCAGAGGCCAGCTCCCAAACAGGTTGTCGAGGTCGTTCTCACCTTCCTGCAGGAAAACCCGGATCGGCTTCTTTTCGGCCTTGCGGATCAATGCCGGGTAGACATGGCCACCACGGATATTGGTAAAGCTGCCGACATGGCTGAGCACCTTGCGGAACATGTCGGGACGCTCCCAGGCCACGGTCCAGGCACAGATGCCACCGCTGCTGATACCGCAGATGGCCCGCATGTTTGGATCGTCGGTCAGGTTGTACTGTTTGCCGACGGCCGGCAGGATGTCTTCCAGCAGGAATCTCGAATAGCGATCACCCAGGCTGTCATATTCAAAGCTGCGATTGCGTCGCGGCGCAGCTCCCTCGGCCGAGGCTGGCAACACGCCGGGGTTGAGGAAGATTCCAATCGTGACAGGCATATCTCCCTTGTGGATCAGGTTGTCAAAGACTATCGGAATCCGAAAACTCCTGTCGACGTTGACATAGCTGCCACCATCCTGGAAAACCATCACCGCAGCAGGATTCTCAGGCTTGTATTGAGCTGGCAGGTAGATCCAGTAGTCCCGGACCGTGCCAGGAAAAATTCCGCTGCTCTCCCAGCGATGCTTACTGACCATCCCCTCCGGAACGCCATCCTGGCGTATCGAGTCGGGACCGTGCTTGTAGTCGTCTTGAGCAGATGTCTCTGTCCAGCTGCTGAGTAGCAGTTGGACCATGAAAAGCAGCTGAAAGCAACGCAGCATGGCAGGAGTCCAGTTTTCTTGATGAGTTGCGGGTCGGCAAGCCATATTGGACTCCAGTTAAGTGGGGCTGGCAAGTAAGCGGCGAGAGGTTAGCCATCGACGGCGCAGAGACGAAACAGCGGTGAGTCGACGGCCCCACTCCCCTTGCTGTCAAGCGTTTGCTACTATTGTAGGATTGTGACAGCCCCTTCAGCTGCGGGCTGCAAGATTTACGCAGGAGAAACTCGTGGGTACGAAAAAGACAGGTAAGGGCCGACGCAAGGTCGGTCGCAAAAAGCGGCGAATGCGTGCCAAGATTCGGCATCGCAAGAAGTAAGACTTTTCCGGGCCCCCCCGGCTGCAGCGCCGGCAACTCTGCCCAGCCCAACAGTTTCGCGACTGCGTGCGTGCTATTCTTTCAGGCCCGTCGTGCTTATGCCCTCAAGGAAAGTGCGCTGCGCCAGCACAAACAGCACGATCACCGGTAACGTGAACAGGACCGCCGCTGCCATCAGCAGGTGGGTCTGGTCGGAGTAGGAGCTGACAAACTGCTCCAGCCCATAGGCCAGCGGGAATTGCTGCGGATCATTCAGGTACAACAGCGGTCCGCCAAAATCATTCCAGCTGGCAATAAACTGGAATAGCGCTACCGTGGCGATCGCCGGCTTGGAGAGCGGCAGGATGATCCGCCAGAAAATCGACCATTCACTCAGTCCGTCCAGTCGGGCAGCCTCACTTAACTCCTCCGGAATCGAGAGGAAGAACTGTCTCAGCAGGAAGATAAAGAATGCGTCGCCGAGGAAAGTTGGTGCGATTAGCGCCGTCAGATGGTTGTACCAGCCTAGCTCCCTGAACAGCAGGAAGCGGGGAATCATGGTGACGTGCCATGGTAACAACATAGTGGCAATCACGATCCCAAACAGCAGCCGCCGTCCACGCCAGCGGAGGCGAGCAAACCCGTAGGCCACCAGCGAGCAGGAGAGCACGCTACCAACCACCGTGCCAATGCAAAGGATCAGCGAGTTGGTGAGGTAGACCAGGTAGGGCATGGCCTCAACCGCCTCGCGGAAATTGCCCCACTGCCAGCTGCTGGGAAGCAGGCTGTAGGGATCCTCGGTCAGCTGGGTGGCCGGCTTGACGCTGGAAACCAGCAGCCACAGCAGGGGCAGGGAAAACAGCACCGCCGTGGCTACCAGCAGAGCCAGTCCCCAGCGAGGCGGTTGTCGATGGCGACTCATGAGCCACCTCCTGCGGATCCCGCATCGTGACGCTCCAAACGCTGCAGGTGCTGCTGCACCGCCCGCGTTGTCTGCTCGAGCAGCTCTCGGGCCGACAGTTCCTGCTTGCTGTACAGCAAACGCCCGGCCGCCTGGTTCAACTGGCGATAGTACAGGCGTGCACCAGGGATAACCGGTGTCGGCACCTGGCGACCGGCGGCCAATCGCACGAACTCGGCGAACAGCGGATTTTCTTCCAGGTATTGGACAAACAGCGGATGGTCCATCACTTGCTGGGAAACCGGTATCCAGCCACCCTGGCTGGCAATCCGCGCCGCTTCCGCTTCGTGCCCGCCAAACCCACTCCAGAACTTCATAAACTCCCAGGACCCGGCAGCGTTTCGGCAGCCACGTGGTACCAGGAAGAGGTTGCCATTCACCCAGCCTTCGGCAGCAGCCTGGCGACCCCGCGGTGCCGGCAGCTGCCAGACACCGTACTCGGTCGGCGGCTGACCCTGTTCCAGCTGCTGCTGGCGAGCAGCCCGGATGTCCCGTACACGCCATTGGCCATCGAGCACGATGGCATAGCGTCCGGCCAGCAAGGGAAACGTCTTGCCCGGCAGCGACTGGTCTCCCTGGCGAAAGGCTGCCAGGTTATCCGGTCCAAAACGGTGGCGATAGCTCGCCATCCACTGCAGTGCCTCGACATTGGCCGGATCTGCTGCCGTGACTCTCTTCGTGTCGGCATCGTAAAATGCACCGCCGAAGACCACACCCCAGGCCCACAAACGCCGCGGATCCGGCAGGAAACCAAGTGCCGTTGGCTGACCGTCTGGATCTTCGACAACACAGGCTTCAGCCAGTCG
>CAUZOB010000010.1:0-41022 GCA_963581185.1 Planctomycetota bacterium | reverse complement strand
CTTCCGGAACAGGCCAGCGCCGAATCGGCTGCTTCGATCAACTCACCGGTGCGTCCCACGTAGACCTCGGCTTCGAGGCCGGAGTCGAGGACCATCTGTCGTGCCATCTCAGCTTGCTTGTCGTTAAAGCTGGCCACCGCAAAGCGGGTCTCGGGACATTGCTGTTTCACCAGCCGAGCCGACTTGAGGAAGACCGGCAACTGAGCGGCAACTTCCTGCCGCCGGGATCCTGGCAGGATGGCAACCAATGGCTGGCCATCGGATTGCAGGTTCTGGATGAATTGTTGATCGAGTTGTCGAGTGGCAAGTTCGTCAAAGTAGGGATGTCCGACGTGGCTGGCATGACAGCCACGCTGGCTGTACCAGTCGACCTCGAAGGGCAATTTACAGAGCACGTGGTCGACAAGTCGGCGCAGCTTCCGGACTCGCCAGCGCGCCCAGGCCCAGATTTGTGGCACGCCGTAGTAGAAAACCGGGATGCCATGTTTGCGCGCCTTGCGGGCGATCCACCAGTTGAAGCCGGGATAATCGACCAGCACAACGGCGTCAGGACGATGCTCGATGAAGTAACGTTCGGCCTGCTTGATGAATCGATAGAACATTGGCAACTTGCCAATCACCGGCAGGAAGCCCATCAGGGCGTGCTGGCTGAGGTCCAGTTCCAGCTGGCAGCCAGCTGCGGCCATCCGGGGGCCACCAAAACCGACGGTCTCGACCTGCGGCCAGCGGTCTCGCATGACCTGGACCAGGTTGGCGGCATGCAGATCGCCACTGGGCTCGCCGACAGAAAAGAAGATCTTCATGAACTTCTGCAGCCGAATCAGACTTCGATAGGACCGGAAGGAGCCGAACAAGAGCTCCTGAAATCGCGCTGCGGCAGTATGGCAGATGGGGATTGTTGCGGATAGTTCAGTTCCACTTGAGGCAGCACTATCGTACCTCCAGACGAGCGCATAAAAAAACGGGATGCCAGGTTAGACCTGACATCCCGCCTGATCGATTGCCCAAGTGCAATCGGTCGGGGAACTGAGAAGAACTACTTCTTGTCAGCGCCGACCTTGAAACCCTTGGCAAAAGTCTTATCGGCAAACACCAGAGCTACTTTGTCCTCAGCCTTGAGAACTTTACCCTTGCAGCCGTTGCAGCAGAAAGTGACGGCCTTGCCACCAACTTCTACCTTCGTCGCCGCATTCAGCTTCTTACCGGTGAGGACACAGGCAACCAGACTGGCCTGACCCGTCACGTAAAGCTGATGATTGGCTTTTGCCGCAAACTTGGCTGTGTTACCAGCGAAAGCCTTGGGGCAGTTGGGGCAGCAGAAGAATGCTTTTGCGCCCTTGTAAGCCACGGCATGCTCAGCTTTGACAGCCTTGCCCGAAACCGGACACTTGACGCCGTCAAGCTTCACTTCCTTGGCACCATGCAGCGAAGCACTTGAGATAAATGCAACTGCTGCGATCAATACTAAAAAACGTTTCATGAGGAAACTCCTCTTGTAAGTAAAACCACGTGGTAAAAAACGTTGCAACTCCCTCAGCCCACAGACAAATGCATGCAACCATGAACATTGGGATGCGTCAATTATCGTCCCACCAAGCAGGTCACGTCAAACCGTGTCCGAAAGAACTTCGGTCTTTTTTGCAGTATTACCTACCACCCATCAGGGTGGTGCCGGTCGGGGATGCAGATCCGCTGGACGCTGGTAGACTGGACGTCGCGACTTTTTACCCGCCGAATTCTCCAGAAATGACAGGCCCATGATCCAGCGTTGGCTATTACCGCTGCTTGTCGGCTCATCGCTACTTGCCTACTTCTGGCCGGAGTCTGTGGTCAGTCCTTTCTCCAAGCAGATCAGTGACTATTACCTGGATTGGCTGATCGTGGTCACGATGTTTGCAATCGGCTGGATGTTACCGCGTCGCGAGTTGATGCAGGTAAGTCGTCGCTGGCCGACGATTTGTGGCGGGGTGCTGGTCCAGTACACAACCATGCCCTTGCTGGCGATCGGCTGTGGTCTGCTGTTTCAGCTGTCCGACGATCAGCTGCTGGGAATCGTCATGGTTGGTTGTGTTCCGGGCGCGATGGCCTCCAACATCCTCACCATCCAGGCCCGCGGCAATGCGAGTTATTCGGTCAGCCTGACAACCACGGCCACATTACTTTCTCCCCTGGCAGTTCCGCTGGCGTTGAGACTGGCGTCATCACTGATCTCCAGCGGCGGGACCACGCTGGAAGACGCTGCTGGAAATGACGTCTACCTGAAGTCCAGTATCAAGCTGTGTTACACAGTGGTGCTGCCAGTGCTGACAGGGTTTCTTGCCGGCCAGCTGTTGCGGCGTTGGGAATCCCAGGCTCGAACCATCTGTCCGCTGGTCGCCAACCTCGCGATCCTGGCGATCATCGCCGCTGTGGTGGGTCGCAACAGGGATCGCCTGGAGACGATCCATGCCTCGCTGCTGCTGGCATTACTGATTGTCAACCTGGGGGGCTACCTGATCGGCAACGCAACTGGCCGGGCAATGGGTCTGCCGAACGGCATGCGGCGAGCGTTGACACTCGAGATTGGGATGCAGAATGCTGGCGTCGGTACACTGCTGGCGATTCGGCTACTGGGGGACAGTGCAGCAATTCCAGCTGCCTGTTACACCTTCGGCTGCATGTTGACCGGCACGATACTGGCATCCTACTGGCACCGCCGTGACCCAGGGGATGAACAGGTTACTGAGTGAGAGAGATCACGCTGGCCGGCCTAGCAGGTCCATCACTCATCCATCAGGACGACGGCGGGATCCTGTTGTACGGCCAGCAGGGTTGGCAGGTAGCTGGCGAGGGCGCACAGCACGGGGGCTCCGGCGCAGGTCATGATCAATAGCAGACCGGGGACCTGGAAACTCTGTGTCGAAACGGCCAGCATGTTTGACTGGCCCAGTTGACCGGCCAGCACGACACCCAGTCCGGAACCGATCACTCCACCAATCGCGCCAACAATCACGGCTTTGCCGAGCAACAGTGAGACGATGCTGAAGGAGTCCTTACCGAGTGCCCTGAGCAGCCCAATCTCGACTCGTCGCTGTCGCACGTTGGACCAGGCCAGCAGGCCTGCCCAGGTTATGCAGGCCAGCACCACCATTGGGATGACCTTGTTGTTAAGGCCAGCCAGGACATTCATCACCTGGGAGTGGCTCTCTTTCTGCTGGCTCACAACCGAATCTCGTCCCTCGGTGTAGGACACCATCTGTTGTTCGTAGTGTCTTGTGACCAGCTTGCGTTGCTGCTCACGGGCAACTGCTCGGTCGGTCAATTCGATCACTTGGGCTTCGGGCAAGACCAATTCCAGCTGCTGCATGATTTCCTCCACGCGGTCGATTGTCTTGCACTTGCAGCCCAGCGCCACGATCTCACTGATCAGGCCTTCTTTATCCAGCACTCGTTGGGCATCTTTCAAGTGCATGGCAATTGCGATGTCTTCTTCCCGGGTTCCGCGCGGTGCGAGGATGCGGGCAACCTGGAATTCCTGACCGAGGATCTCAAGCGTATCTCCAACCTTGTGTCCGTCGGCAGCCAGGTGTCCCAGGTAAACGGTCCCTGGCACAATCCGGAAGCCCATTGGAGCCTTTTGCTCGATATGGGATTGCGTTGCTTCCGGGGCGAAGCCGACAAGCAAGCGGGGCTTGCCATCGATGTCGATCATCTGCCGCAGCGTGGCAACGAGGTGAACAATCTTGGTGATCTCCGGTGAATCGGCCAGTCGCTGCACATAGCTCTCTGGCATATCGAAGGAGACAAAATTCGCATACAGCTTGGAGAGGTCCGTGTTCTTGTGGATGATGCGGAGATTGAAGCCGAGGTCTCGCATGATCCGCTTGGTACGCTTGTCGAGGTTGGTCAAGTCGTCATCCGCGCGAGCCTTAATCTGGTTGAGTGTCTCCTCGGTCTCCTGGTGCAGCAGCTCGAGTTGCGATCTGGACTCTCGCTGGTACCCTTCCATCAAGGTTGGTCCGGCCACGAACAGCGTGGCAGCAACCGTGATGGCCACCATGGTGAGAGCAAAGTTCATCTTGCGATGGGTGATTTCTCGAACTAGCAACTTCCAGTTATTCACCTTGAATCTCCTTGCGCGGTGCTATCTGCCACCCCTCTCGTTGGCTGACTAGTGGCTATCGTATCACAGGCCAGCCAGCTGGACAAAATCAATGACGCCCCTCCCTGCTGCTGGCCTGCGGTCTTTAGTTTCTAGGCTTCGGCCAGTCGTGGTTCTCGCAAGCGAAACGTCATCAGCCAGCTGAGGACAACGACCAGCGAAACGCCGATGAACACGGGTCGATAGCTGAACTTGTCAATCAGCAAGCCGACCAGCGGCGAGGCCATGAGCGGACCAGAGACACAGAGGCTGAGTACTGCCAGGTAGCGAGTGTGATCTTCGGGGGCAGCGAATTCGAGTGTGAAGTTCTGGAGAGTCTTGAGTACCACCGGCGTCAGTCCCACCATCAGGAAGATGAACCAGTAGAACTGGTGCCAGCTGGCTGGCGCACTGGCCAGGCCAATCGCCAGCAAGGGCGTGACTGCAACCAGCAGCAGACAGAGTCGTAAAACTGTCCGATAGCCGACTCGATCAGCAATCGGTCCCGCCACCAGGCTGAACACGCCGGTGCCGGCGTTTTGGACGATCACCCAGAGGACGATGCTGTTAAGCGAAAAATCCAGCTCATTACTTCCCAATGGCTGGTAATGTGGAAAGAGCATGACCGAGCAGCTGAACAGGCTTCCGACCAGGCAGAGGCGGCGAAAGTGGTGGTCGTTGCGGAGTGTCAGCAGCACATCTCCGAGTGCTGCACGCGGGCCGCGTTTCTCAGCCACACGTTGGTCATCATGCTCTTTCAGCTGCAGTACGCAGATCGCTGCAATCGCAAAACAGAATCCAGCAAAGGAAAATACCAGGTAGAATCTTGGCGTCCCTTCCAGCCAGCCGGGCATCAGCAACCCGACCAACAGGATGGCACCCACGGCACCCCATCCACTGGCCAGCTTGAGTAATCTGCCGCGAGACCGGACCCGGATCAACTTTCCCTGGACCGTGTTGCCAGTCAGGTTATTGATACCGACCGCCACGAAGAAGATGGCATACAGCACGAGCAGCAGCAGCGGTAGCCACCAGGTACCCAGGGGCACAAGGTACATGACTCCGCCGAGGGCCAGGAAACAGGCGGCCATCACCGATGTGCAGATGCAGAGCAGGTATTTCTTCTTCCGCATGGCACGAATACGGCCGGCCGCCAGCAGCGGTGGAATACTCAGTCCAAAGCGGTTCAAGGTCGGTAGAAAGCCACGTAGCCAGCCGTTGGCCCCCATCGTGTTCATCACGGCAGGTATCACGATGCTCTCGGTTTTGAAGATCCAGCCGCAGCGGAGAATGACCTGAAAGAGGGCCGATACGAAGAGGTTGTGCTTATGGTGCTCTTCTGCCGGAGCTGCGAGTTCCGCTCCGCGGGCTGAACTCAGACCGCCGCCAGCAAGCATCTCAACGTCGGGAGGCGATGGCTGGCCAGCAGCAGGAATTGGGAGGGCATCGGGAAGCGGCATTCGGCCAGTATAACAGGCGACCGATCAGCCGAAAGGATCGGCACAAGTGTCGCTGAACTAGCCTGGCTCTACGTGCGATTTCTCATTGCCTCAAGTGCCGCGGCCCGTTCATCACCATCGAGACGGCCATTGCCATCCAGGTCGAACTGCTCAAGCAATCGGGTCGTATCAAGCCGGGACTTTCTTTCGGCACGTTCTGACAACCCGCCCGAGCGCTGGTTTCCTTGTTGGCCAGACCGCCGGCGGAAGGTATCCGCTGCCTGCCGCGCAGCCTGCTGTTCAGCGGGATCGAGTTGGCCGTTGCCGTTGGTATCGAATCGTTCCAGGAATCGCTGCCGATTCGCGTCGTTGGCATTACCAGCCGGTGCTGGCCTGTCATTGGGGCGCTGCGACGTTCTTTGTCGAAATGCCTCGCGAGCTGCCTCTTGTTCGGGCGGATCCAAGCGACCATTTCGGTTGGTATCGAATCGTTCCAGCACAGCTCGCTGGACCCCCTGCGGACGGGCCTGATTCGGTTGTCGCTGGACTTGTCGCCTGACTTCCGCAAGCTCGTCTGCATCGAGTCGGCCGTTACCATTACGGTCAAATCGCTGGATCAGTTGTTCACGCGTTGGCCGGTTGGCTGGTGCCTGGGCAGAACGTTGCCCAGCACGCTGCCGAATCTCTTCTCCAAGGGCCTGGCGTTCTTGTTCATCCAGGCGGCCATCGCCATTGCGATCAAAACGCTTCAGCAGCTCAGCGTAGTTCCTGTTCTGGGTCGCGGGCCTTTGCTGGGCAGCGAGTTGCAGGCTGGGCAGACAGCTGACAACAGCACATGTCAGGAAGATTCGTTTGAAGCTCTCAATCATGGTTCCTACTCCGTTGCACTCTCCGCCCCCTTTTGGCTCTGCCATCCGACAGGTGCTCGGACAAGTTGGCTCAGCTAGGGTAATATACCCCGGCTGCACGCTGCCGGTTGCGTGAAAAATCAGTTGGATTGTTGTAGCAGTTCAAGGTAACTGGTTCGTTCAGCCTGGTTGAGCTGGAATTCGCTGGACAGTTCACTCAGTATCTGGAGGGCATCGGGCAGCTGCTCTTGTTCAGCTATTATTTCCAGTTCGACAAAAAACCCCAGCGAATCCACTTCATCCAGGGCAATCACGACGGTCCAGCCATGGGACTGGATCTCGGCCGTGCGGCGATTCTTGCTGACGCTGCCAACTGGCTGGAAACCGAGAAACTGCAGTAGCTGGTCGAATGACTCATGGCTGCCTGGACCCAAGGGAACATCCAGTTCCTGTCGCGTCTTGGTCTCTGCGTCTATTCTCGGGCCCTTGTAAGTGAGCCAGGCGCTGGCTCCGACCTGGCGAATACGCAGCGCCTCGTCGGTGCTGGCAAAGTCCCGGGAAGGATGCGCATAGTAGGTATCGAGCTGACGTTCCGCATCGCTGACCTCGATATCACGGGCGGTCAACTGATCGATCACCTGCTGCAGGTCAACGACGAGGAACTTCTGTTCAACTTCGTAGCTAGCAGTTGGCATCCGATCATGCTCCAATATTCAGGAAGAAGCCTGTTGGGAATTTCTGGCTGGTCGCAACTGCTGACGAAACTGGCTAGCCGCATCCGCTGGGGAGGCGCTATTGGTGATGGCTCCGGCAACCACAATCCGGGTGAAACCGGTAGCCAGCACATCGGCCAGGTTCTGCAGCGAGATGCCGCCAATCGCAAAGCATGGCAACTGGACCGAGGCTTGAACCTGTTTCAGAAAGGCGGGTCCTGGATAGGCATCGAACTGTTTCGTTTGGCCGGGATATGTCGGGCCACAACCGAGGTAGTCAGCTCCATCCTCGACAGCCTGCTGAGCCTGTTGCAGCGAGTGAGTGGAGACGCCGACCAGCGACGATGGTCCCACAACCTGCCGGGCCGCGGCCACCGGCAATTCCTGCTGGCCGACATGCACGCCATCGGCTGCAGCGGCGCGGGCGATGTCGGGCCGATCGTTGACAATCAGCAGTGGCGTGTGACTGCCGCTGGCAGCTATTTCATTCAGCGTGTTACGCATCACCAGGGCGCGGCGGAGCAGATCGCGATCATCCAGCTGCTTGTCCCGCAGCTGGAGCATGTCGACGCCGGCAGCTGCCAGGGCACGGGTTCGGTCAGCAAGTTGTTGGTCGCTGTGGCAGCCATCGACGATAACGTACAAGCGAGCATCGGCCAGCAGGGTATCTGATCGCTCGGCTCGCAGCAGCAATTGGTGAACATCATAAGCCTGGTAACGGACCTCTTCGAATTGCTGTGCGGTCTGCGAGTCGAGAAGTTTACTGTACTCCTCGAGGCATCGCAGCGACTGCTGCACACGCTGCATATTGGCCATCACAACGGCGCCTGGATCCTGGCGACGGTACTCATCGTCAGCTTCGATCGATGTACCGACATCGCCCCTCGTGTCCCGTGCCAGGACCGGGTTGTCGCCGGGCAGGCGGTCGAGCGTGGTGGCCAGCAGGTGACGAAGTAGTTTCAGTTTTTCGCTGAGGAATCGGTCATCTCGGGCGAAGCGGCAGAAATCTTCCAGCACGCGGAGACCCTCCATTGCCCGGTTGGCATTGGCATCGATGATCCGGGCGATTTCCGGCCAATCGGTTCGTGGTTGGTCGTCGGGTGTTAGTGAGTTGGAATTCATCAGCTGCTGGTAAAAGGGGGGAGTGTTCTAACGCTCCGGCTTTGAAACGGTAGCTGGCAATACGACCTCTACCAGCAATGTTACGTCAGCGACTGACAGCCACGTGGTAGATCTGTGGCATGCCATTTGCAACCTTCTTTACCCCGGGGGGAGGTGGAGTGTCACATGAAGACAGATTGGGCGTAGGGACTGGATTCGTCAGGGCTTATTATGCCAGCTTGTGTGCCATATTGGCATGGACGGGCAGCAGAAACTGACGGGAACAGGAGGACAATCGAACAGGTATAAGGGTCCTAAACCGCAACGCCAAAGCAACTTGGCTTGTCCACTTGATGACGGCAAGCTAGAATTCCCAAGCACGGACGCGGCAGGCGTAAACAGGCTTCAAAATGGCTCAAATGGCATTGGATGCCGGAGTTTTGTAGGGATGCAACGGGCATATTGGCTGACATGTTGCTGGCCTGGCTTGTCCCAGCTTTGGATCAAGGGTCAGTGGTCCGGTTTGCTGTCTGCCCTGCTCTTCGCAGGGCTGTTGAACATGGCTGTTCTCAGCCAGCTGATATGGCCTGAGCTACTGCCGACAGGTGTCGCTTGGTCGCTGTGGCCGCTGGTGGGTGGATACTGGCTTTATGGCCTGGTGCAGTCCTACCGACAATTGCCGACAATGCGTATCCATCCTGTGTCCGAACGGGCGCAGGCTAGGGCGGACAACGAGGAACAGCCGGCTGAAGCGAACATCTTCGCAGCAGCCCAGCGGGAGTACATGAAACAAAACTGGTACGAAGCAGAGATGCTCCTGCTTCAGCTACTGAATGATTGCGAAACCGATATTGAAGCTCGCTTGATGTTAGCTGCCCTGTACCGACACACGGGCCGGCTTGATGAAGCCGAACAGCAATTGCAGCAGGTGAGTCGAAGCGACCGGGCCGACGAATGGAGTTACGAAAACGAGCAGCAACGCGAGCAGATCAAGCACGACCGACTGCAGGACCAATCCGACGACGACAGCGCGACGCTGAAAGAAGAAATTCGGCCGGCAGCCTGAAACAGCACTATGAGTAATCACGGCGGATTTAAGAACAGACCATCCGTACGATAGCACGAAGGTGAAACCTGATGTACGAACGATTTACTGACCGAGCTCGCAAGGTAATGCAACTTGCCAACCAGGAAGCTCAGCGATTCAACCACGAGTATATTGGCACCGAACACTTGTTGCTGGGGCTGATCAAAGAGGGCAGCGGTGTCGCTGCCAACGTGCTGATGAACCTGGAGGTCGACCTGCGGAAGATCCGCCTGGAAGTCGAGAAGCTCGTCCAGAGTGGTCCCGAGATGGTCACCATGGGCAAGCTGCCCCAGACACCTCGCGCCAAGAAGGTCATCGAGTACTCGATGGAGGAAGCTCGCAACCTGAACCATAACTATGTGGGAACCGAGCACGTCCTGCTGGGCCTGCTGCGTGAACAAGAAGGCGTGGCCGCTCAGGTGTTGATGAACCTGGGCCTGAAGCTGGAAGAAGTCCGCGAGGAAGTACTGAACCTGCTTGGTCACGGATTGGAGAACGATGAAGTTGCTGATCGAGGCGGTCGCGACACGGGTGGCTCGGAATCACCTTCCGGCAAGGGTAGCAAGTCGAAGACACCTGCGCTCGACAGTTTCGGTCGTGACCTGACTGAGCTGGCTCGCCAGAACAAGTTGGACCCCGTCATCGGGCGAGAACGCGAGATCGAACGGGCCACCCAGGTCCTCTGTCGTCGCACAAAGAATAACCCTGTTCTGCTGGGTGAAGCAGGTGTCGGCAAGACAGCCATCGTGGAGGGGTTTGCCCAGCGCGTGATAAACGGCGACATCCCCGAATTGCTCGCCGAAAAACGTATTGTTGTCCTCGACCTGGCCATGATGGTTGCCGGCACCAAGTACCGTGGGCAATTCGAAGAGCGAATCAAGGCGGTCATGAACGAAGTGCGACGCGCCAAGAACACGATCCTGTTCATCGACGAACTGCACACGCTGGTCGGTGCCGGTGGCGCTGAGGGTGCCATTGACGCAGCCAACGTGCTCAAGCCCGCACTTGCTCGTGGCGAAATCCAGTGCATCGGTGCCACCACGCTGGATGAGTATCGCAAGTACATCGAAAAAGACAGTGCCCTTGCTCGTCGATTCCAGGAGATCATGGTCGATCCGACCAACAAAGATGAGACAGTGGAAATTCTGCGCGGCCTGCGCGAACGGTACGAGGAACATCACCGAGTCCAGATCACCGATGACGCCATCAAGGCCGCCGTTGACCTGTCGGAACGCTATATCACCGCTCGCTGCCTGCCCGACAAGGCCATCGACGTGATTGACGAAGCGGGTGCCCGCATCCGCTTGCGGACGATGACACGGCCGCCGGACCTGAAGGATATCGACGAGGACATCGAGCGCCTCAACAAGGAAAAAGAAGAAGCGGTCGCCAATCAGGACTTTGAAAAAGCCGCTTCGCTGCGTGATAGTGCCGACAAGCTGCGGAAGAAGAAAGAAACGATCACACGCGAATGGCGGGAGAAGTCGAAGGAGACTGATGGAGTTGTTGACGAGGAAGTGATCGCTGAAGTTGTCTCCAAGATGACCGGCATTCCGCTGACACGGCTCTCAACCGAGGACAGCCTGCGGCTGATGGGCATGGAAGAGGACCTGCACAAACGGGTCGTGAGCCAGGATACTGCAGTCGAGGCAGTCGCCAAGGCGGTACGTCGTAGCCGTAGTGGCTTGAAGGATCCCAAGCGGCCAACAGGCTGTTTCATCTTCGCCGGACCGACAGGTGTCGGTAAGACGCTGCTGGCTAAGGCACTGGCTGAATTCATGTTTGGTGATGCCGATGCCCTGATTCACATCGATATGAGTGAATACATGGAGAAGCACAATGTCAGTCGCCTGATCGGTGCACCTCCCGGCTACGTCGGTTACGAGGAAGGTGGCCAGTTGACTGAGAAGATCCGCCGCCGGCCCTACGCCGTAGTCCTGCTCGATGAAATTGAAAAGGCCCATCCAGATGTCTTCAACATGTTGCTGCAGGTTATGGAAGAAGGCCGGCTGACTGATAGCTTTGGCCGCAATGTGGATTTCCGCAACGCGATCATGATCATGACCACGAATGCCGGCGCCGAGGCGATCAAGAACGAGTCGGCCTTTGGTTTCCAGGCTCCCGATGGCGATTCGAACTATGAATCGATGAAGGCCCGTGTGAACGAACAGATCGAACGTGTGTTCCGACCGGAATTCCTCAACCGGCTCGATGACACTATTATCTTCCGTCACCTGACGTCCGACGACCTCTCTACTGTTGTCGAGCTGGAGCTGGAGAAGGTCCGCGAACGACTGCTCGAGCGAGGGCTGGAATTACAGCTCACCGACGACGCCAAGCAATTCCTGATCAAGCAGGGCTCCAACCTTGACTACGGTGCCAGGCCACTTCGTCGCGCAATTGAAAACCGCGTCGAGGATCCACTTTCGGAAGAGCTGTTACGCGGTGCTTTCGAAGGCAAGAACCGGATTGTTGTCGATGCCTTCTGGGATGAAAACCACGAACAGATCCTGCGGCTCGACTTCGTGGGCGACTTCATCGAACCGGATGAACCTGAGGAGTCGGATAAGTCAGAAGAGACGGATCAGGAACCGGTTGAAGAGACAGTCACAGCGTCGAAAGATGAAGCTGAAGAGAGTGGCGAGGAAAGCTGAATCCTGTCCCCGCCAGTTGGACATTTTCAAGGATATCCACCACGTTCGACCCGGTGCGGGCGTTTGCATCCCCAGTTTGTCCCCAGCCGCGGAGAGAAAGTACATCTTTCCCCTGAAAACAACCTCCACGTCAAATCCTGTCCCCGCCTGATCGTCTCCAGGAACTCCCCACAAATCGATCTGCCAGCGTCTGACCGACCTGATGGCGGGTTCACGGCCCGGCAGCTGATGGAGCAGGCCGAATTGCCGGCAAGGAACGATTCTCCGGCGGCTGGCGGCTGGCAGGATCTGCCGCTGGCGGCGGTGGCACAACAATCCGCTCGGTTGCACGCCGCCTCAGCTGGTTCCCGCGCTGACGCAACTCCTGGTCCGTGCGAATCCGCTGCGGCAGCAGCTTGAACTGCAACAGCCTTTCATCGCGAAATTCCGTCGTCACCAAGTTCTCGGTAAAAAAGTCCAGCGGGGTGATCTGGTACCAGGGCGGACGTATCGCTCGCATCACGGTAATGGTCTCGTAGCCATCCTTGATCAACTGGATCTTCCTGGTCCCATAAAAAGTGAATGAGGTAGAGACAGGCGTTATGCCGATCCGCTGGTCATCGACATAGACCAGCGCGCCAGGCGGATCACTCTTGATCGTAAGGCGACGGCGGACTTTACCTTCCAGCTGAGGCGTGGCAATCAGCAGGCAGACCACAACCATCAACAGCTGCAGCAGGCCCGACGTGGCTTGAGTTGTTTTCATGCGCCAGCTCATCCCTTCCGCAGGTCCCATAGTGGCTGGGGAGTATAGGGAGCGGCGGACCGAGTGAACAGGCTGATTCGCCCTGCGGTCAGTAGCGGATATTAGTGATCGACAGTTGACAGCTGGCCGGTATCGCCATCGCCATCGCCATCGCGATTACGGAACTCCCGCATGATAAACAGGATGGCGCGAGCGTACTGGCAATAGGCACCGATCATGTCGTCCTGCTGATCTCGTTCCGCACCTCGCAAGCACAATTCATCAAAGGAATTCCAGTCGATCCGTTCGGGCATCGCCGTTGACAGCTTGCGCAGCTCGTTGGTCCGCTCCACCATCACACCCAGTATGTCCGGGTTCACCTCGCCGGCACGCTCGACATAGGGGCCACCACCGAGTTGCTCATCGAGGAAATAGCTGACGTTGTCACTGCTTGTGATAAAGGATTGGACGGCCGCGAAGATCAGCGAGGCGCCCCCAAGTGCAGCCAGCAGGCCACCAACCAGTGGGCTGATTGAAAGGTACATTCCTATGCCAGCCAGCAGTCCGACAATGCCGCCGGCCCAGAACGCTGGGTGCGCCCCAGAAGACTTGGTCTTGGTCTGCAATGGCACCGGTATCAACTGGCCCTGATCAGTCACCAGGACCTCGTTGTCCACCTTGACGACCGTGATCGTGGTATTGTCCGGCCCGCCACGAATATTGGCTGTATCGATCAGGTACTGGGCCGCCTCATGGGGCTCCAGGTGCTTGAGTGCCGGACCATATTCACCCTCCGGCACCGGGCCGCAGAGGCCGTCACTACAGAGCATGAAAACGTCACCCAGCTGGATGTCAAAAGGGCCTTCCACATCAACCTGAACCTGCGGCTGAGGACCGAGCGAGCGGGTGATCACGTTGGAGGGAATATCCCCGTCCTTACTGCCGTCGCTCGGCAACTGGCCGGATCGACGCAGTTCCCAGACAAGGCTGTGGTCAAATGTCAGCTGGGAAAGCACGGCACCTCGCAAGCGATAGACACGGCTATCTCCAACATGACCAACGATCGCTCCCTGGGGCAACAGCACAAGCGAGCTAATTGTCGTTCCCATGTTGTAGAAGTCGGGGTTGTCCTGTCCACGTCGATGAATGGTCTCGTTGGCATTCTCGATCGACTTCTTGAGTGCCTCGGGAGGTGGCAGGTCGAGGTACTTGTAGTACAGGTGCGAGACCCGCTGAATTGCCATCTCACTAGCCAGCTCGCCGGCGGCATGAGCACCCATGCCATCTGCCACGATGAACAGGTGCCCACGCTGAAACCAGGAGGTCTCATCGCTGACAACCACTTCGACATGCGCATCCTGATTGTTTGTGCGACGCATCCCTTGATCAGAGATCGCACTGTACTGGAGCATCGATGTCCTATTCAGGTCCGATTCGGCCATCTCCTACCACATTTGCTGAGGATTTCTGGTGAGCTGAGATCATTTTACGGTCTGCTCGTTCGGACTAATACCGGTTGGCCCGCCGTAGAAAGATAATCCCGAAGACCAGCAACACCAGATTGCCGATCCAAACGGTATAAGCTGGTAACTCGCCAATTTTTGCCCGGTCCACCCCAAACTGCATGACCGGGTAGTAAACAAGCAATACTGGCATGAAGCAGAGCCCAAAACTGCTCCAGACGTCCGCTGTTCGTAGCAACATGGCGAGACCAAGTCCGACAAGTACAAATGCAAGGCAACTGAATCCGTTCGCCCAGCGGCGCCAGGGTTCCGTATTGAGCCGATTGAGCAGGTACTTTTCTCCTTGCAGACCCTGGTATCGGGATTCCCATTCACTGCTCCCGAGCGCAGCAAAATCACCTGTCAGCAACTGGTAGGCAGCTGTGGCGGCCAGGTTCTGCTGCTTCCGCTGAACTGTCAGCCGCTGTTGTTCCAGCTTGAGCGGAATCGCTCGCATCGCTATCTGGGACGGGCCGGGATGCGTCTCATCCACACCGGAGACTGTAGTCAGCGGTAACTCATAGTCAAAACGGCCCGGCCAGTGACCGTGGGTCGTCGTACCGATATCGAATTCGGTATCCTCAATCATGATCCGCAGGGCATTGCTCTCAGGGTTAAAACGCAATTGGGCTCGCCTGGCGACCAGGGTGACTGGTGGAGCGTCGCCTGTCGCATGGAAACAGATGGTCGGACGTAACAGGTCGCGGCCCTGCACCTGTTTGACATGGATCGAAAATCGTTTTGTTGAGTAAGACCGCTGGCTGCGCAACATGCCATAGGCAATCTCCTCAACCGACTGGAGTATCACCCGGTTGGCACCAAGTCGACCCCAGGAGACCGCCACGTCATTGAGCCAGACAGCTGCCAGGCTGACAACAAAACCGAGTACCAGGGCGGGCCAGACCACCACGTAGGGTGTGATCCCCAGGCTCTTGATAGCAATGATCTCGTTGTCGGCCGCCATCCGGCCATACACGCTGCAGGCGGCAAACAGCATCGTGCCTGGAATCGCAAAGCGGAGTGCGTCAGGCAGCACGAAGGGGATCAGCCGCAGGACAGGCAGCGGACCCATGCCTTCCTGCACAGCACGCTGAACCAGCCCGATGATGAGCATCAGGACTGTCAGCGCCACGAGGGCAACGACAAATACCTTCAGCAGCTCAAGTATGACGTAACGGGTGATGTGTCGCATTGACTAGGCGCAGGGTCCCGGACCCTTCAAGACAAACTGGCTTCCATGCCGCGCAGAGAATCTAACAGGTTTCCGGATCCAGGGAAATCAGGATTTCTGGCTGCGGCCAATTTTCAATTGTCGGCCGCTTTGGAATTGACCCGGACTGGCCAGTTGGATTATCGTTTTTCAGCTCCCAGGGCGATCTGCGCGCTGGATTAACAGGCCTCTTTACCAATCTGCCATGACTGACTTGAATTCCCTCACGCCATCTGACCGACAACAGCCCTGCCTGCTCTGCCAGAACTCACAGTTTCTGCAGGTCGCCCGGCTCGATCGCCGAGGACATCCGCTGACCACCGTACTTTGTCCCGACTGCGGCCTGGTCTCCCACGAGGTAATTCCGGACGATCAGCAGTTGCTCGATTACTATGCCCGCGAGTACCGCGAGGACTACCACGGCGAGTTCACTCCTTCTCCCTATCGCGTGTTGCGTGAATGGAAACGGGGGCAAGCGCTACTCTCCTTACTCGCCAACCAACTCAAACCGGCTGATCGGGTGCTGGAGATCGGGTCCGGGATCGGCTGTACCGTCAAGTCCTTTGATCTGGCCGGTTTTCGAGCCAGCGGCATCGAACCGGGGGAAGGGTTCTGCCGTTTCTCAGGCGACCAGCTCAACGCCGATGTTAAACAGAAGACGCTGGAAGAACTGGTTGCGGGAGATGACCAGCAACTGGTCCTGTTAGTCCATGTACTGGAACACTTCAACGACCCCGCCCGTTCGCTCCGCACGGTACACCAGTTACTTGCCAACAACGGGCTGTGTTACCTGGAGGTTCCGAATTTCGCAGCGCCGCATGCAGCACCGGGCAGACAATTCCACTTCGCCCACATCTACAACTACACAGCAGATACGCTCGCCATGCTGGCAGAGTCCAGCGGATTCGTGCTGCAGCAACAGCTGTCTCAACCGGGAGACAAAAACTTGCAGATGCTGTTCCGCAAGACGGCAGGCCCCGCCAGACCGATTCAGCTGCCAGACAACACGACCTCACGCGACCGCTCGCTGCAGGCACTCAGCAAATACAACCGCCTCACATACCACCTGCGTTGGCGATACCTGCGTGACCGCCTCGGGACCATCATCTCCCATCGTGCAGACCGCTGGCGAGCCGCTCGCAGGTTGGCACGCTTGCTGGAACGATGCCAGGCAACGGCTGTTCAGCCGCTGTCGCAAAAGCAGGCCGCCTGACTCACAGAGATAACTGATTCGGAGGAGATGCCAACCGTGTTTTCCCGCTGGTCGATACGCTACAAGCTGTTGTTCTGCATCAGCCTGCTGTTCCTGATTGTGGCCACACTGGCCTTCGGGGGCTTTCAGGGGGTCTACTCGTATCGACGACTTGCTCGCAGTATTAGCCAACGGGCAAGTGAACTACCGCTCTCAGGAGACTTGACCGTCGGGCTGGCCGACCTGGAACGGGTCCTGCAACTGGAGATCGATGACCAGCTGCTGTCGGACAGCGACCCGGAGCGGGCCAGCAGGGTTGCCCGGCAATTCAAGCAAGAACATGCCAGGGCGACAACGGCCCTGCAGGCTTATCGACAACAGCTGCTGGCCGCCCATGCCGCTGGCAACATGCTCGGTGATACCAAGGCTGAGTTAAGGATCGTCAACCAGGTCCAATCGTCGCTGAAGAGGCTGGAAAAGGTCGACCTTGGCCCCGGCTGGACATCCGACAGTGGCCAGGTTCGCCAGCTACGGGAGGACCTGCGATCGATTAATCAACGTGCTAGCAGCCTGCCAAGCCACTTGCAAACAAGAATGCATGAGTTTGCTGGCCAGGTGCGAACCGATTATCGCACCCTGATCGTGATGACCTGGATCACCAGCATTCTTACTGTGCTGGTGCTGTTCCAGGTCCTGCGGCTATTGAGCAAGTGGTTGTTGCGGCCATTCCAGACCCTGATCACAGGCTCGCGGCGGGTGGCTTCGGGGGATTTTGATCATCGCATCCAACTTGATACCGAAGATGAAGTTGCTGAATTGGCCGCAGCGATGAACGCCATGACCAGCAACTTCCAGCGCATCCACAATGACCTGGATCAGCAGGTCAAACAGCGAACGCGCGAGGTGGTACGGAGCGAACAACTCGCCAGCGTCGGCTTCCTGGCAGCCGGCGTGGCCCACGAAATCAACAATCCACTTGCTACTATCGCCTGGTGCGCTGAATCCCTTGAGTCACGCTTCCTGGAAAACAACACCGCCACAGCGGACAGCCAGCAGCAGGACGATGACGACCAGCTCGTTTCACAGTACCTGCAGCGGATTCAATCCGAGGCGTTCCGTTGCAAGGGGATCACCGAACGCCTGCTCGACTTCTCCCGACTCGGCCCCGTGACCCGACAGGCCACGCAGCTCCAGCAAGTCGTTGCCGAAGTTGTAGAAATGGTCAAGCACCTGGGCACTTACCGCAACAAGGAAGTTGTGTTTGTCGAGGAGGACGAACTGGTTGCTATGGTGAATTCCCAGGAAATGAAGCAGGTCGTGCTGAACCTGGTCATCAACGCACTCGATAGCCTGGACGATGGCGGTATTGTCTGGATCGATCTTTCCCGGCAGGGCCGCCAGGCAGTCCTGGTGGTGCGAGATAATGGCTGTGGTATGACCAGCGATGTCCTGGAACAACTCTTCGAGCCCTTCTTCACCCGCCGACGCGACGGACAGGGAACCGGACTGGGACTCTCCATCAGCTACCGAATCGTGACCGATCACGGTGGCACCATCACGGCAGATAGCCCCGGAAACGGACAGGGCTCCGTACTCAAGGTCTGTTTACCCCTTGCTGAGGAAGCACATGCACAACAGCAGCACGCCCGGGTCGCCTGATCCGCTGCATATCCTGTTTGCCGATGACGAAGTGTCGTTGCGGGAACTGATGAGCCTGGAACTGCCCCGTATGGGGCACCGTGTCTCCGTCTGCGCGAATGGCCATGAAGCTCTCACACTGATGGCCAAGCAGGCCTTCGATTGCCTGATCGTGGATCTCGATATGCCCGGATTGAGCGGCATCGAGGTGATCGAACAAGCCGGCGCAATTTCGCCAGGCATTGAAGCGGTCATCCTGACCGGGAAATCGTCGATCGAAAGTGCCATTGCCGCAGTCCGCCATGGGGTCTTTGACTACCTGACAAAGCCTTGCAAGCTGGCCAACCTGAAAATGCTGCTTGAGAAAGTCGCGCAGAAGCGCAGCCTGGAAAAGAAATTCCGAGCAGTGCAAAGACAGTTGCTGCGAGTCGAAGGGTCCCCCGACCTGGTCGGCGACAGCAGCTGCATGGATAACATCCGCCAGATGATCGAGCGAGTTGCACCGACCAGTTCCACCGTCCTGGTGCTGGGTGAAACGGGAACCGGCAAGGAGCTGGTAGCCCGGGCCATTCATCAGCAGAGCAGGCGACAAGATCAGCCATTTGTTGCAGTCAATTGCGGCGCGCTGCCGGAAAGCCTGATCGAGAGTGAGCTGTTTGGCCATCGCAAGGGAGCCTTCACCGGTGCCGAGGAACACCGCAGCGGGCTGTTCGAGGTTGCCGATGGTGGCACCCTGCTACTCGATGAAATCGGCGAGCTGCCGCGGTCCATGCAAGCCAAGCTGTTGCGGGTGCTGGAAAGCGGTGAAATACGACGCGTCGGCGACAACCAGGTGTTTGAAATCGACGCGCGGGTGATCTGCGCTACCCATCGTGACCTCGCTACGATGGTCGCCGACGGGGAATTCCGCCAGGACCTGATGTTCCGTATCAACGCTTTCGAAATTACTCTCCCCAGCCTGCGTCAGCACGTGGAGGATATTCCGCAACTGGTAAAGCACCTCTCAGGGCGGTTCCTGCCGACGACAGAATCGGTGTTCACAGAGGAGGCCATGGCGATCCTACAGATGTACTCGTGGCCAGGTAACGTACGAGAACTGGTCAACGCGATTGAACATGCAACTATCCTCTGCGACCAGTTGCCGATTGAGCCGCGGCATCTGCCAGAACGATTCCAGCAGGGGGGAGAGCGCCCGACTGGTGCTGGGTTGGCGGCTGATATGACGCTGCGCGGACTTGAGATGCAGGCGATTCATGCCGCCCTGGCCCGTCACACCAACAACAAGCGAATGGCTGCTGAGGAACTCGGGATCAGCCTGAAGACGCTCTACAATAAGCTCAACAGCGAAGCAGCGTAGCACGGGATCGGCCGGCAGAATCGCCGGGGTCAGGTTCAGACCTGGCGGACGACGCCCACGACGACACCCAGTACTGTTGCATTGGGTACGTAGATCGGGTCCATCGTCGCATTGGCAGGCTGAAGCCGAATTCGGTTGGATTCTGGATGCCAGTATTTCAGCGTTGCTTCCCCCTCGTCCGTCTGGGCCACAACCATCTGTCCCGCGCTGGCCGTGGCCTGCTTCTTGATGACCACATAGTCGCCATCGGAAATGTGTGCGTCGACCATCGAGTCACCACGGACTTCAAGCACAAACTGGCCACTGCCATGAAACAGGGCACTAAAGTCAACTCGGTCATCCTGTTCAAATGCCAGTTCCGTTTTACCCGCAGCGACCACACCTACCAGCGGCAAGCCTCGCTCTTCTTCCAGCGCCTCGGCAGTCAGCTCGATCGCTCGTGACTTGTGCGGACTGCGGATGATAAGCCCTTTCTTCTCGAGGGCCTTTAAATGACATACCACGCCATTCGGTGAGCGGATTCCAAAGGCCTCGCCAATCTCGCGAACGGTAGGGCCATAGCCCCGGTACAGGATCCTGTCGCGAATCAGTTCGTAGACTTCAAGCTGACGGGCTGTAAGTTGATCAGTTGGTGCCACGCGGGGAATCCTCCCTGACGGTGTGATCGCTCGTTTCACGGCCAAGACAACTCGATTGGACCGCTCCCGACCGCAGTTGAGGGCCCACTCGACGCTATCAAGCTTATCGACACTATAATATACGGGTGTACAGTGTCAATGCGGATTGTTGGCGGTTATCTGATCAAGCGCCCGCCGCAGGAGGCAAGCCGCGACAAGATCGGACCGCCAGCTATTCGGCCAGGAAACGGTGCAGCGTGGTATGTCGATAGCGCTGGCCGGGCCGCAGAATAGTGGAAGGGAAAACATCCAGCTGGTTGGGCGAATCGGGATAATGCTGTGTTTCCAGGCAGAACCCCTCGTACTGCTTGAAGCCACCACTGCCAGCTTCACCATCAAGGAAGTTGCCCGAGTAGAGCTGCAGTCCAGGTTGCGTCGTGTAGATCTCCATCACACGTCCACTCACTGGATCCTTGGCACGAGCTGCCAGGGCCATCGACTTGCCGCCGCGCTGGAGCACAAAACAGTGGTCGTAGCCTTGCGGTAATCCCTCGATTTCAGGGATCGCCTGGATACGTTCCCCGATCGTGTGGGGGGTGGTGAAGTCGAGAGGAGTCTGGCTCACGTCGAGCATTTTCCCGGTTGGGATCAGCATCTCATCGACTTCCAGGAACTTGTCCGCTTGCACTTCCAGCTCGTGTCCGAGGATCGACCCCGACCCGGCTCCGGCAAGATTCCAGTAGCAATGGTTGGTGAGGTTGATGGGCGTGGCCGCTGAGGTGCGGGCACTCAATTCGACCTTGAGTTCATTGTTATTGGTGAGCGTGTAAATCGCGGTCACCTGGACGGTTCCCGGATAGCCTTCCTCGCCATCCTGGCTGAGATACTGAAACCTGACACCGACGCCATGGCGGCTGCGCAGCGGCCTGGCATCCCAGACGACCTTGTCAAAACCTTTCTCACCGCCGTGCAGATGATTGGCGCCGTCGTTGGTCGCCAGCGTGTAGTCGTTTCCATCCAGTTGAAACATGCCGCCGGCAATTCGATTGCAATAGCGTCCCACGGTGGACCCGAAATAGGGGTGACCGGCGAGGTAGCCATCCAGCTTGTCAAAGCCCAGGTTGATGTTTGCCAGCGAGCCGTTGCGATCGGGCGTTTCCAGTGAAACAACAATGGCGCCATAGGTCATCATCTTGAGGACCAGGCCATTGGCATTGGTGCAGGTGTAGAGTTCGATCTGCTGGCCATCTGCCGTACTGCCAAACGACGTGACGTCGACACTCATTCCCCGCTTGTCGCGATCTCGCCGGCCGAGCAGGCCTTCTCCAGCGTCCAGCGCGGAGACGATCACGGTGGTCATCAGTACGATTCCAACAAGCACGGCAGAGTGCAGCTTCGACATACCATAACTCCAAAACAAGACAACGCCTTGAGCCTGTGAATCGCCACAGCGACGAGAGCGGTCTATGGTAATCCAGCAGCGGGGGCCGGGAAAGTCGGTGCTGGAGCGAATCACTACGGGCGGCCGTGACTAAAGCAGGCTTTCGAGCAGCAGTCGCATCTTCCGCATTTCACCGAATTGATCGCTGCCGGACGCGTCATCGATGTGCACACTGAGTGCCCGTTGGTATCCCTGCAATCGCAACTGGGTCAGCAGCCTGCTGAAGTCGACATCCCCCTGCCCGATCTGGACCTGCATGTCCGACTCGCTGGTATCGCGTAGTCGCACGTGATAGACGTACTTGATCACCTTATCCATGTTCCGGCCCTGGCCGGATTCATGTACATAAAAGCTCGGGTCGAGGGTCAAACCCAGGCCGGTGACATGATTGCAGAGCACGGTCACGGTATCGGGATCCTCGCTCAGGCAACCAATCTTGGTGCACATGCTGACGAGCACTCCCTGGGTCGTGGCGATCTCGACAAGTTGCTGCAGCCGTTCAACTTCCTCATTAAAGGGGGTCCCAAGCACGCCCGATTCCACTGTCACAGATATTACTCGCGTGGCGCGAGCCATCTTGCAGATCGCCTCAAATTGCTGGAAATACTCTTCACCGGTCGCTAAGGACTCGAGCGAATAAGCAACCACATGCAGGCGGCCGGGGTTGTGGCAGATGGTAATGGCCGCTTCGAGGTCAGCCGCCACCTGGGCTGGCGTCACCTGTTGCGACCCTTCACGGATGGGGATTTCGACCGAAGTGTATTCCAGGTCAATGATGCGTTGGACCGCATCCTGGAAAGGAAGTTGACGGAAACAGTCCGTTGTTGCCGCGATAAGCACAATCCACGTCCCTGCAGAAAAGAAAAGCCTGGCCAGGAATCGCCTGGCCCGTCATCAGTAATCCGCATAGCTTACTGGCAGTCTGGGGATGCTGGCAACACCACCGCGCTGTTCGCTGCAAACATGCAGTACTAGAATAATGGCGACGTGTCGGCACAATCGGCTGGCACTGGCCAGGATACATCGTCAGAGAGCAGGGAGAGACAGACATGGCAGACCAGGCAGACGACGCGGTCCCAGTTGATTCGCCCAACGATCAAGCGATCAGCCCAGCATCCCCCGGGGGCGCTCCGACGGTCATAATCCAGTCGGCGCCGCCATCGCGACAGAGTCGTGTGTTTTTTAGGACCGGCTGGATCCTGTTCCTGTTGTGCCTGATTTCGTATGCACTGCAGCGGCGCGCAACAGAGGATTACTTTGACACCAGCGGTGGGCTGGAAGAACACTTTCATTCACTCTCCCCACAGGGCCGCAAGAAAATAGCGATCCTCGAGATCGAGGGGGTGATCGGCAGCGGACAGGCGGCCCGCCGCCAGATCGAACGGATTCGCAACGACGAGAACGTGGTGGCGGTAGTCCTGCGTGTGAATTCCCCAGGCGGAACAGTCACCGGCTCAGACTATATCTATCACCACTTGCTGAAGTTAAAGCAGGAGACCAGCCTGCCGATGGTCGTCAGTATGGGAGCGATCGCGGCGAGTGGTGGTTATTACGTTTCGATGGCAGTCGGGAGTGACTCGGACAGCATCTACGCAGAACCGACAACCACCACCGGGTCGATCGGCGTCATCATTCCGCACTACGACCTCAGCGGCCTGCTGGCAGAAATGAACATCAAGGATGATTCCATCGTCAGCCATCAGCGCAAGCAGATGCTCAGCATGACCCGGCCAATTTCCGACGAGCACCGTGAGATCCTGCAGGACCACGTCAACGATGCATTTCAGCGTTTCAAACAGATCGTGATGGCTGGCCGGCCAGCCCTGCAGAACGACGAACACCAGCTGCTGGCCGTCGGTACCGATATCAACATCGCCACCGGCGAGATATTCACTGCCAGCAGGGCACTGGAGTATGGACTGGTCGACAAGATCGGCTTTATTGAGGACGCCATTGAGCGGGCACTTGAACTTGCCCGCCAGCAGGATCAATCACTCGATCCGGACAATGTCCGCGCCGTGTGGTTTGAAGAACCCCGCAGCCTGCTCGACTTTAACCCGCTGATACAAGCCAACAACCCGTTGGGAAGCATCCAGGCGCTGCTTGAGTTGAGTGTCCCGCGCCGCTATTACCTGACCACAACCTTGCCGGCATTGATCACGGGAGCGGATTCCCAGCCGGCCCGTTAGCCGGTCGACTTCGTCCCGGTGCCTGACCGGGTCGACCTGCGCCCCCCTCCTGGCCGGTATCGAACCGCGACTGGCTACGCTGGTAACGCCGGTAGAGCTCCACGAGTTTTTGTCGAAAACGGACACCGGAGAGTTGGTCGATGTAATCCCGATCGTTGACATCCAGGTCTTCCAGGTAGAAACGTTCCAGTTCCTCATCACTCACTGCCGTCAGGCTCCAGAGCGCTGCGGTGATGATCCAGCGGCCAACCATTCTCTGTTGTTCACGAGCATCTGCGACCCTGGTATAAGCGTCCTGCCCTGTTGGCGAGAGCTGACTGATCAGGTCCGTGAAGTGCTGATCCAGCTGCAGCGGGCCAGCCATTGGCTCACCACTGTTGGCTGCTCGCATGATCATACTGGCAGTCAGCACCCTGGCCCGCTCGGACGGCTTCCGAATCCGACTCAATTGCCTGCGTTGCAGCTGCGGCATGTCCTTGATGATTTCTTCAAGCAGTGGCTGCAGCGTGCTTTCATGTTGTCGCACAACCTCATCCAGCCAGCTGGAGACGCTGCGCATATCTTCGAGGTCCAATCGGCGCGTGGCCAATTCAGCGAGCCGTCGTTCTTCGAGTTCCGAGAGCATGTGACGGACCGCTGCTACACACTCATCCGTCTGCATGCTCGATAGCTCCACCCGCTGCGGCGCAGGCAAAGTCTGGACCCATTCGCTATACCGCTTCATCATCGCTTCCAACAGCGGCCGATCGCTGGCCTCGTGAATCTGCTGGTGAATCGACCGCAAACGCTGCTGCTCACTTGCATCCAACCCGTAGAACAGCTGTTTCTTGTCCAGTAAGTCCTGCTTCTCCGCCACGCTCATCCGGGCAATCCGCTGGCGGCCCGTGGCCTCTCCCAGGGCACCGGCGGCCAACCAGGACACGGTCAGCAACAGCAGCACGAGGCAGTACATTTTCCACTGGCGGATGTCAGGATTCATCGCTCGCCTCCAAGCTGAACAGATCCTGTTGCTGCAGCATGCGCAAGAACTCGACACTCGGTACATACCGGTACTGATTAAGTTTTTCGATGACCGGCAGGTCCCGCAACAGCTGACGATCCTCGGCAGTCACCTGCAGCCAGCTAAAGAGGAATCCACCAGCAGCGGCGGCCAGCAGCAGCGTGGTTCCCATCAGTGTGGGCAACCAGCGTCGCCAGCGCGGAATTGCCGCCAGCCGATCGACCTCTGCATTGGCTGAGGCCACAACCACTTCGACCGTGCTGCGAGTAAAGTCCTCGGCGGTCCTGGGCCGCGGCAGCTCATCCAGTAAGTCCCAGGCCTGTTGTAGTTGCTGCAACCGCACGCGGTACTCGGGATCTTCCGCCAGTCGGCGATCGATAATGGCACTGCGAGCTGCATCCAGCTCTCCATCCAGGTAAGCAACCAGCTCTTCCTGTTCCATCAGGTCCAGGTTGTTCGGATTGTCGCCATTATCTGTCATTGTCGGTTTACCGCCTGCTGCACCCTCAGGGGCCATGCTCTCCTGGCCCTCTTGTTCGCTGCTTATCTAACACCGCGACTCAGATTTCGACGCTCTCATTTTCTCCGGAATCTTGTAAGGCGGCGCCCATGGCCGCCGGCAGATTACCCTCGTTTATGTACGGCTCAAGCACTTCACGCAGGTTGCCACGTGCCCGCGACAGCAGGCTCTTGATTGCCGAAACACTCAATCCCATTGTTTCGCTGATATCCGCATAGCTCATACCCTCAAACTTGGAGAGCAGGACGGCCATCCGCTGTCGTTCATTCAGTGTCTCCATTGCCAGGTTGACCAGCTCCGCTCGCTCCGATCGATCGAGACATCTTGTTGGCAGCAGGCCACTGGCCGCTTCCACGAGCTGGGAAAGGGACCCGGCAAGGATCGATGAACTTTTCCTTCCGGCCAACTGGACTTCCTTACGTCTCGCCCGACTGCGACGTGCATTGTGGGCCACGTTATTGGCAATCGTGAACAGCCAGGTCGAGAAGCGGGATCGTGGCTCATAGGTTTTTCGAGCACGGTAGATCCTGAGGAAGACCTCCTGGGCCAGGTCCTCGGCCTGTTCGCGGCTACCCAGTGTCTGCTGAAAGATAGCAACCAGGCGGACCTGGTAGCGTCGTACCAGTTCTTCAAACGCCGCTGCCTGGTCATCCTTTACCTGCAGCATCAGGCGCACATCGGGATCCAGCTGTTCATAGTCTTTGGCAACTATCGGTCTGGCGGCCATCTACCTGCATTCTCCGCCCGAAGATATCCATCCTGAAAAACCCCCCAGAACAGATCAGTATACCTGGCAGCCGGGACATCTGCTGCTGGCACCTATGGTCAGTCTAAACGAATGCCAGCATCGCGGCCAGAACGTTCGTCGCCCGGCGGTGAGCCCAGTGTGCGACGGAGCTGTCCACAGGCGGCATCGATGTCATCCCCTTTTCTTTGCCGTAGCTGGACATTCAGTTGCCCATCCTCCAGGATCGAGCGGAATCGCCAGATCGCTCGTCGCCCCGGTGTCTTGTAAGGCAAGCCGGCGACCGGGTTGTAGGGAATCACGTTGAGCATTGCGGTCCGGCCAGCCAGCAACTTGACCAGGCGACGTGCATGTTCTGGCTGGTCATTGACCCCGGCCAGCAGAACATATTCAAAGGTCAGTCGACGACCGGATCGCTCAAAATACTCGTCGGCAGCCGCCATGATCTCGCTCAGTCCGGTATTCGGGTTAACCGGCACCAGCTGGTTACGCAGTTGATCGTCGGCTGCGTGCAGCGAGACCGCCAGCTGGTACCCGCCATCATCCTCCGCCAGCCGGCGGATCGCCGACGGCAAGCCGACAGTCGATATGGTGATGCGGCGAGCACTGATTCCCAGGCCATCCTCGCTGCTCGCAAACTTCAGTGCCGGCAACACGTTATCCAGGTTCGCCAGTGGTTCACCCATCCCCATCACGACAATATGACTCAACCGCTCCTCTGCTGGCAGGCAGTGCTGCAGCCGAATCATCTGCTCAATAATCTCCGCGCTGGTGAGATTGCGATCGACTCCATCGAGTCCGCTGGCACAAAACACACAGCCCATCGCACAGCCCACCTGGCTGCTGATACATATCGTTCTGCGAGCGCCGTCTCGCAACAGCACACATTCGATCTGCCCACCTGCGTCGAAATCCAACAGCAGCTTCTCGGTACCATCCTTGGCCTTGCGATGAGCCTTAATTTTTGCTGACCAGATCAGCAGCTGCTGCTGAAGCTGGTCGCGCAGCTCAGCTGGCAGGTCAGTCATGTCTGCAAAAGAGCTGGCGCGGCCAGCGGCTAGCCAGCGTCGAACTTGCCGGGCACGAAAGCCGGGCTGGTCATGCTCCGACAGCCATTCCTCAAGCTGCTGGCTGTTGGGATCGAGTAGTTGGCTCATCTGCCGGCCTCCTCGACAACCTGTTGGAAGTCGCCAGCAGCCAGCGCGGCAGCAAGAGCCTCGATGTCGGGCAACACCAGCTGGCTAAGAAATCGAACCGCCCAGTTCGTCTCAAGCGGACTGATACTTACCACCACCTTGTCGTTTCGAAATGCCTCCCAGATTTCTATCGCCGTCCCCATCGATGCCTCCGGGATATAGGCCACAACAACGTCCACCTCTCCACACATCTGATTATGACCGAGAAAGACCTCGCGACCGTAGTGGTCGTCATACTCGACCGAATCACAATGCTCAGCCCGCGGATCGTAAATATCGGCGTCAGGGTAATATCGGCAAATCAATTCGGTGATCCGTTCACGGTACTCCTGGCCGTGAAGCGTGGCACCGGGATGAGATCCCTGCATGATTCCCGCAATAAAAAACCGCACGCGTGCCTCCCTGGATTTCGAGCTGCTAGGCTGATCCACAAGATCGTTCTAGAATACGGCCAGTTGCCGAGAAAACCAAGGTGCGGCGACCGCCTTAACTGTTTCCAGATCTACCGGAGTAGTCACGTGAAGCGTTCCCAGACAGCAGATAAAGTCGATTCGGCCGCGGCACCCTCCCCGGATCCAAAGGCCGCATTGCAGCGGGTTATGGAATTAATGGCAATCCGTGGAGGTAGCGGTGATGAAGCGGACGTGGCCAGCTATGTGGTCGCCGCCCTGCGGGCCGCTGGTGCTCCCGCGGCAGCGATCCACTGCGATGCAGCTCAACGACGCACACCCCTGTCCGGCAACCAGGGGAACCTGGTGCTGCGGCTGCCAGGTACACTGCGCCGAGACCGGCGAATGCTGTCCGCGCACATGGACACCGTGCCTATCTGTATTGGTTCGCAGCCGACCTTGAAGAACGGCCGGGTGCATTCGGCAGATCCAGCCACCGGCCTGGGGGCAGATGACCGGGCCGGCGTGGCGACAATTCTGTCCGCCGCTATCGAGATCCTGCAGCACAAGCTGCCCCATCCACCACTCACCTTCTGCTGGTTCGTGCAGGAAGAAATCGGGCTTCACGGAGCACGGCAGATCCGCAAGGGAATGCTGGGGAATCCCAGACTGGCATTTAACTGGGATGGTGGTGGTGCCTCCAAGTTGACGATCGGCGCCACCGGTGGCTTTCGGATCCGCATCGAGATCGAGGGGCTGGCAAGCCATGCGGGGGGAGCACCCGAGCGGGGAGTCAGTGCGATTGCCATCGCCGCACTGGCGATCGCTGACCTTGAACGGAATGGGTGGCACGGACTGATCAAGAAAAAAGGGAATCTCGGTACCAGCAACGTGGGGGTTATCGAGGGTGGCGCTGCCACAAATGTTGTCACAGATCACGTGCTGGTGCGAGCCGAAGCACGCAGCCATAACCCCGCGTTTCGACGCACAATCGTGTCCGAAATTCGCCAGGCGTTTAAGCGAGCCTGCGCCAGGGTGAAAAGTAGCGACGGCAAAAAGGGAAAGATCCATTGGCAAGGACAACTTGATTACGAGGCATTTCAGCTCAAATCCAATCAGCCCTGTGTACAGGTAGCCCAGGCAGCAGCTGAATCGCTGGGCTACCCAGTCGAGCTGGCAATCGCCAATGGTGGCCTCGATGCGAACTGGCTGTTCCAACATGGTATCCCCGCAGTTTCACTCGGCTGCGGACAAATGAATGCCCACACAGTCAACGAACAGCTGGATGTCGAACAGTTTCAACGGGCCTGCAAGATTGCACTGCGATTGGCAACCGGAACGGAGTAGCAGCCAGCGGGGTGGCTTTGGCGGTCAATGGCCAGAGTTTCTTGGGACAAACAGCGGGAAATGGCCCGAAATTGACCTGTTTTTTCTGGTCTGGCAAATACCTGTGTCAATTCTCCGGCGGTTCCGATATGATAGGCCACCAATCACAAAACCTGCAGGAAACGGGCGATATTCCGTTCAATACGGATTCCCCCCATAAGAGGTACGATGGCCAAGAACACAGCCACCGAAACCAAGTCGAAAACAGCCGAAAAGCCAGTTGCGACAAAGAAAAAGAAGCCGGCAGCGAAATCGGACGCTGCTGTTGAAGGGAAAAAGCCTGCGCCCAAAAAGGCGACACGTTCGCGCAAGAAGGAACCGGTTGAGATTCGCTACAAAGCGATGTGGGGGATCTACAACCAGTCGCTCAAGCGTGTGGCAATGTTCGAATACCACGACCACAAGGCTGCGGAAAAGAAGCGCGAGGCGCTCAGCAAGCTGGGCAAGTTCCCGCACTTCATTCAGAAAGACAAGGAAGTCATCGAAGAGGAAGTCTGACCAGCCGCGTCGCTTCTGCTTGTCCAGTGGCTCTCTTGCCAGCCGCTACTCGCTGCCTTCCTCTTGTGCCGCAGCAGCATCTCCCGCTGCCTCGATGGCGAACAGGTGCGTCTTGTTGACAATGTAGAGGACACTGTCGATCACGATCGGAGTGCTATAGACCGAGTTGCTCATATTGATCTCGGCGGTGCCGGGTTCAAAGCCGTCCTTCAGCGCAACTTCCTTATCGGCACTCAGCGGGAAGATGGAAATATCGCCATCCTCGTCACCGATATAAACATAGTCGTTGACGATCAGCGGCGATCCCCAGGCTGCTGCCAGCATGTCGTAGGTCCAATGGACCTTTCCGGTCATGGCATCCAGGCAGTGGAACAGGCCACTGAAGTCGGCGATGAAGAGAATATCATCCTTGATCGCCACGGTACCACAGCTTCGGTGCATCTGTTCCTCGAACGAGAACTCACCATCTCCATTCTGGTCAAATGAGCTGTAGTGCCAGATCACGGCGGAGTTGGGATTATCGCGAGCCACTTCACCCTCTTCGGCAATCACAGCTTGCAGTCGTCGGTGGGGAATCGGCTCCCCGCTTTCCACACTGATCGCCAGCTCGGGGCTGACATCACCACGCTTGTTAGGATCGAGGCACCAGAGGTGTCCGACACCCTCACCATGTTCCGGGTCCTGGCCGACAGCCACGTAGACCATGCCCTTGTAAACAACCGGTGTGGCAATAATGTTATTTCGCGTCCCACGGCCACCCAGCACCCACTTGGATTCCTTCGGGTTGGCGTCGAACTTCCAGAGTAACTCGGGGTCACCATCCTTGCCCTCGTCAGCGCGGAAACTGTAGACCCAGCCATCCCCGCCAGCAAAGACGACCTGCGGAACACCGTCAAAGATCGCCACGGTGGGCGATGACCACTGGCCATGCAGGATGTTCGTGCCCGGTGACTTATCGGTCCAGTAGACCTCGCCAGTATTCTTGTCCATGGCAACGAAGCTGGGCGCGTCAGGCGAGGGCAAGTTGATATGCGACTCATCCAGGGCATTGGAGGTATTGATGAAGAGAATGTCACCCAGTGCCGTCACACTGCAGCTACACATATTGTGCTGTGAGACCTTCAGCTGCTGCATCATGTTGAATCGCCAGATCGTATCCGCTTCGTTGGTATCTGCTGTCGTAACAACCTTGAAGGCATTCAGTCGCGGGCCAGCCAGCCTGAGTTCAAAATTGCGTTGCTGGCCATCGACCGAGACCTCAATGTCCCAGCCCTTGTTGTCGACCAGGACGCTCATACCGATCGGTTTATCACTATCGAATTCGATACCTGCCTTCTTGAACTGCTCAAGGATATAGTCGTTTGGATCGCCATCGTTCAGAGCTGCGACAGCTGGCCCGACCTTGTCGGTGGCCGGATCCTCACCACGACGGATGCTGAAGATCTTGGCTCGTTCATTCTTGACCGGACCATCGTCCTCACCATCGTAATAGCCCTCGGTGTCCACGCAGACAACTTCGCCTCGGCTGGTGACGAACCACATGCGTTCACCCTCGATCAGCGGAGCACAGCAGATGCCCTGCAGCGGCCAGTCGTGCACGCGGCCAGTCGACAGCTTCTCACTCGAATGCTGCCAGAGGAAAGACCCATCCTTGGCATCGAAGCAGATCATGCAGCCAAGGTCGACTGCGGCGGGATAACGAGCCAGGTAGCCGGCGCTATTATTGGTACCAACATAGATTTTTCCAGCCGCGCTGACGGGATTGCCGTAAGTCTGGCTACCAACGCGGGCAACCCACTTGATGTTCTCTGAACCTTCCGAATTCCATTCATAGGTCTTGCGATCGAAAGACCCAATTGCCCAGCTGGTGGGAATATTCGTTCCGACCGGCACGTTATTACGATAGGAGGTCCCGCCCCACTGGCTCCAGTCACCGGCCACGATCACCGGATTGCCATCCTCGTCCAGTTCAAACGACAGAAGTTCGTGGCCAGATCCCCCGTCGCCCAACTCAGCGGCCTTTACCGTGGCACTTGTTGCCGGCTCAGTGTCCGACGTCACGTTCGTATCCTCCGCATCGTCCGGAGCGACATCATCGACATCTTCTGTGCTGGTCTTGGAATCATCCGAACTGGTGTCATCCCCTCCATCGGGCGCACTACTGTCGGCAGGCTTGTTAGCCTGGCAGCCGGTCAGGAGGTTGACGGTCACCAAACCGAGCAGGAAACAGAGAACCAGGACCAGGATACTACGTGCGTTTTTCATGACTTTCTCGAACTCCGTTAATAGGGCCAGTGCGATTCAGTTCGCCGCGACCGATCCCTCTGTTACCTGATTGTGTTGCTTAATTGCTGAAACTCGTCGTTGTCGCGACCGCTGGGCCAGGCGGCTCAGTCGTTCATTATGCCCAATCACTCATTTGCCGTCACGGTAATGTTGTCCAGGAACAGTTCTGCATCCTTGGCATTTCCAAACAGGCCGGGGCTTCCTTGCAGGTTTGCAACATCGTCCTGGGCTTCCAACATCCACTCACTCGGCTCATCTTGATCACGGGGCCAGACTTTGGCACGCAACACAGCGGTGCTGCCGTCCACCGTGGACTGGAATTTCATCCGGTACCAGGTATCGGGCTGCCAACTGAAGGGCATTTCCTTGGCCATTCGCAACTGCGGCACCCAGCTACGGATTTGCAATCTCTGGCCGTTACCTTGCAGGTCCAGTGTATAGCCCTGGGCGATCAGCCCAATATCCGGCATCTTCTCATTGGTCCTGGCGGCCATCACATCGGCCTCGACCGTGTAATTCGATAGGTCAGAATGACCAAACCAGCAGCGGCTACGTGTCCCCTTGGGAATGGTCGAGATCTTGACCATCACGTTGTTACCCTCGATACCACGAACAACGTGGCGATAGCGGGCGCCAACCCAGCTGACGGGCGGCGTATTCTGTTCTTCAAAACTGAAGGACCAGGGCAAATCCGGCACGGTCCTGACGCGAGCAGACCCACTTAATTCTCCCAGCGTCGCGGTCACCTGGAGGGCACCATGTCCGGCATCCTTGGCGATCGTCAGGTCACCATCCTGGTTAATGGCGGCTGAGTCATCGGCCACGCCAAACGTGGCATCCCCGGCTGCATCGGCCAGCAATTGACCTGCGGCGTTATACAGTCGGACTCGATAATTCTGCATCTGGCCGGGCCGCAGCAGGGCATCTGCCGGGACCAGCTGCAGGTGAGCTGGCGTGGTATCATCCGCCACGTTGGCTTCCACCGCCGCTGCTGGAGCCCCGCTATCACCCTTCTGCTTTGACTTGTCCTCCAGACAATAAAGTCCGCCGGAGGTATTCAGATAAATTCGGCCGTGCGACACGATTGGCGAGGCATCACAGCTCTCACCACTCGGCAGCCGACCGTACTTGGTCCGCACGGCGCCACGTTCTTCATCCGGTGTGAGGATGTACCAGCGACCGTTATTCGTGAATGCATAGATCTTGCCATCGGCGTAAAGCGGGCTGGAGCGCATCACAGTCCCCAGTGCCACACGCGGGGCTACCGGTTCACCGGTCTTGTCGTCGAGCACATGCAGCTTGGCTCGGTCGTCAAAACAATACAGTCGATTTCCGATGTGCAGCGGAGCGGCCTTGCCCATCATCATCTGTTCGACTTTCCAGATTTCGTTTGAGGTGGTGACATTCCCCGTACCGCTGGCATCAATCGCCACCACGGCGCCCATCGCCGTACCAGCAATATTCTCCTCGCTATGTCCCGTGAAGATCCGATCACCCACAACCAGCGGGGCCACATTCAGGCCACGGCGGGAAAATGAGTAATTCCAGATATGGTTCCCGGTGCGGGGCTGGATCGCCCAGACCTGTCCATCACCCGATCCAAAGACGAGTGCTTTTTGTCCATTAAAGACAGCCAGTGAGGGGCCGCTGTAGGTTGTGTCATAGGGCAGCGGGCGAGTTCCATTGAACCAGACAACTTCACCGGTCATCTTGTCGAAGGCCACAAAGCGATGAGCCGGCTTGGCCATCTCGCCCCAGCCAATCACGATCGCACTGATGATCACCAGGTCATCACAGATGATGGGAAAGTTCGTCCGGCCACCGTAGGTGCTAAGCAGACCAAACCGCTCGTGCATCGGAACCGACCAGATCGCCTTGCCGGTCTCACCATCGAGGCACTGGAAATAGCCGCAGACACCGAGTGCATAGACGCGTCCGCTGGCAGGGTCGCCGGTGACGCTGCTCCAGCCGACTCTTGTGTCGGGCACATCCGAGAGCCAGACATTGAAGCGGTTTTCCCAGATCGTCTCGCCGCTGACTGCATCCAGGCAGATCACTCGCTCGCCCTCTCGCGGAGACTCAGGCTCGGCCCGGCTGAGCATGTAGATCTTGCCATTCATCACGATCGGCGTACTTCGTCCGCCAACATCTTCTCGCTTCCAACTGACATTACTGCCCTCGCCGCCGGCGGGATCCCAGTCATCGATCAGCCCGGTTTCTGTCGAGGTGCCATTAAAGTTGGGGCCGCGCCAGTAGGCCCAGTCCTGCCCGACCTGCTGGTCAGCTGCGGCCGCCTCGTCCTGCAGAACCCGCGCCACCGGTGTTGCCTGCTTTGACTGGCTGGTTTTGCCCTCGTCCCCGCCGGTCTCCTCAGTTTTGCCGCAGCCGACGAAAGTCAAGCTGGCTAACACGAGCGATCCCAACAGGAATCGGGGGAGATAGGTTTGCGTGGTCATCGATAACACCTTTGCTGAATTCGCATTCATCAGTGAAAACAACTCGTCGGCCTGGAAGTGGCAGCAGCGTTGCTCAGTCCAACCACTCATCCTGGGGGTCAAACTTGGGCAGCACCACGATCAGGACTTTCATTTCTCCAATAGCCCGGTGCCGTGTGCCAGGTCGGATGATGATGCTCATCCCGGGATGAACATCAATCTGCTCGTCATCCAGTTGCATCCGGGCCCCAGGTTTACATTCCAGGAAGTAGTAGGTCTCGGTTAATCGCTTATGGTAGTGCAGCTGTGCGTCGGTCGAAATCTCTGTCACATGGATGGTGCCGGGAAAGTCTGCCACGTCGGCGAAAGCCCGCCGAGCTGATCCACAGGGACATGGCTGCCCCTCGATTGCAGCAAAGTCCACGACCTCGTAACCGCGGGTGGCCTGTTCTTGCATCTACTACCTTACCCTCATTCGGAACCAGCAGATTCATGATAGCAGATGGTCTGCCGACTCACTACAAGCCGAGAATTCGCCTGCTGACACCGTGGGCGACTGCGGCCCACTAGCCTTTGCGCGTGCCAGCCTTGAGCAGCCCGGTGGCAAAACCGAGCAAGTCCCCTTGCTCTCGGCTGAGTGCCAGCAGCGAGTCGTAATCTTCGGCCAACTCGCACAACTCGACCAGCGACGGAGCGTGTCCTGCCACGTGCGTACCGGGCGGAATCAAGCGGCTGCTTGTCTCAACCGCCTGCTGGAACTGGCCGACACGAGCCAGTAGATCGACATAGATCTCAATGGCACCCGTCCCAAACTCATCAGCCGAGACATTCTCAGCTCGCTCGGCAAAGTAGGCCAGGGCTTCCTCCAGGTTTTCACCCAGCAGGGCCTGGAAGAAAAGTGCATGGCTGGGATAGATATCGACGAATGGTTCATCACCGTCGTACTGGAATTGCTCACTCAGCTGTCGACCGTAAAAGGTCAGGTCCAGCGCCATTTTCAATGCCGCGGGATCTGCCAGGCAGCGAGCGAAGCGGACGGTGGATGCCAGGTGCGTGGTGTCGAGATGGTAGGAGTGTTCGCCAAACAGCCACTCGCGGCCATCTACCAGTTGCTGCAGGCTATCACCTTCCGGTTCCTGCCCTCGTTGCTGCGTGATATCCGCTTTGACGGTACCGGTCAGTTCCCCGTGGACCTGTTTGAGCAGTAAGTCGGCCAGTTGCTGGCGATCCTCCAGCGGCAGCTGCTGTCCTAGCGACTCGAACATTGTGATCGAATTGCAGGTGCCATAGTTATCCAGCACAAGCTTGTAACCTCGAGCCGCAGAGACTCCCTCGTGCAGGGCAATCTCGACAAACTCATCCATGTTCTCCTCGCTGACCTCGGTCTTTTCCAGCAATTCACGAGCAGCGATCTTGTCTCCCACGGGCCGCAGGTACATCCAGCCCTCGCGCAGCTGTCCCCGCTCCATCAAGGCCGTACCGACTTCACGGCAGGCATCAATCAAGCCATCCTCCAGCTTGATCCTCTGTTGTTCAGCAAGTTCATCCCCGCTGTCGCTATAGAGCAGCGGCAGGCCGAGTCGATTCCGCAGTTGCATCTTGCGGACCTCGAAGATCTCATGATACTTGGCTTCCTGCTCAAGCTGGCCTACTAGTTGATCGAGCACGCCCTGGGTGCCACCTTGCTCAAGTGCATTTTCCAGATCTTCAAATTGTGTCTTTGTAGTTGTCATGAATTCACTGCCAGCCAGGACAAAAACAGTATCAGCCACCCGTTGTGGTACGGTAGCTATCATCCTAGCAGCAGGCCGATGGCGGGAGTAGCACCGGGGTGTGGAGAATGGGGGCGTCGGCCGGCGGACCGGCGTCAAAGCCTTTTTCTGATCGCAGCGTGGCAGTAGCATGAACACATGGAGACTCCATCGAACCATGACTCGAACGCCGATTTCCGCGGCCTGCGTGTAGCAGCACTGGAAAGCCGCCGTCACCAGGAAATGCGGCAGTTGATCGAAAAATACGGCGGCCAGGCGTATGTCAGCCCCTCGATGCGCGAGGTCCCACTCGATGAAAACACGGCCGCGATCGATTTTGCCAATCGCCTGATGACGGGTGGCATCGATATCGTGCTCCTGATGACAGGCGTCGGCTTCCAGCAGATGTTGACGGTCGTCTCGCAGGCAGTTGACCAGGGCCGGTTCCTGAATTCCCTGGCAGATATTACCACGGTGGCGCGCGGTCCCAAGACTGTGGCCGCCATGAAGCAGTTCGGCCTGGCACCCACTTTCAAAGTACCGGAACCCAATACCTGGCGAGAGTTGCTGCAACTGCTGGATCAAGACAGCCCGGTCGATCACCAGGTGGTAGCAATCCAGGAATACGGGATCAGTAATGCCAGCCTGGTGGCGGGACTGGAGGCTCGCGGCGCTGAAGTAATACGGGTGCCGATTTACCGCTGGGATCTGCCAACTGACACCTCGGCGCTGGCCGACAATGTACAGGCGATCATCGCTGGTCAGCGCGACGTGCTGCTGGTAACCTCGGCGCAGCAGGCGACCAACCTGCTGGCAGTTGCAAGCCAGCTGGGCCTCGAGGATGATCTGTTGGAGAGCTTACCTCGACTGGTGGTCGCCTCGGTCGGTCCCACCACCAGTGAACGGTTGCGAGAGCATCGTTTCCCTGTTGATGTCGAGCCGCAGCATCCCAAGATGGGACCGCTGGTAGCCACCGCGGCTCGTCAAAGTCATGCTATCCTGGCTCGTAAGGAGAGAATTCACGCCATGCTGTCCGGCCCCGCTTCCGATCCCACCGACACCTCAGCTCCCTGGTACGACAGTCCCTTCCTGCGAGCCTGTCGCGGAGAACCGACCGACGTAACACCTGTCTGGTTAATGCGACAGGCGGGCCGTTACATGCAAGAGTACCGGCAGATTCGCGACAAGATCAGCTTCCTGGAACTCTGTCGGCGACCCGACCTGTGCGCCGAAATCATGATCACTGCGGTGGAGAAGTTGAATGTCGATGCAGCCATCATCTTCTCGGACCTGCTGCCGATATTGCAACCGATGGGGCTGGAGCTGGAATTTGCCGCCGGGGAAGGGCCGGTCATTCACAACCCGATCCGGGATGCCGAGGACGTCGATCGTGTGCTGGAACTGGAAAACACCGACGCCCTTGATTTTGTGATGGAAACGGTCCGGCTGACGAGGACCGACTTGCCGGCCGACATTCCCCTGATTGGATTTGCCGGAGCACCCTTCACACTTGCCAGCTATGCGATTGAAGGTGGCGCCAGCCGGAACTATCTGAACACCAAGACCCTGATGTATCGCGATCCAGGTGCCTGGGATGCACTGATGAGCAGGCTGCAACGCGCCGTTACCCGCTATCTGAATGCGCAGGTGGCGGCCGGCGCACAATGCCTGCAGCTATTCGACTCCTGGGCCGGTTGCCTCTCTCCAACCGATTACCGGCAGTTCGTGCTGCCTTATGTCCAGGGCATCATCCGCGACATTACTCCGGGCGTGCCGGTGATCAACTTTGCCACGGGCAACCCGGCACTCGTGCCGCTGCTGGCTGAAGGAGGTGCGCAGGTGGTCGGTGTCGATTGGCGTATCGAGCTGGATCAAGCCTGGCAGCTGATCGGGCCGCAGAAGGCAATCCAGGGCAACCTGGATCCACTTGTCCTGCTGGCAGACCCGCAGGAGATTCGTCGCCGCACAGCAGATCTACTCCAGCAGGCCGACGGTCGGCCCGGGCATATCTTCAATCTCGGCCACGGGGTCCTTCCACAGACACCAGTGGAAAACGCCATCGAGCTGGTCCGGGCGGTGCACGAGTTGAGCCAGCGGAGTTAAGGGTGGGGCGAGGCCAGCGACAACCGCTGCTGCTGCGACTCACATCGCTGAACTGTTGACCTGGTTGATCAGCTGTCTCAGGCGGCCGTGGCTGCGACGATTGAAATCAAACACCAGCCGCGGCATCTCCGCCAGCTCGGGCTCGTTCTGCTCGTCGTCGAGTGCAGCGGACTGCACGATACTGCCGCCGTTGAGGATGTCCTGGTAGTCATTATTGAGCTGGTCCAGCAGGTCATCCGAGATTTTTTCTTTCAGTCGCAGTACCAGTTGTTCACCGACAAACCGCATGCTGTGATAGACGCGAAAGAAACCCACAACTTCATCCACCGCGACCTGGCAGTCATCGGTAACAAGGTACAGGCTGGGGTCTTGTGGACTGATCATGCCACCCGCCAGCAGGTGATTGCGGAAAAACTCGTCCAGCGCCTTCCAGTAGTTTTCGCCGGGAGCGTCCAGCAGGACGACCGGGACCATATCGCGCTTGCCGGTCTGCAACAGGGTGAGTACTTCGAGAGCTTCATCCAGCGTGCCGAAGCCACCTGGCAGGCAGACGACCCCGTCACATTCCTTCACAAACATCAACTTGCGGGTGAAGAAGTACTTCATGTTGACCAGCTTATGATCACCGGCAATCACCGGGTTGGCTTCCTGTTCGAAGGGCAGCATGATATTGAGCCCCATCGAATTCTCTCGACCCGCTCCCACGTGCCCTGCTTCCATGATCCCCTGGGCTGCTCCGGTGACCACGAACCACTCGCGCTCGGCCATGGCCCGCCCAAATTCGACTGCCTGGATATAAGCCGGCTGGTCGGGCCGCGTGCGCGCGGAGCCGAAGACCGAGACCTTGGGCTGATTTCGATAGGGAGCGAAGACCTTGAAGGCATAGCGCAGTTCACGCAGGGTGCGACTGAGTATTTTCAAGTCGCCGCGTGCTGGACCATCTGCTGCCAGCCGATCGGCCGACTGCTTGATGCGCCGAATCAAGTCATCCACTCGTTCATCATTGGAACGGTCATCCGCCGGGGTCGACGGCTGGTTATCATTCGTCACGGACTGCACCCTTCGCTCGGATCGTGCCTGGTCGGCATCTGCAGCCTGTCGGCTGGCCGCTCTGCCTTCATGTTAGCGGGCGGACCGGCTGCTGGCCACGTGTTCAGGCGGCGCGGCGAATCGAGTCGTAGAGTCGCAGAACCTGGTGAAGATCACGTGAGATTGTGATCTCGTCGTCGAGGAAGTCCTGCAGCCAGGCCCGGTCATGATAGACCGCGTCGGCCAGGGCCTGATGAATCTCGGCCAGCGTGACTGTGACCTGCGGGTCATTCGCCGGAGAGCTTGCTTTGTGCTGGAAGTTAGTCGATAGAATTCGCGGAGCAGCTACCATGACATCCTTTTCCGGTACGCTAGTGAGCTAGTTGGTGAGAGAGATTTTTGCACCATCGCCCCTCGAAACAAGCACGTCCTTGTGCAACATTGGGACTTCTGTAGTGCAATGAGATCTTGTTTCGGTTCCCGGCAGCTGAAACTTTGGCAATAATCAGGATTATCCAGACAAATTCCTGCGGCCAGCTGGTGACCAGCTCATGACAGAATTCGAAGATCGACTCAGGCAAGCCATCGAGCGTGGTGAACAGCGCCGCCAGCATCAGGAAAGTGCTCAGCGTCAGCGGCAGTGGACCGAGGATGAGCTGAAGACACAGCACTCCCGGCAGCGACTTGAAATATCCGAGTACATTGAACTCTGCCTGGAAAAGCTGACCAGCTATCTGCCCGGTTTCCAGACCGAGACGATCTATGGCGAACGGGGCTGGGGTGCCGCCTGCAGCCGCGATGACTTTCGCGCCCAGCGATCGGGCAAACGTTCCAACGACTACAGTCGCTTGGAAATCACCGTCCGGCCGTTTGCCGAATACCACCTGATCGATCTCGCTGGAAAGGCCACGATCCGCAACAAGGAAGCATTCAATCGGAACTTCTTCCAGAAGATCCAGGAAGTCGATGTGCCGGAATTCACCGACTTGATCGATACCTGGGTGGTCGAATTCGCCGAGCTGTATAGCGGCTAGGGTGTCGGCTCCAGCCAGCCGGTGGTCAGCGGCAAAGCCCTCTGGACGAAACAGGCTGGAATCGACATAAAAGTGGAACCCTCTGCTGCAACTCAATCGCAGCGTCCTATATCTCCAGCCACGGAAAGTCGGGTATGGCCAGTTCGCCAACGAGTGTCGCACCCTTGGTGTTGCGTGAGATCGAGGGTTACCTCGAGCTGATCATGATCCTGGCAGACCGCTTTCCACTTGATAGTTCAACGCGCGATCCGATTGCACTGCGAGTCCTCGCAACGCTTGATGAGCTGCCCGAGGAAAACCAGCTGGATACAGAATGCCTCTACTACCGCGGCGAGGCATTGCGGGCCATGCAGCGACATGAGGAGGCTATCACATTTCTCGAGCTGGCCACGCGTCAGCAGCCGGGCCAGGTTCATATCTGGCTGGCGATCGGCTGGTGCGAGAAACGCTGTGGTCGACTTGAGCAGGCAATCGCAGCCCTCGAGCAGGCACTGGATGTCGATCCCGATGACACGCTGGTGCAATACAACCTGGCCTGTTACTGGAGTCTGGCTGGGGAACTGGACAATGCCCTCGACTATCTCAGACTGGCGTCGAGCAGTGACAAGCACTACCTGAATCTGGTTGACGCGGAGAGCGACTTTGACGCGATCCGTGCCGAACCACAATTTCGCCAGCTGCTGAGCTCGCTGGCTGACAATTGATCAATCCGCCAGCTGCTGTTCGCCCCACAGCCGTAATGTTTCGACCACGACCTGGCAGGCCTCGAGCATTTCATCCAGGCAGGCCCATTCCAGCGGCGAATGCGGCGTGTGTTG
>CAUZOB010000009.1:0-42030 GCA_963581185.1 Planctomycetota bacterium | reverse complement strand
ACGAGCCCGCGACACATGAACCAGCCGATCCCCGCCTGCCAGCTACTCCCCTTGCCACTCGATCAACTGAGTTTCCAGCACAATGGCCAAGAGGCACTCCGCTGGAACCATCATCCATCCTCGCCGCGCCCCTTCTTCTATCCGGTCCTCGGACCCGCCGGCGATTCCCTGGTCCGCATGGGACATCCGGGAGCCGCCAACCATGATCACCATCAGGGAATCTGGTTCGCGCATCACGACGTCTCCGGCGTCAATTTCTGGGCTGACACCAGCCCCGCTCAGATTCGCCAAACCCAGTGGTTGGATTACGTTGACACGGACGACGAGGCGGTCATGGCCGTCGAACTGGCATGGCTCGATGGCCACGACCCGCAGCCCTTACTGACACACACCGTCGTGGCCTGTTTTCGGCCCGCGGACCAAGGCGAGTACACGCTTGAACTGCAATCCACGCTCGTCCCTCGCGCGGAACAGCTGGAATTTGGAAAGTCGAATTTCGGCATCCTGGCAATTCGGGTAGCCAAGACGATTGCCGAGTTTTTCGGTGGCGGTCGCCTGACAAACAGCCTCGGCAAGACGGGCGAACCGGCGATCTTTGGCAAGCCCTCCCGCTGGATGGACTATAGCGGTCTCGTCCGCGACCGCCGCAACGGTAACCAGGAAAGTGTCATCGAGGGCATAACGTGTATTGATCACCCCTCAAATCCCGGCCAACCAACTCGCTGGCATGTACGCGAGGATGGCTGGATCGGTCCATCGATTTGCCGTGAGTCGGGATTTGTGGCCAGACCTGATAATCCACTTGTCGCCCGGTACCTGCTCGACATCCATAGCGGTCCCTATAACCATGGTCGAGCGGATCAGATGGCAACGCAGTTCGCCAACCTGGCGCCCTGGTCGGTCCGTAAATCGGACGCCAGGCACCGTCAATACGAAGTCTCTCGCGACGCCTGAGCCAGCTACTGCTGCCCGCGGACCGACATCTTCAGGCTATAGAGGCTGGTTCTGGCCGTGATGAAAAGGATGTCGCGGTCAACGCCTCCAAAACAGACATTGGCCGGACCCTCGGGCAAAGGAATCGTCCCCAGCTTCTTGCCGGCCGAACTGTAAACCTGCACGGCTGCTGTCGTGAGGTAGATATTCCCCTCGGCATCGAGCGTCATCCCGTCCGAACCTTGATCGGCAATCTTCCGCCGCTCGCCCAGCACGCCAGGCTTCTTGATCCGGTAGGCATAGGTCTTCCGATCCCCGAGGTCGGCGACATAAAGCGTTTTTCCATTAGCCGTGCCGATAATCCCATTTGGTTTCACCAGGTCGCCAATCACCTTGCTAACATTTCCATCAGGCGACACGTAATAGACGTGAAACCCATCCTGTTGGACCCCGTCCATGCTGCCGTAACGAGGATCGGTAAAGTAGATTCCACCCTTGCGATCTAACCAAAGATCGTTCGGACTGTTCAGCTTCTTCCCCTCATAGGAATCGGCCAGCACGCTGATATTCCCGTCGACCGTCATCCGAGTCAGGCGTCGCGCGACACCCTCGCAGGCCAGCAGATCGCCCGCCTTGTCAAAAATCAAACCGTTGGCCCCGCCCGACTGCTCCCTAACCGTGGAAAGCTTTCCCTCGACGGTCCACATGTGGATGCGGCTATTGGGGATGTCGGAAAAATAGATATTCCCCAGCTTGTCGACAGCCGGTCCTTCAGTGAATTTAAAATCGCCCGCCAGTTTCTGGACCGTGGCACCTTCGCCGATAAGTCGGTCAACACCCTGGCCGACCGCTGAACTCACGACGACCAGACCCAGACAGCAGGCGATTGCCATGAATGCGATGCTTAGTTTCATGTGTGTGTTCCTTAACAATCGAAACGGGCGGTGAGCAGACAATATACCCCGTCGAACGCCGCGGGATATGGTTCTGCTACCAACAGTGTGACTTGAAGGCGCCCCCCAGCGTGATAGCATGGCGATTGGCCTCAACATACGTGACGTTCCTGCTGGAGGATTTCCGCCATGGCCGCTGCCGACTTCCGCGACACCTTACTCAAGGGCCTGGGTGGCGACTGGCCTGACCCATGTCCATTGAATACCAAGGTCCTCAAGACGGACCAGGCCGAGGGTTATCGGATTGAGACCATCCGGTACGACGCGGAACCGGGCGACGCCATCCCGGCCCTGCTGCTGATCCCAGACAACATTGCCACGCCCCGTCCCGCCATTTGCATCTGGCATCAACATGCCGGCCAATGGAATCTTGGCAAGACCGAGCCGGCGGGACTTGCAGGCAACCCGATGCACCACACCGGTGTTGCACTCGCCAAACTGGGTTACGTCGTACTCTGTCCCGACGCACTTGGATTTGAAGAACGCGAAACTCCGTATCGACTCAAGGGCCGCAACCTGGAACGGTTCCTGTTCCTGAAATACGTTGTCGAGGGTCGCAGCATGGCCTGGAAGAATATTCTCGACATGCGCCGCGCCGTCGATTACATCTGCTCACGCAAGGAAGTCGATACCGAACGGATTGGCTGTTATGGCCACTCGATGGGATCCACCCACATGTGGTTGGTGGGGCCCTGGGAACCACGACTCAAGGCACTCGTCGGAAACTGCTGTCTACCGACCTACGCCGGGATCCATGAGAACGAGTTGCTGCACTGTTTCCCCAACTTCGTGCCCGGCATCTACCCTGCGGCCGACACGCCGGACATTGCCGCGCTGATTGCACCCCGAGCGCTGCACATGAATTTTGGCGACCAGGACGGTGGCAGTCCGATCGACGAAGTACGCCGTGGCGTGAAGGTTATCGAGCAGGCCTATCAGGCCCAGCATGCCGAAAAGAACTTCAGCTATTTCATCGAAGAGCAGACGGGCCACGTGCTCAGCGATTCGATGTGGGAGCGGGTGAAGGACTTTTTTGCCCGTCATCTCAAGAGCTAGCCGGCTGTCATCGCCCGCTGGACCGCTTCGCCCATATCCGCCGGACTCTGGGCCACTTCAATTCCGGCCGCCTCGAGTGCCTCGATCTTGGCCTCTGCGGTCCCTTTGCCACCGGAGATGATGGCACCGGCGTGACCCATGCGTTTGCCAGGCGGGGCCGTACGACCGGCAATGAACGCCGCCACCGGCTTGGAAACGTTGTCGGACACGAAAGCAGCCGCTTCTTCTTCGGCTGTACCACCGATCTCACCGATCATCAGGATCGCTTCGGTCTCATCGTCTTGCTCGAACAGGGCCAACAAGTCAATGAATGAGGTTCCCACTATCGGGTCACCGCCGAGGCCGATACAGGTAGTTTGGCCCAGGCCGCTGCCTGACGTCTGCCAGACCGCTTCGTAAGTTAACGTCCCGCTGCGACTCATGATGCCAACCTTGCCACGATTATGAATGTAGCCAGGCATGATTCCGATCTTGCATTCATCGGGTGTGATCAGGCCGGGGCAGTTGGGACCAATCAAGGTCGCACCAGCTTCCCGGACTTCCTCGTAAACACGGACCATATCCAGCACCGGAACACCCTCGGTGATCGCAGCGATCACCTCGATACCGGCATCCACCGCTTCGAGGATCGCATCAGCCGTGAAGGCCGGCGGCACAAAAATCATGCTGGCAGTTGCGTCTGTCTGCTCAACCGCCTCTTCCACCGTATTGAAGACCGGCAACCCTTCGACTTCCTGGCCCCCTTTGCCTGGCGTCACTCCACCGACCATCTGGGTGCCGTAATCGAGGCAGCCACGGGTGTGGAAGGCACCCGCGCCGCCGGTAATGCCCTGGCAAATAACCCGCGTCTGTTGGTTGACCAGAATGCTCATTTCAGATATTTCCCATCGGTAGTAATTGTTCCAGCTTGGCTGCTAGGCGCCTGATTTGGCCGCAGCGACGACCTTGACTGCAGCATCGGTAAGGCTGTCGGCAGCAATGATATCGACATCGCTCTCCGCCAGCATTCGGCGACCTTCTTCCACCTCAGTCCCTTCCAGGCGGACGACCAGCGGAACTTCAAAGCCAACCTCCTTGGACGCCACGATCAGGGCTTCGGCGATGGTTGTGCAACGGGCGATGCCGCCAAAAATGTTGACCAGCACAGCTTTGACATTCCCATCGGAGAGCAGGATTCTGAAAGCTTCGGTGACTTGTGCAGCATCGGCCCCACCACCCACGTCAAGGAAGTTCGCCGGTTCGCCACCGTGAAGCTTGATGATGTCCATCGTGCTCATTGCCAACCCCGCTCCATTCACCAGGCAGGCAATATCGCCATCCAGCTTGATGTAACTCAGTCCCACCTCGTCGGCACGCACTTCGGTCGGCTCTTCTTCTTCGACATCTCGCATCTCCTGGATGTCCGGATGTCGGAATAGCGCGTTGTCATCGAAACTGACTTTGGCATCCAAGGCGATCATGTCACCATCTTCGGTAATCACCAGCGGGTTGATTTCAACCATACTGCAATCGTATTGCACGTACATCTTGCAGAGTGTTTTCATGAACTTGTCAGCAGCCCGTACAGTGGCACCACTGATATCCAGCTTGCGGCAGAGTTTTCGAACCTGGTAACCCTGCAACCCAAAATGCGGGTCAAAGTGTTCCTTGTGGATCAGCTCAGGCGTTTCTTCCGCAACTCGCTCGATTTCAACGCCCCCCTCGGTGGAGACCATCATGACCGGCATTCGGGCTGCCCGATCAAGCACCACGCCGAGGTAGAGTTCGCGGGCGATACGACAACCTTCTTCGACCAACACCTGGCGAACCAACTGGCCCGCCTCGCCTGTCTGGATCGTTTCGAGGGTGTTGCCAAGGAGATTCTCTGCGACCTGGCGAACTTCGTCGGCACTCCGGACCAGCTCGACACCATGCTGTTCCGGAATCTCCTTGATGGTTCCCTTGCCTCGTCCGCCGGCGTGAATCTGTGCTTTGACGACGACGATTTCACTGCCCAGTTCCGTGTACGCTGCGACAGCTTCCTCGGCCGTCCGGGCAACCCGATTTTCGAGGACGGGAACACCCGCTTTGGTGAACACCTGTTTCGCCTGGAATTCATGGATCTTCATCTGCCCTGTTTCCTTTAGCCAGTGGGAGGCAAAGTTCGTACGAACAGACTATCGAATCCACGCTTTACCGCAAGGGACGCGCGGCAGCGGAAATCTCCTCGACTCAAGCTGCGGCCCGATCAGGCGGGCGAGTCGGCACTGGCGGCGGTCCAGAGACCGAGCCGTTTCATTTTCTTGTAGAGTGTGGCCCGGTTGATTCCCAGGTCCCGAGCAGTTGCACCACGGTTGCCGTTCGCTCGGCCCAGGGCCTCACGGATGAACTCCCGTTCCGGAGTCTGCAGCGCTTCTTTCAGCGGCATGCCCTGCGTCCGTTGATGGTTGCCACGATCCACCGACCGTTGATCAACAAACAACTGCTCCATTCCGATCGTATCGGTGGGCGCCAGCAGGACGGCTCGCTCGATAACATTCTTCAACTCGCGAATATTCCCAGGCCAGCTGTGTGCCTTGAGTTTTTCCAAGGCAGCCGGAGTGTAACCGTTGATCGACTTGCCAAGCGTGCGGTTGGCCTCTGTCAACAGAAAGTGCGCCAATGATTCGAGGTCATCACGGCGATGCCGTAGCGGTGGCATATCGACGTTGATCACGTTGATTCGATAATACAGATCTTCTCGGAAGGTCCCCTCCCGCACACGTTCATGCAAATCCTCGTTGGTAGCAAGCACAACTCGCGCGGAAGAGTGCACGGTACGATTGCTGCCGACCGCTTCATATGTATGGTCCTGCAGGAACCGCAGCAGCTTGACCTGCAGTCGAGGTGAGGCCGTTCCGATTTCATCGAGGAAGATCGTGCCGCCATCGGCTGCGGCAATCTTCCCGGCATAGTCGTTATCCGCACCGGTAAATGCTCCGCGAACATGCCCAAACAACTCACTCTCCAAAAGCGACTCGTTCAGCGCCCCGCATGAGACCTCAATGAAGGGGCCATTGGTCCGTTCGCTCTGAGCTGCAAGCTGTCGTGCAATCAGTGATTTTCCCGTCCCACTTTCACCAGTGATGAGCACACAGACAGGCGTGTCGGCCACTGCCTGGACGAGCTTCATGACTTCATTCATCCGCTTGCCCGTGCCTACAACCCTTGGCTGCGGTTGCTGTGCGGTCCGCGGGCCACTGCAATTCTCCAGGAAAGTCAGCACAGCTTCGTCCGTGACAGGCTTGGTGAGCACGTCCCGGGCCCCCATTTTGAATGCCCGGACAGTCGTGTCGACACTCGCGTAGCCGGTCAGGATGGCGGTGGGAATACCGCGAGCCGTAGTAATCTCCAGCAGATCGAGTCCATCACCGTCGCTGATTCGCATATCCAGCAGGACAGCATCGTAGTTACCAGCTGAGGACCCGCTGAGTTTTTGCTGTGCCGAAGCTGAGGATGTCACGACGTCCACGCTGACGCCATGGTCGACGAGCAGGGGGCGCATCGAATCGACGACAGAAGGGTCGTCTTCGAGCCAGAGAATGTTGGTCTTTGCCATGGAATTCATGTTTCCACTGCCGTCGGGAGCCGGCCTCTGAAAATCGTCTTATCCACCACAGATTATCTACGTCACCGGGACGCGTGAGTCAAAAGCAGCCGACATGATTCCTGCTCTTTGCAGCAGTCCCCCGCGAACGGCCTGTTACAACCGTCACGACCCGATGTTCACCTGCCTTTCAGGGTCTGGCTGCCTGGGATGAAAACGAACGTGAATATTTGGGCCAGCGTCGCTATGATGCCAGATATCCTTCCCGCCGCCACTCCACTGCAGTCCCGCCCGGCACGCACTCATGACCGCCCGAGTTATCCTTGCCGATGCCGACCCGATCACGCGTCTTGGACTAGCGCAGTTAGCCGAGGCCCTGCCGGCCGTGATTGTTGGCGAAACTGGTACTGGCACGGAGGCCGTGGCACTTACCACCAAGCATCAACCCGACTTGCTGATACTGGAGGCAATCTTCCCTGACATCAGCGGCATGAAGGTGCTGGAGCAGGTTTCGGAGGCAGCCGCTTCCACGCGAGTGGTCTTTCTTTCGACCCGCGACAATCCCACGTATGTGGCTCGCAGCATTGTGCTCGGCGCCAAGGATTACCTGACCAAGGATCTGAATAACGACCGCATCACGACATCCCTGCGTCGCGCACTGGATGGCGAACAACCCCTTTCAACGAGTCCATTCCGCAAGTTGGCCGCCGTACTTGACCGTTCGCGAGACCGCGGCGTTTTGCAGGAGGCCCAGCTGACCTATCGTGAATACCAGTTACTGCGGCACGTCGGACTTGGTTTGAGTAACCGCGAGATATCTCGTTCGCTGGAAATCAGCATCGAGACGGTGAAAGAACACGTGCAGAATATTCTCCGCAAGACGGACGCCGCGGATCGCACACAAATCGCCGTCTGGGCCGTCCAGGCTGGCATCATCTAGACACGACTCAGCGCGCTCGCGGATGCGACTTCTCGTAGGCCTTCTTCAGCGCGGCGGTCGTCAGGTGCGTGTAGATCTGCGTTGTGACCAGGCTGCGATGGCCCAGCAATTCCTGCACACTACGAATATCAGCACCACCGTCCAGCAGGTGCGTGGCGAAACTGTGTCGCAGCGTATGGGGCGTCGTCCGTTCATCCAAGCCAGCAGCCTGCAGGTACTTTTCCAACATCCGGCCCACACTTCGAGACGTCAGTCGGCCGCCGAGGCGGTTCGTAAAGAGCGGTTCGTCAAGTGGCATAGCCTTGCGACCTGAAGCCTTGACCCATTTTTGGATCGAGCCGATCGCAAAGGATCCCAGCGGGGCGTATCGCTCGCGACGCCCTTTCCCTCGCACTCGGACCACCGCCTGTTCGAAATCCACGTCACCGAAATCGATACCGACCAATTCGCTGACCCGCACGCCGGTCGAATACAGGGTCTCCAGGATCGCCTGGTCACGGCAGCCGAGACGATTCTGGGTGTCAGGTGCGTCCAGCAGTTGACCGATCTCGTCGCTGGTCAGGAAGTGCGGAAGTTTCTGTTGCTTGCGGGGATTGCGCAACGGCTTTGCCGGATTGGTCTTCACCAGTCCCTCGCGCTGAGCGAAGCGGAAAAAACTTCGCAGGCTTGCCAGTCGTCGAGAGATCGTCGCTGCCGCATAGCCTGCCTCGTGCAGGGCTGACACGTACTGCCGCAGGTCCGTCGGACGAATCTCTGCGGGTCCGGGCGATTGCCCATCGTCGTCGGAAAAGTACTCGTTCAAGGCGTCGAGGTCTTCGCGATAACTCTTGACCGTCAATTCCGAGACGCCGCGCTCGACATCCATGTAACGGAGAAACCGCTCGATCGTCGTATCCATGGGTAGGCCCCTGGGATCAACGGACTGAGGCGGCAGATGGCCACCGATCACGCCGCTTCACGTCCACTTTCATCGCCGGGCCGTGTGATCTCAAACCGTGGCAGATCCGTTCGCTTTTCGCCTTCGGTCAGATGACGCACTTTTTGGCTCAGCACAGCTGCATCATACCAGGTGAAACTCAACTCGGGATTCGAAGCAAATCGGCCGAGTGTTCGCAACGTCTCGCCACGCCGCTCGTCGTCAAACAGGAAGATGTATCGCTCTTCCCCTTTGACCAACGCCAGTACATTGATGTCGCGATTCACAGAAGAACTCCCCTTGCCCGAGCCGTGCGTCCGTACCCGCTCGATGTTGTTTCAACTGAGAAGATCCGAGCTGCTATCAGCAGTTATCGGCAAAAACAGGACAGAACCGCTGGCGGATTTCTCAGAACTGTGCCGCCGTTGCCACCCCTCCATCTTGATGGCCACAGCAGCGGCTCGGTTCGCGACCAGGGGAGTCCCGCAGAGGCCCTGGGGTTCAATCTAGAGGACCTCGCCGTGCAGCTGAGTCGGAACGCCGGCAGCGTTCCAACGGCCCTCAAACCAGGCCCTGCGTCGTTGTCAGGCCAATCGGCTCGCGACTGCAATAAGGCTCGCCGTACCTGCAACCGATTTTTTGTCCCCAAAAAGCAGCGTCCGTCTCAAATTGCTGCAGCAACGTTGGCGGCTCCGTACTGCGGTTTGTCACGAACTGGGTTTCATAAGCAGCAATTGCCGCCAGCTTTTTGTCCCAGACCTGGGAAATGTCAACGATAAACGAAGGTTGGGGAATCAGCTTGAGGTGAATCGAGAAGTAGTAATAGATACGTTCGGGGTGCCACGGTTCACCGGGCATCTCGGTCTTCGTCAGTTTCGACCAGAACCTGGCAGCCTCCACTAACGCGCTTGCAGCCAGATGGTCCGGATGGGCGTCCTCCCAGTAAGGGGCCAGCAGCCAGGCTGGCCGCGACTGGCGAATAACACCCGTAAGTGCCCGCCGTGATGCCAAGTCTGATTCCACCGATCTGTTGGTGAGTCCCAAGTTTCCGCGCCATTTGATTCCAAGTATTTCTGTTGCCCGGCGGCTTTCCTCCGCCCGCTGTTCGATCGAACCGTGCGGCGTCGGCTCGCCATCGGTCAGGTCCAGCACCCCAACTCGACGTCCTTCTGCGACAAGTTGGCAGATCAGACCCCCCGCGCCCAGTTCCGCGTCGTCTGGATGAGTTGCAATCACCAGCACGTCCAGCGCCGGCACAACTTGTGGGCTATTCTCAGGGCTGTCTGCCATAGCAGTATCCAATCACATTAGAGCGGCCAATGACTGCGGATACTTGATCACACTGCTGTTCGCAGCCGGCCTCTCTAGAGCATAATCTGCGGCACCCTCTGCGGCGACTCATGTAAGCTGAGGCGTCACGGTTTTGACCCCATTTTCGGGCAACGCTATAATTCAGAGTTCGCTGGCGAGCCAATCATACCGATAACGCCAGATCACTTCCTATCGTCTTCCGTTTATCGTCGCGGCCGTCACCACGGTCGTCGCATCGCCCAGGTAATTCAAAGAATGCCACGACCCAAACTCACACTCAGCCTGCCAGGAACCGCTGGCCACATCCTCTTGGCCATCAGCCTGTTAACGGCACCATACGCTGCTGCTCAGCAGCAGGCTGCCGACGAGGCTCCGGCCACCTTTACCGAACAACAGCTCGAGTTTTTCGAGAAACAGGTTCGACCGGTATTGGCCCAGCGCTGCTTTTCCTGCCACAGCGGCCGTGCCAAGGAGCTTAAAGGTGGTTTGCGCCTGGACAGCCGTGAGTTGATACTGAGTGGTGGCGACACCGGGCCCGCCGCCGTACCGGGCAAATCCTCAGAGAGCCTGCTCGTCGACGCGATCAACTATGGTGACACATTCCAGATGCCGCCAAAGACAAAACTTCCCGCCCGGGAGATTGAAATTCTCACTCGCTGGGTAACCGATGGGATGGCCTGGGCAGCCGGAGAGCCAACTGCGGTTGCCGAAAGCTCCAGTGACTTTGACCTTGCCCGCCGCCAGGCCGATCACTGGTGTTGGCAAGCGGTCAAACGTCAACGCACACCGAGGATTCGAAACAAGCAATGGCCTGCGGACCGACTAGACTATTTCATCCTCCGTCAGCTCGAAAAGAGCGGCATCGCACCGGCCGGCCCCGCCGACCGCCAAACACTGATCCGGCGAATATCCTTCGACCTCACCGGCCTGCCGCCTCAACCTGACGACGTGGTACGGTTCATGGCGGATGATTCAGTCGATGCGACCCGGAAGATCATTGACTACTACCTGGACTCCCCCAATTTCGGGGAACGCTGGGCGCGACACTGGATGGACCTGGTGCGCTATGCCGAGTCTCACGGCCACGAGTTTGACTACCCGATTCACCATGCCTATCAGTACCGTGACTACCTGATCCGTGCCTTCAACGCGGATCTCCCATACGACCAGTTCGTGATTGAACAGGTTGCCGGGGACCTGCTCACTGAACCACGACTGGATCCAGAGACCGGGCTGAACGAATCGCTGATCGCGACCGGCTTCTGGTTCCTCGGTGAGGCCACGCATTCACCGGTGGACCTCAAGGGCGACCAACTGGGCCGTGTCGACAACCAGCTGGATGTGATGGGAAAGACCTTTCTGGGCCTGACGATTGGCTGCGCGCGCTGCCACGACCACAAGTTTGACGCCATCTCGACGCTCGACTATTACTCGCTGTTTGGATACCTGCAAAGCACCCGCCGGCACGTTGCCCTCTTGGACCCTGGTCATCAAATCGAAACCCGCGTCAACTCGCTTCAAGAGATACAAACCACCGCCACCGCACTGATTGATCAATGGGTAACCGCCGACAGCGGTCTAAGCGGGAAACAACTGGCCTCACTTCTCTTGGCTTGCCACGAGGTAGGGCAGCAACCAGAACAGGGGACGCTGATCCAGGCGGCAGCCGACCACGGCCTCGAGCTGCAGCTCCTGACTCGCTGGCATTCCGCCCTGCTTTCTGAGGCCACTTCCAGCGCCGCTCACCCATTTCAGCTTTGGCGAACGCTTTACGAACTGGATGACGAACGATCGAAGGCAACCCTGGCGTCTGTCGCCACAACTCACTCACAACAACGTGATGCCTACGCGCTGCTGGCAGAGACGCATCCCTTGGTCGGCGCATTCGACGATACCAGCGAGCCGTGGATTGCTAATGGATTTGCCTTTAGCTCTGCCCTGCAAACCGAGGGCAGGGAGTTAATCCTGGGCGATGGACCGATTCAGTTTGCCTTGCCCGGACAAGCCCACAGTGGAACACTCAGTCGATCATTGCAGGGTGTTCTTCGTTCACCGACATTCACACTGACGGAACCGAACCTGTATTATCGCGTCAAGGGAGATGGCGTCCGCGTCCGCCTGATTCTGGCCGGCTACTACATGGACGAATTCAATGCGCTGCTGTTTCGTGGCTTCGGCTTCGATGTGAAGGATCGCAAGGAGACCGGCTGGGTCCACCAATCCGCTGATGTCTCCCGTTACGTAGGGCATCGCGGCTACATTGAAGTCATTGACCATGGTGGTGGTTATGTGGCGATCGACGAGGTGCGACAGTCCGCTGCCGGCGTGCCGCCTGTTCCGGCCAATGACGTCCTTACGGTGTTGCTTGGTGACCAGCCACCAACCAGCCGCAGCGAGTTGGTCTCGCGTTACGCCGCTTGGTGGGAATGGATTCACTCACGCTGGTCCGAGTCACGCTCGACTGCCGACGTCCAATTCGTCAATAGCCTGCTGGCTGCCCGGTTGTTGGCCAGCGATCCGGCAGCGGAGATTTCGCTCAATAATTTGGCCGAGCAGTATCGTGAAGCTGCCAAGGGGATGCCGGCACCAGTCCATGCCCTGGCGGTTGCCGACGGGGATGGCCAGGATCATCACGTCTACGTCCGCGGCAATCATCGCACACCAGGAGAACCGGCTCCGCGGCGTTTCCTGGAGGCCCTCGGTGGTACCAACGTCCCGCACGCACCGGAGAATTCCAGTGGCCGACTCGAATTGGCCCGCCAAATCGCCTCACCCAACAACCCCCTCACGTCCCGCGTGATGGTCAATCGCATCTGGCACCACCTCTTCGGTCGGGGCCTGGTGGCATCTGTCGATAATTTCGGCGTGCTGGGTCAACGACCGTCCCATCCGGAATTGCTCGACCAACTGGCGTTCGATTTTGTCGCTGGGGACTGGTCGATCAAGCGATTGTTGCGGCAGATCATGCTCAGCAGTACTTACCAGATGTCGTCCAGCTCGAGCGGCAATGGAGACGAACTTGACCCAACCAACAGGCTTTTGCACCGAGCGAACATCCGTCGCCTGGAAGGCGAGGCGATTCGGGATGCGATTTTGGCGGTTTCCGGTCGGCTCGATACCAATGCTCGTTATGGGCCGAGCATTCCTGTACATCTCACACCCTTCATGACGGGACGAGGTCGGCCGCGTCAGAGCGGTCCACTGGATGGTAACGGTCGGCGCAGCGTCTACATTTCCATCAAACGAAACTTTCTGTCGCCGCTGATGCTGGCATTTGATATGCCGATCCCGTTCAACTCGATGGGTCGTCGCAATGTCTCCAACGTGCCTTCGCAGGCCTTGATCCTGATGAACGATCCGTTTGTTCTGGACCAGGCCCGAGTCTGGGGTGAGAGGGTTGTCGCCCAGCAGGAACTGGATTCGCGACAACGTATCGAGATGATGTTCTGGGAGGCCTTTTCCCGGACGGCGAATGAAGAGGAAATAGAAGCCGCCCTGGCGTTCCTTACCAGCCAGGCTCGGGAATACGGACTGGACGAACAACAGGCCAGCACGGACGTTCGGCCCTGGAGCGACCTGGGCCATGTACTCTTCAACATGAAACCTTTCACCTATCTCTACTAGAAAGCCGTCACCATGCACCATTGCGGCCGTTACGCATCGCTACCGATCACTCGCCGCCAGATGCTTGCGCGCAGCGGTAGCGGCCTGGGCGGCCTGGCTCTGGCCTCGCTGCTGATGAAGGATGGACGTTCTGCGGAAGTCGCCAAGCCGGGCCCGTTCGCTCCCACACCGACTCACTTTGCCCCACGCGCCAAGTACGTGATTTACCTGTACATGGACGGCGGCCCGTCCCAGGTCGACACTTTTGATCCCAAGCCACGACTCGACGCGGAAAATGGCAAACCGTTCGGAATGACGATCCAGCCAACACAGTTCAACAACATTGGCACGACCCTGGCGAGTCCCTGGAAGTTCAAACAATACGGCGAATCAGGTACACCGGTTAGCGATCTGTTTCCCCACGTTGCCCAGCATGTCGACGAGATGGCCGTGATTCGCTCGATGACATCCAAGTTCTCCGAGCACACCAATGGAAATTATTTCCTGCATACCGGCATTGGAATTCAGGGTCGCCCCAGCATGGGTGCCTGGGTCGGCTATGGACTCGGCTCTGAATGCCAGGATCTGCCCGCTTACCTGGTCCTCAATGGTGGCCTGACGCCACCCGGCGGCCTCGACAACTTTAACAGTGGTTTCCTGCCTGCCGCTTACCAGGCATCGGTACTCCAGGGCCAGGGCGAGATCGTCTCGAATATCAAACGTCGCGAGGCGACCGACCAGCTGCAGCGCAACAAGCTGGCATTACTGGCCACACTTGATGGTGGCACGCTGGCGCGGCACCCAGACGGTCAACTGGAAGCTGCCATCGCAAACTATGAGCTGGCATATCGAATGCAGTCTGTGATACCGGAGCTGACGGACCTTTCCTCGGAAACGGAAGAAACACGCGCACTCTACGGTCTCAACGCCAAGACCAAGGGTACCTCCACTTTTGGGCGACAGTGCCTGCTGGCCCGCCGCCTGATCGAGCGCGGCGTGCGTTTCATCGAACTGACATGCCCCTCCGTTGGACATGATCGCTGGGACCAACACGTCAACCTCAGCAAGGGCCACGCTGAAAATGCAGTCGCCGTGGACCAGCCCATCGGTGGCCTCTTGACCGACTTGAAACGGACGGGGCTGCTGGATGACACGCTGATCATCTGGTCGGGCGAATTCGGACGCACACCCTTCGCGCAGGGCAACAATGGGCGCGACCATAACCCCTTCGGCTTTTCCATCTGGATGGCAGGCGGCGGCATTAAAGGCGGGACAGTTTTCGGTGCCACGGATGAATATGGCTACAAGGCCGTGGAAAACCGCCGTGAAATTCACGACCTGCACGCGACCATGCTGCATCTACTCGGCATGGACCATACACGCCTGACTTTCCGATTCAGCGGCCGCGACATGCGTCTAACGGATGTCCATGGGGAAGTGATCGACGAGGTGCTGGCGTGACAACTGTCCAAGCGGTGGCAAACCGAATGCTGCGGCAGACGGCCTGCCTTGTGCTGCTGGCAGCCATGGCGCAATCGACGTTCGCAGCTGAACCGCTTTACCACTGGTCGTTCGATGCCGCGCATAGCCAGGCGGGTCTGTTCACGCCAACTGTCGGTGACCTGCCGGCTCACACCAGCGTAGCCAGCCAGTTTCGTCCAGCTACAGGCGCCCTGCAGTTAGACGGCAAGGCCCAATGGTGTGTGGTTGGCGAAACTGCCACCAGTGTCGTCCGGCCAGGTGATTTACCTTCATCCCGGTTTGCCATTTCCGCCTGGGTTTATGTCGATCGCCTGTCGGACTGGGACTCGATCGCAAGTGCCATTCAGGACAACGGCGATTTTGAACGGGGCTGGATGCTGGGCATCCACAACCAAACTTTCTGTTTCGGCCTGGTCAGCGAGAAGACCAAGCGCCTGACCTACCTGGATTCCTCCGAAGTTCTCGAGCCTGGCAACTGGTACCACGTCGCCGCCAGCTACGACGGCACGCTTATGCAGCTTTTCGTGGACGGACGTTTACTGGCCAGATCGGACGCACAGAGTGGTCCTATTCTCTATCCTCCCCAGACTCACTTCACCGTCGGGGCATTCCACGATGACAACGAATTACATCCATTCAAAGGCGCCCTGGCGTCGCTTAGCATCTACGACACTCCGACAAAGGCCAGCGATTGGCAGCAACTTTACCGTGCGCGCCGTCCGTTCTTTGAAAAAGAGAATCCAAGCGCCCCGGCCATCACAGCCTGGCCGACCTATATGCGAGACAACCGCCGCAGTGGCGTGACTCCGGAGTCGCTCGCGCTTCCACTGCAACGCCGCTGGGTTTACCGGTCTGCTTTGCCTCCGCAGCCTGCCTGGCCCGCGCCAGCCAAGCAGAACTTCTGGAGTCAGGAATTCAACTTGCAGGCGCGAGTCATATTTGACCGTGCTTTTCATCTCGTCTCGGACGGCGATTCGGTCTTTTTCGGCAGCTCGGCTGATGACCAGGTGGTCAGCCTCTCACTTGCCAGCGGCGACCCGCAATGGCGTTTTATTGCCGGCGGACCAGTTCGACTGGCTCCCACCCTGCGCCAGGGTAAGGTCTATTTTGGCAGCGATGACGGTTATGTGTATTGCCTCGACAGCGATAGCGGCGTTCAGCAATGGCGATTTCGCGCGGCACCCAAAGCTCGCCAGATCCCGGGTAATAACCGCATCATATCGAGCTGGCCTGTTCGCACCGGCGTGCTCTTCGATCAGGGCCGTCTGCGAGTTGCTGCCGGACTGTTTCCCACCCAGGGTGCCTATCAACACTCTCTCAACGCCAACACCGGCAAGTCCCTGGCAACTGGATCGATCAACTTCTCGCCGCAGGGGTATATGCAGCGCCGCGGAACTCAGCTGATGGTTGCCCAGGGCAGGGCACCGGCGGGGGCCAGCGGTGCACTCGCGCGGATGCGTAAACCGGAACCATCCGGTCGGCCAACACCGAACGATTCAGTCGTTTTTGCCGGCGTTACCGCAGGCAGCACTCACTTTCTTGCCACTGAGAAGGGACTGATTGCTGTTGATCGCACCGGAAAACAACTCTGGCAGGCCACGCTCGAGGGTCGCTGCTACAGCCTGGCCGTGGCGGCAGGTTGCCTGTTAGCCAGCACCGACAATGGACTGGTCTACTGTTTCTCTGCCGATTCGAGTGAGGAGCCGCGGCAGACCGCAGAAGAACTTGCCACTCCACCCGATTGGGAATCCCTTACCACCGCGCAGGAACAGGATTTTGCAACCAGGTTGCGGCGGCATCTCGTTCGCAGCCAGGGGTTTGTGCCGCACGCTGGCTATGCGCTGGTCGTGGGAGATTCGGCCCTGGCACACGCCGGCGCATTACATAAACACCTGCCGATGCGAGTCATCGTGGTTGCCGACCAGACTGACGATCTGCAGGAACTGCGGAACCAGGTCCGTTTGGCTGGCATCAGTGACCGGGTCACTGTCCACGAACCAGCGGACGAGGGTTTCAGTTATGCCAGCAATCTCTTCAATGTGGTTGTGGTCGGCGGCGGTCAGGCGACTGTAGCGCCTGCGGAAGTCACTCGTGTACTCAGGCCAGCGGGTGGTATTGCAATCCTCTCGCCACCCAAGCAGGGCGCGTTGGACTTGTCCCACTGGCGCAGCCAGGACGAACAGCTCTCTTTCACTGCCGAGGGATCCGATTCGCAAGCCCGCTGGCTGGTGATCACCAAGTCCGCTGCCAGCGGCGTTGGCCAGTGGACTCACATGTACGGATCGGCCGCCAATACATCCAGCAGCGACGACCAGTTGGTCAAGGGTCCGCTCGCTCTCCAGTGGTTCGGCGGTCCAGGACCGCGGCAGATGGTCGACCGACATCACCGCACGGTTCCACCGCTGGTGGCAGGCTCCTGGATGTTCATCCCCGCCGACGACCGGGTGATCTGCGTCGACAGCTACAACGGAGCGGTCCACTGGAACACGCCGGTACCGGCGACCCGCCGGGTTGGAGCGCTGCGCGATGCGGGCAATATGACGGCGACCGCGGAGTTTCTCTACATTGTTAGCGCCGACAGCTGCATCGCCATCTCCACGGCAAGCGGCGAGATCGTTCAGCGAACCAAGGCGCTGCTACCTGGCGACCAGCCACGACACTGGGGTTATCTGGCACATCACGGCAACCTGCTGCTGGGCAGCACGACTCAGCTGAACGCCTCCCGCTCTGGCCTTTCCAAGGATCAAATAGCGGAGACCTATTATGACCACGTGCCGCTGGTCACCAGCGATTCGCTGTTCTCACTCGATCGCGACACGGGCCAATCACGCTGGCAGTACCTGCCGACCGGCGGAGCGATCCTTAATCCAACTCTGACGATTGGAGACAGGCACCTGTATTTTGTGGAAAGCAACAAGCAGGCGACTCTGTCGGAACCCAGCGGTCGGAGCACACCTGCCGACCTGCTTTCTGGCGGCGCCAGTCTAGTGGCGCTGGACCTGGAAACCGGGTCCGTACGATGGCGAAAGAAGATTGAGGTGTCGGCCATTGAGCATCACCTTTACCTCTCGTACGCCAAGGGCATCCTGCTGGCGGTCGGTAGTCGCAATGGCAAGGACACTGAAAAACCCAACGTCTGGTACGATCTGCATGCCTTTGACGCCAACAGCGGGGATCACCGCTGGTCCGCAACGCAAAATCAACGCCAGCAGACAGGAGGAAGCCATGGCGAACAGGACCACCATCCTGCCATCGTGGGCGACACAATTTACGTTGAGCCGATGGCTTATTCGATCCGAACTGGGAAAGCCCGACCGGGCTGGTCTCTGCAGCGGGGCGGCCATGGTTGCGGGTCCATTTCGGCTTCAGCCCACACCGTTTTCTTCCGAGCGGGATCGGCCAGCATGTGTGACCTGGAAACGGGTACGATGGGCAAGGTGACCTCCGTCAGTCGGCCCGGCTGCTGGATCAACATGATCCCAGCCAACGGGATGCTGTTGATTCCGGAGGCCAGTTCCGGCTGCACCTGCGATCTGGCGATTCAAACATCGATGGCATTTGCACCGGCTCAGCCAAAAAACAATTCCCCACCGATCGGTACGAAGCCAGACTAACGTATAACCATTGGTTACCCCTGGGACCGTTACGGAGCTGAATCATGCAGCAGATCAAGATTTTCAAGAACATCGAGAGCGAGCTTCCTACGATGGAAGCCGAGATGAATGAATGGCTGAGCGAAAATGGCGCCAAGGTGATTCAAATGTCGGCCAACATCGCACCTCAAAGCACCTCGGCCGCGAATCTCGGCAGTAACAGCTTCTCCAGTTCCGACGTGATGGTGGTCATCGTTTATGAAACGTGATGCCGGCAACCATCCCGTCGCCGAGCATGACTGAACCTGATCGTCCTATCGGGCTCTTCTTCCTATGATCATTGACCGCATCGAGTTGTATCACGTCGCCATGCCGTTGCTGGAGCCGTGGCGCACCGCTTACGGCGAAGATGCCGACATCCACGCGATCCTCTGCCGCATCTGCTCAGGTTCACTGGATGCCTGGGGTGAAGCTGCTCCCTTCGCCGCTCCCTGTTACAGTGCCGAATGCGCAGCCGCTGCTTTCGTGGTGGCCCGTGACTGGTTGGCGCCCGCCGTACTGGGTCAGGATGTCAAGAGTGGCGACGATATCCAGCGGCTGATGGCCATCTACAAGGGCAATCCTTTCGCCCGGGCCACTCTCGATACAGCCTGGTGGTCCCTGCAATCCAAAGCCAGCGGCACCAGTCTGGCTGAATTGCTGGGCGCCTCGCGCAGCGCGGTGCCAGTCGGAGCCGATTTTGGTGTGATGGACTCCGTCGACGAGCTGCTTGTCCGCATTGCCGGCGCCGTGGAGCAGGGATTTCCCCGGCTCAAACTAAAATTCCGTCCGGGTTGGGACGGCGAGATGGTACGTCGCGTGCGTGCAGAGTTTCCAGACCTGACGATGCATATCGACTGTAACAGCGGTTACACCCTGAGCGATGTGGACCAGTTCCGTGACCTTGATGAGTTGGAATTGGCGATGATTGAACAGCCGCTGCAACATGATGACCTGCTGGATCATGCCAGCCTGCAGAAAGAGATCGCCACGCCGGTCTGTCTGGACGAGAGCATTCGTTCAGTTCATCTCGCTGAGCAAGCCATTTCGCTCGGCAGTTGCCAGTACATCAATATCAAGCCTGGCAGAGTTGGTGGTTTGACGCCGGCCCTGGCGATCCACAATCTCGCTCAAAAGGCGGAGATTCCCTGCTGGGTGGGAGGAATGTTGGAGAGTGCCGTCGGTTCGGCGCATTGTGCAGCACTCGCGATGCTTGAAAATTTCAGCTACCCGGCCGACATTTTCCCCAGCAGCCGTTTTTACGCTGAGGATCTCGCGGACCCGCCGCTGGAACTTACCACAAGCGTCGACGGAGTACCTTCGGTGGCAGCGCCACTTACGCTGCCAGCACCCCGAGCGGAGCGTCTGACTGCAGCGACAGTGCAGCAGGAAACGCTTCAATTGTCAGCACGCTAGCGACTGTCGGCTGAGGGCAGGGTGGTCATCAACCCCGGCCTGCGACCGGATAGAGTTCATCCTGGAAGCCACTGCCGGTATGTTCACCGGGCGGCACGACCGAGTCCACGAAGGCTTCGTCCTCAGCTGTGATTTCAACGTCCAGACAACCGAGATTGTCCTCCAGGTGTTCCATCGTCCGCGGGCCAACGATCAAGGATGTCAGGATCGGATTAGCCAGGCACCAGGCCAGCGCAAATTGGCTGGGAGCGGCGCCCCTGCCGAGAGCGTGTTCGGCCAATTGTTGTGCCGCGACGAAACTGGCTTCGCGCAATTCGGCCTGCTGCATACGACGATCGCCACGGGCCGCCCGACTGCCCTCTGGGAATTCCTCGCCCGGCTTGTACTTGCCTGTCAGGACGCCACGTGCCAGCGGACTGTAACTGACGACGCCAATCGAATGCTCCTGGCAGAGCGGCAGTAACTCAACCTCGATGTCACGATTCACGATGTTATAGAGTGGCTGCACACAGGCGAAGCGTTCCAGCCCGAGCTTGTCGGACTGCCACAAGGCCTCGCAGAGCCGCCACGATCTATAGTTCGATCCGGCCACATAACGGACCTTGCCGCTGCGGACCATATCGTCCATCGCTCGCAGGGTCTCGCCGATCGGCAAGGTGAAGTCGGGGGCGTGGTTGTAGTAAATGTCGATGTGATCGACATCGAGTCGTTTCAGGCTATCGTCCAGAGCCTGCATCAAGTGCAGTCGGCTGGATCCCTGTTCATTGGGAGTATCGCCCATCTTCTGGCGGCCCTTGGTAGCCACGACCAGGTTTCGCCGCCGCCCTTTGAGAGCTCTTCCCACGATCGCTTCGGATTCGCCGGCGTTGTACATGTCCGCGCAGTCAATAAAGTTGATGCCGGCGTCGATGGCCCGATCGATAATCGAGACCGAATCGGCCTCGCTCGTCTGCCCGCCAAACATCATGGTCCCGAGGCAGATCTCGGAGACCTGGATGCCGGTATTTCCCAGGTAACGGTATCGCATATCGTCTCATCCTCTCTTCGAAGGCGTTCCTTTGGTTGGCCTGGTCAGGCCTGTTTAACAAGGCTCACAAGATAGCTTGGATTCATCGTTTCAAATCGGACTTGTCCCAGTTGGGGGTTCCCGCGGGAGATCTGCACCATCCAGCAATTCGCATCGATACCGCGTGACCGCAGCAACTCGAGCACGCCGGCCAGATTTTCTGGACTTGCCAGGCTGACGACCAGTCGGCCTCCGACCTTCAGGCTATCGCAGGCCGCATCAAGGATCTGGCGGATTTCCCTGCCTGTGCCGCCGATAAAAATTGCATCTGGCTGCGGCAGGTCCTGCCATGCTTCGGGAGCCTTCCCCAGCACGGCTCTGACATTATCCGTTTGAAAGCTGTCCGAGTTATCACTGATGAGCTTGTGATCATCCGGGTCCATTTCGATCGCGAAGATCTGGCCCGCCGATGATATCTGGGCTGCCTCAATGGCCACGCTGCCGCTGCCGGCCCCCACATCCCAGACAATGCTGGTCGGCCCCAGGTCCAGTTCCGCGAGGGCAATCGAGCGTACCTCAGCAGGCGTCAACAGCCCACGCTTGGGCTTGCTCTGCAGGAACATTTCGTCAGGATTGCCAAACAGTCGCCTCCCCTCCCTGCCAGCCGGCCGATCTGGTGCACCTGTCTTGCGTACCAGGACCATGACATTCAGTGGCGAAAACGTCTGAGCAGCGACGTCGACCAATTCCGCACGCGTGACACGTTCGTCCGGTGACCCCAGGTTCTCACAGACGTAGGCGATGAAGTAGTCAATCTTGCGGTCCAGGCAGGCCTGCGCAACAGCGGCCGGCGTATCATTTTCGGTCGTAAACAGACCGACTTTCTCGGCCGTCCGAATACGGGTGATCACCCGCTGGATATCCTGGCTATCAAGATTGCAGAGGTAAGCGTCATCCCAGCTCTCCTTCACCCGGGCAAAAGCAAGTTGCATGCTACTGACATGTGGAACAACTTCGAATCGATCCTTACCGAGGTGATCGCAGAGGTATCTCGCAATGCCATAAAAAAGTGGGTCGCCGGGAGCGAGAATGACAATGCTGGCACTCGAGTCCTCCTCCAGTCGCCGCACCACCGCAGCAAAGTCGCCGCCCGGATCCCAACGCTCTTGGGCGTCCGATTCCACGGCGGACAGCAGGCTTTCCGGCCCCACGAGGATATCCGCAGTGGCCAGCAGCTTTCGCGACGACTCGGAAAGGCCGCTGGAGCCATCATCGCCAATTCCGATGATCGGTATTTTTTCGGATTTCGTAGTCACTGCACATCAGCACCAGCCAGAACTGTTGCCCGCCGCGTTGGAAATGGAAGTGGCTATTTTATGCCATCCGGAGCACCCACAACAGTCGCTCGGGGAACGGGCCATGGGGGCACAAAAAAGCCCGTCCAAATGGACGGGCTTAATTTTGTAACGCTCAGCGGTCGTCAGACCTGAAATGAGCTGCCGCAACCACACGACTTCTGTGCATTCGGGTTATCGAAGAAGAATCCTCGTCGATTAAGATCTTCCAGGTAATCCAGCGTGGTGCCGTCCAGATAAAGAGCGCTCTTGCTGTCAACGACAACCGTGATACCGTGCTGTTCCGATTTGGTATCCACTTCTTCATTGAACTTCTCGTCGAAGAACAGATCATAGCTGAAACCACTGCAGCCACCGGCGGCCACGCCAATCCGCAGGAACGTCTCTGTGCCCGGGGCCTGGTCTGTTTGTGTCCGACGTACTTCTTCAGCTGCTCGTTCTGTGAGTGTGATCGCCATATCGTTTGTGCTCCAAAACCTTCCAGCCAGTGTTTTGCCGGCTCACATATCTGCATGGAGTCCGGCTTGTTCAGTGCCACAAGGATACATGACAGATCCCCGATCGAACAGTGCAAACCAAGATAGCATTCATCACGCCCGCATGTGGCGCAGGCGATTGACTGCGTCGATTACGCAATTCGCTGCAAAACCAACTTCCTCGGACGTGTTAAATCGCCCCAGCCCGAATCTTAGGCTGGCTCTTGTTTCGTCATCGGATCTGCCAATGGCCCGCAACACATGACTTGGTTCCGGTTCTGCCGATGTGCAGGCACTTCCGCTAGAGACTGCCAGTTCCCGCATGCTCATCATCAACGCTTCGCCATCGACATCGGAAAAGCTCAGGTTGAGGTTCCCCGCCAGTCGCTCACCATCCAGTTCTGGCCCATTCAATGTCACGCGATCCAAACCTGTGACCAGCTGGTCGTACAGTTCTTTCCTTAAACCGGTCAGCCGCAGCGTTTCGTCGTCGATCGCCTGGACACTTAATTCTAGCGCCCGGGCCATACCAATGATCCCCGGGACATTCAATGTGCCGCTCCGCCTCCCCTGTTCGTGGCCGCCCCCATCCAGAATCGCTTCCAGCCGGACCTGCGGGTTCCGCCTTCGCACATACAAGCACCCAACACCCTTGGGGCCGTAGAACTTGTGGGCCGAAAAGCTGGCCAGGTCAATTCCCATGCCATCAAAGTCAACTGGCACACGACCCACCGCCTGGGTGGCATCGGTGTGCAGGAGAATTTCTCGCTGTTTGCAGATTGCGCCGACGTCCGCAATCGGCTGAAGTACGCCAATCTCATTGTTGGCCATCATCACCGATACCATTACGGTGTCCTCACGCAGGACATCGGTCAGCTGGTCAAGGTCAATTACTCCTGCGTTTCCATCTGGATGTTGACGGACAGCCAGCCTGGTAACTTCAAAACCCTCGCGAGCCAGGCGGGCCAGTGGATCGAGGACAGCCCGGTGCTCCGTAACCACGGTCACGAGGTGTTTCCCTTTTCTCGCCAGTCGGCGGCAGGCACCTCGCAGGGCCAGGTTGTTTGATTCTGTAGCGCCACTCGTAAAGACCAGTTCTCGCTGTGTGACCCCCAATGCAGCGGCCATGTTTACGCGCGACTGTTCGACGACATCGCGGGCATCCCAGCCGAAGACGTGGCTGGTACTGGCCGCATTGCCATATTGTTCCGACAGGTACGGGAGCATCGCGTCGACTACCGCTGGATCGACACGCGTGGTCGCGTGGTTGTCCATGTAAACAGGCGTGCTCACCATCGGAGAACCTTCAATCGAAACCGAGATTCGAGTTGCTATGGGTCCGGCAACATCACAAGTGACTAAAGCGGGGAGGCGACCCGTCTAGTCGCGGGCCAGGATCTCCACCTGCTCGCGGTGACGATCATTTCCGCCCGCTGGCCAACCTCTGTTATGCCCTACGCGTCGTCGATTGACGAGGGCGAAAAGAGGGCTTGCAGGCAAATCGACGACCAGCTCTCAAACCGATCCAGTTCCTGAAACAGCTCTGCAAGAGTTCTGAAACCGGCCTCGGCGATTTCCTTCTCCCGCGGCGCCACTCGCGGTTCAGCCACATCGCAGATGTGCACGATGCCGAGATGAACTCGTCCCACTTCTGTCTCGTCATCATTGATCATGCCCACGCATTGCATATCAAACGCTGTATCGATCTGGACTTCTTCATCCAACTCCCGCTGCATGCCCTGGCTGTATGGATCTGCATCGACCTGTGTAGCGTCGACCGATGATATGTGGCCGCCAATGCCGATACTCTTTTTGCTATGCAGACGGCTTTCACCCTGGCCCTTGCCACGTGTGTACTGGAACAGGTGTATCCCGCCCTGGTCATCCTGGTGGCGGAAAATGACGTACGGAATCAGCTGTTTAAAGGAAGGGTCCTCTTCCATCTCGCTGCGCGGCCGATACGAGATGTTGGCAGGGTCCAGCAGGACCCCACGGTATCGATCAACGTCCTTGCTGAATCCCTGCACGTAACCAAGTTCATGAAACAACGTGGTTGGCACCACCAAGACATGTTCGGTGCTGACTGTAGACATTGCGACTTCCTTTCGCGGTTGGAACCGTCTGCTCGCCCCCAGAGATGGCTCGCAGCCCAAGTATACGAATTGGGCACTCTTTCGCCAGCAGCCTGTGTCCCCGCCGCTGTTCGCGAGGTGGAACGGCAGCACCTCGCGGACAGCGTGCTGGTCAGTTCAGTCCATAATCAGCATCGCATCGCCATAACTGTAGAACCGGTATTGCAGAGCTATAGCCTCCTGGTACGCCTGCCTGATCAATTCATCGCCGCCGAACGTACGAATCATCACCAGCAGTGTGGTACGGGGCAGGTGGAAGTTTGTCAGCAGGCCGTCGATGGCCCTGAATTCGTATGGCGGACGGATAAAGATACTGGTCTCACCGCACCAGGCCTTTAGTTCGCCGTCGCCGCCGGCGGTTTCGAGAATTCGTGCGGACGTCGTCCCCACGGCGATCACTCGGCCCCCGTGGCCCCGTCGCTCTGCAATCTCATCAGCGACCTCCGCCGTCAGCTCTCCCCATTCGGCATGCATCTGGTGATCAGAAATCTTCTCGCAGGCAATCGGACGAAATGTCCCCAATCCAACGTGCAGCGTCAATTCACAGACGGCGGCCTGTCTGGCCTTGATCTGATCGATTACAGCGGAGGTGAAATGCAGGCCGGCCGTTGGCGCCGCCACAGACCCCTCAACGCGGGCGAAGACCGTCTGGTAATGATCCGTATCTGCCGGTTCCATCTGGCCACTGCGGATGTATGGCGGCAACGGTACGCGGCCCACCCTCTGCAAGATCTCATCCACTGATGCCTCCTCCTGTGGGCTGGCCAGCCAGCTGCCGTCCGGCAGTGGCGTCAACATGGTCAGCCTCACGGCGGCGTGAGTCGCATGGTCTTCCAGCGTGACTGTCTCGCCAGGTTTCAGCCGACCACGGGTGCGAGAGAGGACCTGCCAGCGTCCCTCGCTGTCGTGTCGAAGATACAGTCCTTGCCAACGACCACCGGTCTTAGTGCGAAATCCCACCAGGCGTGCCGGCAGCACACGGGTGTTGTTAATCACAACTGTGTCATTGGCTTCCAGCAGGCCTGGAAGATCACGAATATGGAGGTGTTCAAGCACACCCGCCTTTCTCCGTACCACCATCATCCGCGCGTCGCTGCGAACCGCCAGCGGGTGCTGGGCCACCAGGCCGGAGGGCAACTCATAATCATATTCCGACAGTGTCGTCATAATTGCACAAACGTGCTTCCGCGTTCGTAATGCTCTGTAGGACTCACGTCGCCCTGATGGTACCGTCGATAATTACTGGGGGACGAATCGGCCGAGTCCTCCAGGGATAATTGTCTGGCATTGCGAAAGTTCGACAACCGTGCGTATTGCTTTTCTGATCACTGAATTGGATCCAGGTGGAGCGGAACGTGCGCTCACAAACCTGGCCTGCGGTCTCAAACAGCGAGGCCACGATTGCCTGGCTGTATCACTCAAGCCCCTTCCGCAGCAATCCAATCGCACTCTGGTCGACCGTTTGACAGAGCATGAGATCCCTGTCCAGAGTCTCAACATCCGCAATCCGCTCGGTTTCCTGACTGCTTCTCGTAAACTGCGCCGCCTGCTGCAATCCGAGGGGACTGAGATCGTGCAGTCCTTCCTCCACCACGCCAACATACTCTCCGCACGGTCTGCCACGTTAGCGTCAGTACCCCAGCGAGTGGCTGGCTACAGGGTTTCTGATCCGAGCCCCTGGCGGAACTGGCTAGAACGCAGGCATCTGTCTCGCTGGGACCACATCGTGCCTGTCAGCGAAGACGTGTCGATCGACCTGCAGCGGCGAATCGAGATTGACAAGAGCAGGATATCAGTGATCCCCAACGGCGTTGACCTGGGACAATTCGCCGATGTCGTAGCCACGCCCCGCGAGCAACTCGGCATCTCGACGGACCGGCGACTATTATTGTTTGCCGGTCGGCTCCACCCGCAAAAGGGCCTCGACAGGCTCCTGCCACATCTTCCCCAGCTCTTCACACGTTTACCCGAACACCAGTTATTGATCGTCGGCGATGGGCCGCAGCGTTCACAGCTTGAGAAGCTATCCGCAAAACACGATCTGACAACACGCATTCATTTTCTAGGCCACCGCGAGGATCTGCCCAATTTAATGGCCGCTTCAGAATGCCTGCTACTGCCGTCCTACTGGGAGGGGATGCCTAACGTCCTGCTTGAGGCCATGGCAATGGGAATGCCGGCAAGTTGTTTTTCGGCCCATGGAGTAATCCAGCTGCTCGATACCGCTTCTGCCGAGCAGGTCTCCGAAATTGGTGATTTCAAGACGTTCTGCAACAAGCTGACAGATATCGTCACAACGCCGGATCTCGCCCTGCGTCTGGGAGCAGCCAATCGATCTGGCAGCGCTCGTTACTCGATCGACAGCATGGTTGATTCCTACGAGGCTGTGTATCAGCAGTTGCTCAGCTGATGGCGTCTGACTGACGTTATCTCCCGTTGTCCTAGGCCGGTTGGTTGTTGACAATCACATCATCACAACGCAACGAGTATCTCTTTGATCCGGCCACAACGATGGATCCCACCTGTCATCTTCCTGTTCTGAAGGACGAGGTGATCACCTGCCTGGGCGTCAAGGCGGGCCAGACAATCGTGGACGGCACACTGGGAGGGGGCGGTCATACACTCGCCATTTCCGAAGTGCTGGGCAACTCTGGCCGCTTGATCTCAATTGATCGGGACGCCACGGCACTTGATCGTTTTGAGCCCTTGCGCGGAGAACGTTCGATTCAACTCGCCCAGGCCAATTTCTCCAACATCCCTGAAGTGCTTGATGTCCTGCAGGTCCAGGAGGTTGACGGCGTCTTGCTCGATCTGGGTCTTTCCAGCGATCAGCTGGCCGACCACAGCCGCGGTTTCAGCTTCCATTCCAAGGGCCCGCTTGACCTGCGTTTTGACACCAGTGAAGGCGAACCGGCCTGGCGGCTGATGGAACGACTGAGTCAACGGCACCTGGCGGACCTGTTATACGAATTTGGTGAGGAGCGACTGAGCCGCAGGATTGCAACCGCCATTCTGGCGCGTCTTCAAGTAGGTCCGTTACAGGAGGCGGCCGAGATTGCCGGGATTATCGAACAGGTCTATCCACGATTCCCCAAACAGAGGATCCATCCTGCCACTCGAAGTTTCCAGGCACTTCGAATCGCCGTTAATGATGAGTTGAAATCGTTGAAGCTGGCCCTCTCGCGGATACCTGATCGGTTGGCTGTGGGTGGCATCCTGGCAGTCATCAGCTTCCATTCCCTCGAAGACCGGATGGTGAAACATACGATCCGGGGTGATGAGCGGCTGACACCGCATTCTGGTAAGGCCATTATGGCCAGCGAAGAGGAGATTGTTCGCAATCCACGTTCCAGGAGCGCTCGGCTCCGGTGGGGCATTCGCAAGGGTGACGGGGACGAATGAACCAACTCCTGCGATACACGCCCACGATCGTCTCCGGCGGGCAGACCGGCGTGGATCGAGCAGCACTCGACGCGGCCATGTATCTGGACATTCCACACGGCGGCTGGTGTCCACTCGGCCGACGCGCTGAAGATGGAGTCATTCCGGACCGCTACCAGCTTCAGGAGACCGAATCGGCTGCGTATTCCGAGCGCACGCTTGCCAACGTATTGGCGGCCGACCTCACGCTTGTTCTTAGTGACGGTCCCCTTCATGGCGGTACCAAATTAACCGCCAACCTGGCGGAACAGCACGGTCGTGAGTTCCTCTTGGCTGACCTGTCGGCGGGCGACGACCCGCAGGCGCATGTGACGATCGGCGAGTGGCTGCTCAGTAACCATCCTGAAGTGGTCAACGTCGCAGGCCCACGCGAGTCGGGCAGACCGGGCAGCTACGTTCGTGCCTGCTGCTTCCTGATGGCACTCTTTCGCCAACTGCTCGACTAGTCCACGAAAAAGGGGCCGCCCGGCATCAACCGGTGGCCCCATATTTCGCATCGTCTGGGTCGGGGTTAGTCGATCGACAACTCCAACAGATCGCCATCATCGCCGGTCAATACGAGCTCGCCCATATCAATCTCGATCTCCTGGGTTTCCAGGTTGACCTCTGGTGGCGGTGTGTCATCACGACCGCAGCCGACCGAGAGGCTCACGACGAACAGCACCATCGTTATCAGGTATCTCATCGTTTCCCCTTTGCGTCTTGGTTTTGGCTGCGACCCCTCAAAGGGGAGTGGGCCAGGGAGTTCTACTTGGACTTGAAATTGTAAGTCTCGTTGCTTGGCAGGAAATCGCTGTCCGTGTGTCCGGGATTCAGCTCCACGTTGAGGTACGTGTATTCCTCAAGCAGTGCTGGCCGTTGACCTTCAGCAGCTGGCCAGTCGTAGGCGGCGTAACGGATCGGCAACTTGTATTCGTCGTCCATGAAGATCTGGGCGACGTGGAAATCGAAATGCGATCGTCGCTTGGGGTGGATGACCTGAATCAGCGTGCACTTGCGGCCATTGATCGTGGCTCCTTTACGGAACTGGACCGTGCACTCGCCGTGCTTTTTATCCTCGACGGCACGTTCGATCATCTGGTCGATCAGGTTCTGGATTCCGAAGAAAGTGATCGGGTACCGTTGTCCCTGCATTGCGAGGGGGCCGAATGGATCCAACCAGAGGTCGGGCAGGGAGGATTTGGCTCCGCTGCCTTCATGCACGCAGAATTTGCCGTTGTTCTGGCCTTCGATGTAGACAATCTCGCGACCCTTGACTGCCGTGGGCTTGAGGAAGTACAGGTAACAGCGGAAGGGGGTGACCACCTTGCCGTCTTTCGACTGACGATTTGTCACCTTGGTGAAGATGTATTCGTGCGGTGTCAATTTGCCATCGACGCGTTCACGCCGTACAAGGGTTGCACTGTAGCCCTTGATTTCGTTGTTACACCGTATCTGCCCCTGTTGAGCCAGTTTGATGGCGGGATCAAGCGGGTGAGTTGCCTTTTCGCTGGTTTCACCAATTTTTGCCTCAGCAACTTTGACCGGCTTTTCAGCAGCGTCTTGCTGTGCATTAGCGAGTGAAAGTTGGCTGACAATCAGTCCAGTGGTCATGCCAACCAGGGCCAGGATAATGCGGGGAATGCTGTTCATGTCAAAGAATCTCCTGGTCGCAGCATCAGTCGACTTTTCAGAAAGCCGTGAGGGGCGGATACTGTTACCATCGATGAAAGGGGCGATATGGCGCACAACCGCTTGAAACGAGAATCCCATTCTCATTCGTGCCATGTAGCTGGTATCGCCAAGGCGGGAATCGGCGAATTACAATTAAGGGAGGCACCCTCCCCGTTTATCCAACCGGACCAACAGTACGCGTCAACAGCCGGCCTTACTTCCCTAAAGGCGACCCAGATAACGCAACTTAACTTGTTCCGGCATCAGGAAGGCAGATCGTGAATTCAATGGAGTTGTTGGTTGTTATCTCGGAGATGTTCGGGCAGAACACTTTCATCGCGTCATTGCCTGGCCGCGACGACTGTATCGTCGTCGATCCGGGTCTGCAGCCTGACGATATCGTGGCAGCGATGGCGGAACATAAGCTCAATCCTGCCATGATCCTGGTGACGCACGGCCATGCCGACCACATCGGCGGGCTCCCGGCTCTAAAGCAACTCTGGCCCGATTGTCCGGTGGTGATTGGTGAGGGGGACGCCGGCAAGCTGACCGATGCGGTGGCCAATCTCTCCGCCAACTATGGCATGCCGCTGATCTGTGCCCCAGCTGACCGACTTGTTGCCCAGGGGGACATTGTGGAAGCAGCCGGTTTGGAGTTTGAGGTCAGGGAAACGCCGGGCCACAGCGCCGGCCACGTGGTTTTTGTCGGCCGACAGACCGACCCAATCACGGTTTTCGGCGGCGACGTGCTCTTCCAGGGCAGTGTGGGACGAGTCGATTTTCCCGATGGCAATTTCGAGCAGCTGGAATTGTCCATCACAAACCAGCTATTCACACTTCCTGATGAGACCGTGGTCTTGCCGGGCCATGGTCCCGCTACCACGGTTGGCCAGGAGCGTCAGTTCAATCCTTTTGTTGGCCAAAATCGTCTGGCGTGAGATCACTCGGCCAATGCAATCGAAACAGGGCGCCCTCGCCGGGCCGACTTTCGACTTCGATCCGCCCACCATGCTCTCGCAGAATCTTGTCGCTGACGGCCAATCCCAGACCGGTCCCTCGTTGGCCCTTGCTGGAATAGAACAACGAAAAGACCTCCTGCAGGTCTGCTGCGGATAGACCGGGACCATTGTCCCGCACTTCCACACCGACATGGCCCTCGTCGAGGTCCATCACGACGGCCAGCGATACACTACCACCCTCCACGCCCTCAGTTGCGTCAATCCCGTTTGCCAGCACATTCAAGAGGGCATGTTGCATTGCCTGCACATCGAGCTGGCAGGAGAGCGGCTGATCGGGACGGTCGAGCGAGAGGGCGACCCCTGCCTCGTCAGCTCTGGCCCGCATGACGTCGATCGCCTCCTCAACCAGTTGCAGCACGTCGGCCAACTCCAGGGTCGGCTGCCGCGGTTTACTCACCGACAGCATATCCTGCACCAGATGAGATATCTTCTGCTGGTTTTTCTCCACGATCGCCCAGCCGTTTGCAATCGCCTCCCTGTTGTCATCCTCCAAGCCCTGCGTCACCAGGTAACTTCCACCGCGCACTCCCTGGAGAATATTCTTGATGTGATGCGATAGCGTGGCGATCGTCTGGCCCATCGCAGCCAGTCGCTCAGATTGCACCATCGCGCCATAGAATGTCGTATCCTCGACAGCCAGTGCTGCCTGGTGTGCAATCGCCACCAGCAACTTGAGGTGCTCTTCATCGAACCGACTGCTGCGCAGCTCGGGCGGTACTCCTTGCTCCGGCACGGTATCGACGTAGATCACGCCAACGATTCCATAGCGACCCTGCATCGGTGCGCAAATCGCTTCTTGCACGCCCGCATCGAGGATACTTGCAGCAGCGTCCCAGCGGTCATCATCGCTGGCGTTTGAAGTCAGCAGGCCCTCCTTGCGATCCATCACATAGTGGAGGATGGTGCGACTGAGCGTGATTGGCTTGTCAGTGCTTTCGTCACGGTCGTGGCGGGCCCGCGGCACAAGCCGTCCAGAGTCGGGATCCTGTAACATCACGCAGCCACGGTCCGCATCGACCCACTCAAAGATCAATTCCAGGATTCGAGCCAGCAACACGTCAATATCAAGAGTCCGGCTGACTGCCAATGCTGTGCGATACATCACATCCAGGCTGGTCGCCCTCTGGCTGACTGAACTGTCGCTGGCTATCGGTCGCGAAAACTCGGTATCGAGCATACTAGGCGATGTTGCGGTATACAGAATCTGTGATTGATCAACCTCGCCTCCGGCGACGATAGCTACGCTTTCTTCAGGCAAAGCTGTTTGGTCCGCGGTCTGCTCAAGGAAAACCAGGCGTGTCTGGCCAATCTCGATACTGTCGCCATTCACGAGTCGTTTGCGACTTGTCAGTTTGCCGTTGACGTACGTCCCATTGGAACTTTCCAGGTCCGCCAACTGGTAGATGCCCTCGTCCCATTGAATCTCCGCGTGACAACGAGAGACTTCCGTATCCATCAACTGGATGGCATTTGCGCGGTCACGCCCAAGCCTGGCGATGTCCGCCTGCAACTCAAAACGGCGGCCCTTATCGGGACCGGAAACGACGTAAAGCGACGCCATATCCCTGTTCTCCGCTCGTCGGATGAATGAACTCAGCGGTCGGCTCTGGCCCGACCGTCATACGATCGATTCTAGATAGCTCTTTTGGAGCTGAACAGGGTTAACCTGATTCAGTCCGAAAGAGGCGCCGGTGAGGCGCAATACGCCGGCGACTTGACGGGTTGCAGTGGTCGCTTGACAATGCAGGTCCAACGCCGAACAGCTGTTCGGCCGTGAACAACGCACGTCCTTTAAGGGCCCCTCACCATGGCACGGACCAATTCTCGCCGTTTTCATTTTCCCATGCTGCTGACGATCCTTTCGCTGGCCCTGGTGATCGCACTGCCGGCCCACTCTGCCAAGAAGGACCGCCTGGAGCGTGCCACCACAACGCTGGAGCGGATCACGTCATCGGTCGAGTACCTTGCATCGGACGACCTCGAGGGCCGCGGTGTTGGCACAGACGGTCTCAATAAGGCAGCGGACTATATCGCTGGATATTTCGCAGACCTTGGTCTCGAAACAGATATCTTTGGCGGCACGCCATTTCAGAAATTCACGGTGGTAATGTCCGCGGAGATGGGACCCAGCGAGCAGAACCGGGTCACCCTTAAGGGGCCAGCCAGCGATGACAAGGAGCCGGTTGTCGTAAAACTCGAACTTGGCCGCCAATTCAACCCTCTCTCGCTGGGCGGCACGGGCAAGGCCGATGCCCCGATCGTGTTCGTCGCTTACGGCATTTCAGCGCCCAAGCTGAAGTATGACGACTACGCCGAGATCGACGTCAAGGGCAAGGTCGTCGTGATTATTCGCAAGGAACCTCAGCAGGAGAACCCACACAGTGCATTTGATGGCAAGCGATCGAGTCGCCACGCTTTCTTCACAACCAAGGTATCCAACGCTTACCAGCACGGCGCCGCTGCTGTCCTGATCGTAAATGACGGTCCGGAACTTGCTCGCCATTTGAAGAGCAGCCGGGGCCGTTGGCAGCAGTCGGTGGACCGACTGGCCGCCGCTCATAAGACGTTCAACGAACTCGAGGAACCGACCGAGGACCAGCAGCGTGACTACCGCCAGCAGGTCAGTGTGCTGGCCAAGCAGATTTCAGATCTGCACGAACAGGCCGAGGGTGACGGCGACACAGTGCTTGCCTTTAACGGCGCTGGCCAGGGCAGCGGCGACCGTCAGATGCCTGTATTTTTCTGTCAGCGCAAGACAATTGATCCGATCATCAAGGCCAGCCTGGGACTTAGCCTGGATGAACTGGAAGCCGCGATCGACGAAGACCTCGTCCCCCGCAGCGCCGTCCTGGAGGGATGGACGGCGGACTGTGAAGCGGTAGTGATCCAGCGTAGCACCGAGGTCAAGAACGTCTTCGGCGTCTTGCCGGGCAAGGGCTCATTGGCCGATGAAACGATCGTCGTGGGCGCCCATTACGACCACCTCGGTCGCGGCGGCCAGGGTTCCCTGGCACCCTGGACAAACGATATTCACAACGGCGCTGACGACAACGCCAGTGGGACGTCCGCGCTGCTTGAAATTGCCTACCTGCTTAAACACCGCAAGGCCAAGTCGCGACGGCGGATCGTCTTTATTGCTTTCTCAGCCGAGGAACGTGGCCTCTTGGGCAGCGCCCATTACATCCGTGAGCCACGTTTTCCACTGGATGAAACGGTGGCGATGGTCAACCTCGACATGGTGGGACGGATGAATGACAACAAATTGATCATTACCGGTACCGGCACCTCGCCTCACTGGGACCCACTGCTGGACCGACTGAACGCCGAATACGACTTCGCCATATCGCGCCAGGCGGAGGGAACTGGGCCCAGCGATCACCAGTCGTTTTACCTGAAGGACATACCGGTACTGCACGTCTTCACCGGCCTGCACAACAACTATCACCGTCCCAGCGACGATGTCAATTTGCTGAACATGAAAGACATGGCCCGTATAACTCAAATGACGGCCGAAATTGTCGCAGACCTGGACAGCCTGGACGCACGTCCTGAGTTCACCAAAGCTGACAAGCAGCGAAACGTGGCTGGTAGTGGCGGCGACCGCCCCTACTTTGGCAGTATCCCCGATTTCGCCGATACCGTGGATGGACTACCGCTGACGGGAGTCAGTGGTGGCGGGCCAGCGGAAAAGGCGGGGATCAAGGCGGGTGACGTGGTCATCCAGTTGGGTGATTTCAAGATCGGTGGAATCGAAGATTTCGACAGCGCACTGCGCAAGTTCAAAGCAGGCGACAAAGTCAAGGTGACTGTCATGCGTGGCAAAGAGAAGAAGGTCCTGACAGTCACGCTCGGCGAACCCCGCTAGTTTGCCGGTTTCGTAACAGAGCAACTGCTGGCCGCCGCAGCGGCGACAAACTGGTCTTGAGCTACCAGGGGTTTTTCTGCAGAATACCCCCGCTTTCGAGCACCAGCCTCTGCTGGCACTCGACGACAGACCACACCAGGGTGGCCCATGGATCGGGCCGCTTTCCATTTTCGCAGCAAGGAGTGCTGACTGTGCGAACCCGTATTCTCCTACTTTCCGTTCTCATGACCGTCTTCGCGGTCCCCGTTACCACACTCAAGGCGCAGGCCCCCCAGGGCACAAGAGTCGCCTTACTCGACATTGAAGAGGTCTTTGAGAATTACCGTCGCTACAAAGCGATGCTCGGAGATGTCCGCAAGGACGAGGAAGTCCTGGCAGCCGAGATGCGTGGCAAGGCCAAGGCTATCCAGACTATGCTGACCGAACTCAAGGACTACCGACCCGGCACGGCAGCCTACACTCAACTCGAGACACGGATTGCCAAGCTGAAAGCAGACGGGACGGTCCAGGCCGACATTGGCCGTAAGGCCTTTATCATTCGTCGCGCTCAGGCGTCGCATGCGGCTTACCAGGATATTACCAGCGCAGTATCCCGTTTTTCTGAGGCGAATGGCATCAACCTGGTACTGGCCTTCGACAATCGCGAGGTCGATTCGGCCAATCCCAACCAGGTGCTGACGGAAATCAACCGTCGCGTCGTCTACCAACGCAGCCTGAACATCACCCAGTACATTGTGGATCAATTGAATTCCGGTGCGCCGGCTCCAGGCGTGGGCACTCGGCCGACAGTACCGCCACGTCCTGGCGGCACACGTTAACCGAGCACTCCTGCTCGCCCCTCCCTGTTTCGACCTCCACTCACTTTGACAGAGCCTTACGGTGGATCACGCTAAACCCTTGGCACGTCGCCAACAGACGATTATACGGCCGAGTCACGTGAGCGGTTTTGGCTACTGGTCCGGCAGCGATGTGACAATCGACTTTCGGCCGGGACCGATCGATAGCGGGATCGTTTTTGTCCGCGAGGATCTAAAGAACTATCACCGCATCCAGGTCGACGTCGGCAACCGTGTCAATGTGCCACGGCGAACAAACCTCACCTACTACGGCTACTCGGTCGAAATGGTCGAACACGTGGTCGCCGCTCTGGCGGGACTGCAGGTCGACAATTGCGAAGTCTGGACGACATCCAGCGAGTTGCCGGGTTGCGACGGATCGAGCCAGCCTTTCGTGACCGCGATCCTCGATGCCGGGATTGTTCAGCAGGACGGCTATTGCGAGCCACTCGTGATCGACTCTTCGACTCGAGTCGGCGACACCGAGAGCTGGGTGACGGCCGAACCGCTGCTGCCCAACGATCCCGCCGGTAGCCTTATTCTCACCTACGTGCTGGATTATGGCGGCGACAGTCCGATCGGACGACAAACATTCGAATTGACATTGGAACCCGCTTCCTTTGTTAAGGAAGTTGCGGCGGCCAGGACGTTCATTCTCAAGGCCGAGGCCGAATGGCTGCAAAGTCAGGGCCTGGGGAGTCGTGTCACCTGCCACGACTTGCTGGTTTTTGACGAAACCGGCCCCGTCGATAACCCCTTGCGATTCGAGGATGAGTGCGTGCGGCACAAGACCCTTGATCTTGTCGGCGACCTGGCACTCTCCGGTCGGCAGCTTTGTGGAAGGATATCCGCCTTTCGCAGTGGCCATCGACTGAATGCCGAGCTGGTGTCTGCCCTGCAACATCAGCAACCAACAGTATCGCGACCGCTGCTACGCGTCGCTTAACACCTTACGATCAATAGACCAGGACGCCTGATGGCCCACGTTGCTGAATTCGCCGTAGTCGATCCATCCGCCGAGCTGGCAGATGATGTCATTGTTGGCCCCTTCTGCGTGATTGGACCCGATGTCACAATCGGCCCGGGTACGCGACTCGAGAACAATGTCACGATTGAGCGCAATGCGCGGATTGGCGCTAACAACCACTTCTTTCCGGGCGTGGTGATCGCCGGCGCACCGCAGGACCTCAGTTACAAGGGGACCGATACCCAGACGATGATCGGCGACAACAACGTCTTTCGAGAGGGTGTCACCGTCAATCGAGCAAGCGAAAAGGAAGACGGGATAACCTCGATAGGAAGCAACTGTTTTATCATGGCCTGCGCCCATGTCGCCCATGATTGCAAGATCGGGAACCATGTGGTGATGGCCAATGCTACCCTGCTGGGTGGACACGTCCACGTCCATGATCACGCCACGATTTCCGGAGCGGTGGCAATCCATCAATTCAACACGGTCGGCCAATTCAGCTTCATTGGTGGACTGAGTCGCGTAATCCACGACGTACCTCCCTTCATGCTGGTCGACGGCAATCCGGCCCGTCCACGCTGTATCAATATCGTGGCACTCAAGCGCAACGATTTTCCGGCTGAGGATATCAGCGCCCTGGCCGATGCTCATCGGCTGATTTATCGCGCCAAGGTTGGCCTGGAACATGCCCGCGATATCTTGCATGGCAATAATCAAATCACACCAAGCGTCAATCACCTGCTCCGTTTCGTGCAGACCCAACAGGATGGTCGTCATGGTCGCAGCAGGGACATTCGGAGGGCGGCATGACGCCATTACCTATCGCTATTATTGGCACCGGCCACCTTGGCCGTATCCACACTCGCTTGCTGCTAGAGAACCCGGCATTCGAAGTTGTTGCGGCGGTTGACCCGTCAGCCGAAGCCCGCGCCGGAGTTGCCAGGGATTTTGGCGTGGCGGTACTGAGTGACTACCGTGAGCTGGCTGGTCGAATCCAGGCGGCCGTCGTTGCCACCCCGACGGCTCTGCATCACGAGGTTGCTTCATTCCTGCTGGCTGCTGGCGTTCATCTACTGGTTGAAAAACCGATCACGATGACGACGGCCCAGGCGACCGCTCTGGTAGAACTTGCCGAGCAACATCAGCGAGTCCTGCAGGTGGGACATGTGGAACGCTTCAATCCGGCCTTTCGGGCAGCCCTGCCCTATATAGAGCAGCCCAGATACATCGAGGCCACACGACTGGCTCCTTACAAATTTCGTTCGGTGGACGTCGGCGTGGTACTTGACCTGATGATCCACGATCTGGACTTGGTGCTCTCAACTGTCGCCAGTCCGGTGACCAGCGTGAGTGCGATGGGTGCCACGGTGATTGGCCCCCACGAGGATCTCGCCAGGGCGCGACTGGAATTTGCCAACGGTTGTGTGGCAGACCTGTCGGCCTCCCGGGTCAGCGTTCAGACGCGCCGACAATTACAGCTGTACAGCGCCACTGGCCATACCACGATCGACTTCGACCAGGGCTCCGCCGAACATATTGGGCTTTCATCCACCGTCAGACAACAGAGCATCGATCCTGCCCAGGTGATTGGCGAGGAACGAGAACGGTTGATAGAACGGTTCTTTGAAGACCTCCTGCCACGACAGGAAATCGAAGTCCCCGAGGCAAACGCACTGGCCGATGAACATCACGACCTGGCGACCGCAATTCGTACCGGCCAGCCGGTCCAGGTGCCTGGCAGCGACGGCCTCAATGCACTCACCGTCGCTCAGCAGATCGTCGATTCGATCGCGGGACACCGCTGGAATGGCGCACACCACGACCTGCGGGGTCCACATTTCTTTGCCGCCAGCAGCCAGCTCGATAGTCGGTCTGCAAGCCAGCAGCGGCGAGCCGGTTAGTAGCGATCACGTCCTGGCAGTTAGGCCAGGTCGCGGTCTTCAAACATGATCAATGCCAATAGCATGGCGATCACGCTGTAGACCAGGCAATAACAGAATGCCCAGGCGAGGTATTCGTACGGCACATCAACCCCTGCAGCCACCGCCGCTTGCACATTAAAGTGCTCCAGGTTGGGGAAGATCGTAGCGATCAATTGGCCAAAGAACCTGACGATCTCGAACGAGGTCACGTTGCTCTGGACAACCAGCGGCGTGAGGTGGCCGAGCAGGTAGATTGTCAGGCAGATCGTGAAGTTAGCCAGCAGGTTGAGTCGCGTGGAAATCGCCACGCTGAGTGCCGCCAGCACCAGGGTTTCCATGTAAGCCAGCAGCAAGCCCGGCAGGACACTCATCATCTCCACGTAACAGAGTTCCCAGGGGGGCAGGCCAGTGCCGTACTCGCGGGAATCGAAGATCGGTTTTCGGGCCACCCAAACGAGGAACCAGCCACCGAGGAAGACAAACAACAGCAACGTTGTCCAGCTGATCCCGATGAATTTTCCCAGTACAAACGAACGGCGGCCGAGCGGCTTGGAGAGCACCGTGAGCGCTGTCCGGCCTTCAATTTCCTCGGCAACAGAATTACTGGCAGACCACAGAGCGACGAGGATTCCGAGCACCATGATCATGGTCAGACCGGTATCCTTGAGCATCTTGATATCTTCGCCAAACGTGTTGTAGGGGATATAGACAAACACCACGATCGCAAATGCACCGAAGCCGACAGCTAACCAGAACAGCGGCTGGGCTATTTCACTCTTGAAAGTCGCGAGAGCGATTGCAGACATTCTTGGCATGGCTGCCCGCTGGACCAGGTAAATCATCGTGATCAAGGCGATCACCAGAGCGACCATCGGTATGCTTCGGACCTGAGCGTAAGCGGGCGCGGTGCGGTAGGTGATTGACATCTCGATAGCCTGGCCACTCTCGTTACGGACATGCATCAATCTGACCGTTTCGATCAGCACATTGCCCGGAGGTGACAGGTCAGGCCGCTGCTCCTGGTACGGCTCATCCGCTGTCACCAAAATCATCTGGTCTTCTGTCGATTCCTCAAACGGCCGATATGAGAAAGTAAGTCGTCCCGTGGCGGAGACCGACATCGCTCGCAATTCATCCGTGCGGAATTCTACATCGACTGTGCTTATCGGCTCCTCATCCGCCGTTGTGGGGCCCGCCACGCTGGCCGTATGGGATGTCTCCCCAGTTGCCGGAATCCTGGCTATCGAGGAAATCACATCCGCTGGCCTGTCCACAAGAAATGCGCCGACCACGCCAAACCAGGCGAATGCGGTCACGACCAGGATCAGCATGTACCACAATGCTCCTTCCTGAACGGCCGGGATGATCTCATCAACCGTTCGCCGCCAGCAGAGCACCAGGAAGGCGTAGCATGCGCACCAGCTCAACAGCATGCTTGCCCCTGAAAGCAGGATTGTCTCAAACAGTCCCCGGTCAGCCGCCGAGGGCACAATCAACAAGGGGATCACAAGCAGCGACAGGACGCCAGCCATGATCGTCGTCAGCCGCACTGTTCGTTTCGGATCAGCCGCAATCGACCCCAGTTGAGGGACACGCGATAAGACACGAAACATTCCCCATAAGATGCACAACAATCCTGCACCTGTAAGTGCTCCCAGGCCGAGGATCCAGATCGGTGTCAGCCAGGCGCTCCAGCGGGGAGCGAGGGCCAGGAGTTGAAGAGCGTTTTCCATTGTTGATCTTTCTCCGCCGGTATTCCGTTAATGCCACTACGCGGTAGGTGAAGCGAGAGTTCGCATCCCCTTATGATCCGTAAGGCCGTCAGACGGAAACCAATAGCCCGGCACCTGGCCGCAATAAACCAGTTATTTTACTACTGCTGGTCGATTCGGCATCTGGCCGTGTTAACTCAAACTGGCACCTCTCTGTGGATCATGATCGGCCGCCACGGCAGTCCTGAACAGGGACGGATCGGGGCTGGCTGGCAGTTACTAGATCCGCATTGACGATTGTGCCAGTTTTTCCTATCGTTCGTCCGCCATGCAGCGTTCCATCCTCCAATTCTCTGTCGTGCTGGCCCTGGTGCTAGCATCCCGATTAGTAGCTGTACCGCCAGCTGAGAGGCTGGAGTACGTGCTTCTGGCGAATGGCCAGACGCTGCACGCTGTCTGCCAGCAGGAGGGCGACCAGCACGTGTTGAAACTATCGAGCGGAGTGTTGATGCGGATCCCCAGCACGATGATCGCCTATCGCGGCGAGACACTCGACCAGCTCTATTTTTATCGACAAGCGGGTGTGGAGCCTGGCAACATTTCATCCACACTGAAACTTGTCGATTGGTGCATCCGCAGCGGTCTACTGGAGCGAGCGCAGCAGCAACTTGACCAGGCGATCAAGCTCTCGCCATCCGACCGACGCATCTCGAATCTTCAGCGCCGGCTTGCCACGCGTTCAACCGCCAACAGCACGGCACATGTAGCCGTGGCCGCCGCGCCGCCAGTCGCGGTTGTCACCAGCCAGCAGGTGAGCCAGAGACTCGCCACCGTACCTGCCGAGACGATTCAGCAATTCAGCAGCACAATTCAACCGATCCTGCTCAACCGCTGCGGTTCAAATGGTTGTCACGGTCCAGCGGCCAATTCAGCTTTTACTCTCATCCGCACTTCGTCACGACGGCCGATTCCCCAACGCCTTACACAGCGCAACCTGTTCAATGTCCTGGAGCAGCTCAATAGCAAAGACGTGAATGCGAGCCATTTATTGACGGCTCCCGATTCGCCACATGGCCCGGTCGCGGCTGGCGTTCTGGTGTCACGAGACAACCGCCAGTTACAGCAATTGCGTGCCTGGTGCGAGCGTGCCATCCAGTTGCCGGGACAACCGCAGTCGCCAGATGATGTCAAAGTGCCCGCTCTGCTAGCTCAACCAACACCCCAACCATTTCCCCACGTGGCTATTGAGGCCGGTGCCGCCGCTCCTTTCGCACCGCATCTACCAGCTGCTCGGCGACCGTTGATTTCTGCCGACCCCTTCGATCCGTCGCCTTTTAACAGCCGTTTCCACGGCACATCACCAACGCCACCCGCACGTCGTTAGCAGTCATAGCAGGTCAGTTGAGAACCAGTGAGGACTCGTCCGGAGCCGCGATCTGCACCACCGCAGCGCTGAATATCATCCTGATTCGTATTTCCGCTGCTCCTGCCGACCATTCTCTACGGCAGCTAATCTGCCGCGGCTGCCTTTTCTTTCAGGGGGCAGCCAAGATAAAATGAAATGTCCAGTTCACAAGCACTTGGCCGGATCTCAAATCGATGACACCAGCTCCTCAAAACAACCCACGTTCCCGTCCCGAGGGCGACCCGCCGCAACGCGAGAGTGGCCGGATGTGGATCCTCGTGGTGCTCGGCATCATTCTGGCCGTGACCTGGTACATGAGTCGCAATGCCGCTGAGACGCTCACATTCGTCGAATTCAACCAGAAGATTGAAGCGGGCGAGGTCGCCCGTGTGGACGTACGGGGAACGACACAGGTCATCGGCTGGTTCCGC
>CAUZOB010000008.1:0-42078 GCA_963581185.1 Planctomycetota bacterium | reverse complement strand
TTGCCGTGCCAGGGCCGCAGTACCGCCAGCACGGCGGCGGCGATCAGCAGCAGTATTGCCAGCAGGTAAGGTGCGGGAAGTGATGAGTGGATTGCCATGACAGCTCGTCAGACGCGTGCCGGTTAGGGTCAGAGGCGCGGGGCTCCAGCCCCTCCCTGTTTTCAGGCAGTGCTGAGAAGGTGTCAAGAATCTAAGGGGAAATGCCCCCCCACGTCCATGCGGTTTAGCCGCGACTCAGTCGGGACTTGAGTTCCGCCGCAACCTCGCTGAACTCATCTCGTCGGCGAGAAAACTCAGCCCGGTCTTTGTCGCCCGGCGACTGGACGTATTCGAGCATGATCTGCTCAGCAGCAATGAACTCATCACAGGCATCTGCCACCTCGTTGGCGATATCGCTGGGAATGCTGGTCACACCGTTACAGTCACCATGCAGCAACTCGCCCTGGTTCACCACCAGCCCTCCAACTCGAACGGGTAAACCGAGGTGCAGCATGTGGCAGTACCCATGCGAGGCAATTGTCGAGGCGGTGAAAACCGGATAATCGATCGCTCGCACCTGCTCCAGGTCCCGGCCAGCACCGCTGGTCACCAGGCCGACCGAGCCATAGGCCTTGTAGGTACTGCACATCACCTCGCCAAACACGGCAGCTGCCGGTGGATCGTCGATATCCTGAAAGACCACCACAGCCGGACCTGGCAATTCTTCAAAGATCTCCAGCTGCGCCTGGATGCTGCCATAGGCGTCGCCACCGACTGGCGGTGCATCGGAGCGGAAGCAGGCAGTTGCAGCAAAGCCGACCATCGGCGGCAGATCGTGAAAGTTGCAGATGATCCGATGATCCGTGTAACCCTCGTTACGGGGTCGTACGTCAAACAACTCGATCACATTACAGATCGTGGGGGAATCGTACTGGGCCAGCTTGTCGAGTGTTTCCTGCGTAATCGTCATTGCTTCAGACCTTCTATTATCCATGGCAGAGAGCGAAAATGGGTCAGAGCAGACAGCCTAACAGCCGCGCCGATGTCGCTCAAGCAAGGCCAGGTGAGATAGCTCTGGCTGCCCCACGTCACTCGCCCGGCCGCTATAATCAACTCCTACCTCTCCGCCCCGCTGATTGAAGTGCCATGCAACGACTCTCTATATCCCTGGCGTGCCTGCTGATCGTCAGCACCAGCAGCTGGCTGCTGGCGGGCCCCATCGACAGCGTGATCGGTACGGGCAAGGCCGAGTTGAATGGCAACCAGGGCCCAGCAGGCAAGATCAATGTCGGGCAGCCGTTTGGTGTGGAGATCGGACCCGACGGTGCACTCTATGTGACCGAAGTCCAGAATCACCGCGTGCTGCGACTGGATCTCCGCAGCGGCACGATTCGCACGGTGGCTGGCACCGGCCAGGCTGGCTATGCCGGTGACGGTGGGCCAGCCACAAAGGCCCGCTTGAATGAGCCCTACGAGGTCCGCTTCGACAAAGCCGGAAACATGTTCTTCGTGGAAATGAAGAACCACCTGGTTCGTCGTGTTGATGCAAAAAGCGGCATCATCACGACCGTGGCGGGCAATGGGACGGCGGGGTATGGCGGCGACGATGGTCCCGCCAGCAAGGCGATGTTGCGCGTGCCGCACAGCATCACGCTTGATGACAACGGCAATGTCTTTATCGCGGATATCGGCAACCACCGGATTCGTCACGTCGATCTGGCCACTGGCATGATCCGCACGATTGCCGGCAACGGCGAAAAGCAACTTCCCAGCGAAGGCCAGGTCGCTGTCGGCAACCCGCTGCTCGGTCCTCGCGCACTGGCCTACAAGCAGGGCACACTCTGGATCGCCCTGCGGGAAGGTCACAGTGTCTGGAAGCTATCGCTGCAGACCGGCAGACTGCATCACATCGCCGGTGACGGTTCCAAGGGCTTCGCCGGCGACGGTGGTAAACCTGCCGGGGCACAGTTCAACGGGCCCAAGGGGATCGCGGTCGGTCCGCGCGGGCGGATATTCGTTGTCGATACCGAGAACCAGGTGATTCGGCGGATCGACCTGAAGCGTAATCAGATTGAGACGGTGGCCGGCAGCGGGCCGGACCAAAAAGGTGGTGGTGGCGATGGCGGGCCGGCAAGGCGGGCTCAGCTGGATCGGCCACACGGAATCGCCGTCGGTTCGGACGGCACAATTTATATTGGCGACACGGTGAATCACCGTGTCCGTCGCGTACAACCCTCGATGACCAATCGATAATCGGCTGAGCCGAGAAAGAGTATCGTTATGAAATCCCTGCTCCGTGTCCTGTCTGCAGCCCTGCTCCTGCTTGTCACAATGGCCCCCTCCGTAACCGCCCAGCAAGCCGGCAAGCGGGTCGGCATGATCGGGCTCGATACGTCCCATTCGATCGCCTTCACGAAACTCCTGAATGCTGACGATGCAGGCCAGGACCTCGGTGGATACCGCGTCGTGGTGGCCTGTCCGCGCGGCAGTGCTGACATTGAATCAAGTGCCAGCCGGATACCTGGCTACACCGAGCAGATCAAGGAACTCGGCGTGACAGTCGTCGATTCGGTTAAGCAAGTTGTTGCTCAGGCCGATGTGATCCTGCTGGAAACCAACGACGGCCGACCGCACCTGGAGCAGGTGCTGGAGGTCTTTCAGGCTGGCAAGCCTGTCTTTATCGACAAGCCGATCGCCGGGTCGCTGGCAGATACCGTGGCAATCTTCCTGGCTGCAGAAAAGTACAAGGTGCCGGTCTTCTCGTCTTCCTCGCTGCGATTCTCCACAGGGCCGCAGGCCATTCGTAATGGCAAGTTCGGTAAAGTCGCCGGGGCCGATACCTTCAGCCCCTGCCATCTGGAAAAGACGCATCCCGACCTGTTCTGGTATGGCATTCACGGCGTGGAAATGCTGTTCACGGTAATGGGTAGCGGCTGTCATACCGTGACCCGCATCTCCAGTCAGGAAACAGAACTGGTCGTGGGGAACTGGGAAGGGGGTCGGGTCGGCAGCTTCCGTGGTATCCGTGGTTACAAGGGCGGATATGGCGGGACCGCATTTGGCGACAAAGGATCCGGTGTGATCGGTGGCTATGACGGCTATCGCCCGCTGGTGGTGGAGATCGTCAAGTTCTTCCAGACTGGAAAACCACCGGTGTCGGCTGAGGAAACGACGAATATCTATTCGTTCATGGAAGCTGCTGATGAGAGCAAACGTCGTGGTGGTGTCGCGGTGAAGATCAAGGAAGTGCTCGAAACTGCCCAGTTTGATGCGGCTGTCCGACTGGCGGAACTGGATAAATAATCTCAGACAGGATCCTGGACTGGATGCCGGGTATGACCTGATGAAAAACTGCTGGCGATCTGTTGTTCCCTGGGGCCTGCTGGTCCTGCTGCTGGCTGGCTGTGGTTCGCCGGAACCCAGCTGGTCGAGCTACCTGGTCGGTGCATGGCACGGTACGACTCGAGTCGATAAGACGACATTGGCTGCGGCTCTGGATCCGCGGCCGCGTGACGTTCAGCTCGATATTATTTTTGCAGACCTGGAAAGCTCAGAGTATCGGTTCGTCTTTCATGCCGATGGGACCGTTCTGTTCGAAGTTCTGCAAGCCAATTCGGAGCCAAACAAGGGACGCTGGCAGGTCACCGCAGAAGATGGGCGGATCGTGACCGTGCTTGTTGAGTCGGAGGGCGACGGGGCAGCGGAAAAGAAGCTGAAAATCCAGTTCGTCAATCCCGACGTTTTTCACATTCATACCGGGCCCGAGTCAGCGCCCAATGCCGTACTGCAGAAGTACGTGCGGGAAGTGCCGCTGACAACCGACCCTGACCACTAGCTGCTCCAACCCTGGCGGGGCTGGCGGCTGAGCAACTGGTTGAGGTCGGCGTGATTGGTGATCTGGCCGTTCTTGGCATCCCAGGCGATCGAACGACCGCTGCGAATGGCAATATTGCCCAGCAGACAGGTTTCGGTCAGCGTTGCTCCGTAGCTGAATGGCGAACGGGTCGCGGTCCCCTGCTGGCAGGCTGCCAGCCACTGCTGTTGATGACTCGGCAGGGGCTCGGGACGCGGTGTCTCGGCGTCCCTGGCCACAGGCCCCAGCAGTCGCGGCTGGCCTCCAAGTGCCGGGATGAACATCTTTCCGCGCTGACCCTCGACCAGCACGCCGCTGGCGGGCAGCCGCAGCGGAGTGCCATCGGCTGCGGTCAGTGACGGCGTGCGCTGACCGTCGTACCAGTGGACCTCGAGCCCTGGCCGATTCGACTGGGGTCGTAGAAACAGCCAGCGAACGTGGCTGCTGGCGGGGAATGTCCAGTCGTTCGGCGGGTCACTTTCAGCTTCGATCAGGCTGGGGGACGACAACTGCAGTCCCGCGAATACCGGGTCCAGCAGGTGCGGGCCCATGTCACCAAGAGCGCCGCAACCAAAGTCCCACCAGCCGCGCCAGTTGAGTGGATGGTAGATCGGGTGGTAACGGCGTTCTGGAGCGGGGCCGAGCCAGAGGTCCCATTCGAGCGTGCGGGGAATTCGTGCTCGACCACGCGGCCGCGAGATGCCCTGTGGCCAGATCGGCCGGTTGGTCCAGCAGGTGACCAGCCGGACTTCACCCAGCAGTTCGGCTCGCAGCCACTGGATCGCTCGCTGGTAACCAGGACTGCTCTGGTGCTGATTGCCGAACTGGGTCACCAGCCCGCTGGCTGCAGCCTTGCCTGCCAGCTGGCGAGTTTCCAGGACCTGGTGAGCCAGTGGTTTCTCGCAGTAGACGTGCAGCCCCAGCGTGATGGCCTGCAGCGCACAAGCGGCATGGCCATGGTCCGGGATGCTGATCACGACAGCATCCAGGTCTGGCTGCTCAAGCATCTGCCGCCAGTCGCGTTCGACAGTGGCAGCAGGAAATTGCTGATGTGCTCGCTCCAGGTACTCGCCGTCGACGTCGCAGATCGCCTGCACTCGCTGGCCCCGCATGGCTGCCAGGTTGGTGGCGGCATGATTGGCCACTCCCACCACTGCCACGTTCAACTTGGACATCGGGCTGGGATCGAGCAGCTCATTCGCCGCACTGCCAGGGGCGAGATGGGGCGTCAGCAGGCTACCAGCGACTGCTTGCAACCACCAGCGCCGATCATGCAGGGGACGATTCACCAGCGGCCGTTCCTTTGCCTGCAGTTGGAGGGGGAGTGGGAGGAAGTGGGGAGTTGCTGCTACGATTGTATCGAAAGGGGGTGAACCGTGAATCAGCCAGGGTTGGGCTGAGCCCCGCTCTGTGGATGGAAAAATGGATACACTCACCAAGGCGATCGAACATTACCAGCTCCCGCCGCTGGCTCCGGATCGTGTCAGCGAGCTGGAGAAGTACTGCCGTCAGCTATGGAGCTGGAATCGGCGGATGAACCTCACACGGCACACGGATTACGACAAGTTCGTGGCCCGTGACCTGGTCGATACGATCCAGCTGTCGGCCCTGATTCCACCCCAGCAGGAGGTGCTGGATGTCGGCACCGGCGGTGGCGTGCCGGGTATTGTGCTGGCCATTCTGCGGCCAGACCTGGAAGTTGTTCTGACCGAATCGATTGCCAAGAAAGCGAGCGCTGTGGACCAGATTGTGGGCCAGCTGAAGTTGCCGATTGCGGTCCACCATTGCCGCGCCGAAGAGTTGCTGGAGGATTTGCGTTTTGACCTGCTGGTCGCCCGGGCTGTCGGCCCGCTGAGAAAAATCTGCCGCTGGCTGGAGCCCAGCTGGCACCAGTTCCGCTGCCTGCTGGCGATCAAGGGTCCCCGCTGGGTGGATGAGCGTGGCGAGGCCCGCGAACTGGGACTGCTGGAGAAAGTCCAGCTGCGTCGCGTCGTCAGCTACCCTATGCCGGGCACCGAATCGGAGAGTGTGATTCTCAAGCTCTGGTCTGGTGATCGCGACGAACCATTTACAGATGAATGACTCCCGCTCTCCCTCTGCGGCCAAATCGACTCGTTGCCGAATCTAGTACCCTGGCATATATTGATAGATTCGATTCATGCTCGGCAGGGCGACAAGTGCGCGGCAGGATACATGGCTGGCTACAATCTAACTCATCTCAGAGAGCTGGAAGCGGAAAGCATCCACATCATCCGTGAGGTGGCTGCCGAATTCGATAACCCAGTCATGCTGTATTCGGTCGGCAAGGACTCGTCGGTGATGGTGCAGCTGGCGCTGAAGGCCTTTTACCCGGCCAAGCCACCGTTTCCCCTGATGCACATCGATACGACCTGGAAGTTTCGCGAGATGATCGAGTTTCGCGAGAACTATGCACGCACCGAATTAGGGCTGGATGTAATCGTCTACATCAACGAGGAAGGCCGCAAGCTCAACATCCACCCGATGCAATCGAGTGGCAAGCACACCACGGTGATGAAGACCGAGGGACTCAAGCAGGCGCTGGACAAGTACGGATTTGATGCCGCTTTCGGCGGCGCACGGCGGGACGAAGAAAAGTCACGTGCCAAGGAACGGGTCTTCTCGTTCCGCGACGAGCACCATCGCTGGGACCCCAAGAACCAGCGGCCCGAGTTGTGGAATCTGTACAACACGCGGGTCAACAAGGGAGAGAGCATCCGCGTCTTCCCGATCTCGAACTGGACCGAGCTGGATGTCTGGCAGTACATCCACCTGGAAAAGATTCCCATCGTGCCGCTTTATTTCGCTGCCGAGCGACCGGTTGTTGAGCGGAATGGTGTGACCATCATGGTGGACGATGATCGGCTGGAGCTGTTGCCGGGTGAACAGCCCGAGATGAAGCAGGTTCGGTTCCGCACGCTGGGCTGCTACCCACTCACCGGCGCCGTGAAATCTGACGCCACCACTTTGCCGGAAATCATCCAGGAGATGTTGCTGGCCACCACCTCCGAGCGGCAGGGACGGGTGATTGATAACGACGACGAGGGGGGCATGGAAGACAAAAAACGGGAGGGTTATTTCTAGCCAGCTGGCAGAAATAACGGATCCTCATGAGCCATCAATCTGACCTGATAGCGACCGACATCGATGCCTACCTGGCTCAGCATGAGCAGAAAGAACTGCTGCGACTGCTGACCTGTGGCAGCGTCGATGACGGCAAGAGTACGCTCATTGGCCGGCTGTTGTACGACGCCAAGATGATCTACGAGGATCAGCTGGCTGCACTCCACCGTGACTCACTCACGTACGGCACGACCGGTAATGATTTTGATCCGGCGCTGCTGACCGACGGGCTCAAAGCGGAACGCGAGCAGGGTATCACGATCGATGTTGCCTACCGCTATTTTTCTACGGCCAAGCGGAAGTTCATCATTGCGGACACCCCTGGCCATGAGCAGTACACCCGCAACATGGCCACCGGTGCCTCGACCTGCGATCTGGCGATCATCCTGATCGATGCCCGTCACGGCGTGCTGACCCAGACTCGCCGCCACAGCTTTATTGTTTCGCTGCTGGGAATCAAGCACGTGCTGGTGGCGGTCAACAAGATGGACCTGGTCGATTACGACCAGCAGATCTACGAGTCGATTCGCAAGGACTACCAGGCCTTCGCCGCCCGTCTGGATATCCCGGATTTGCATTTCATCCCGATCTCGGCTCTGCACGGCGATAACGTGGTGGATGCCAGTGAGAAGATGGAGTGGTACTCGGGCAGTACCCTGATGAACTTCCTCGAGACAGTCTACATCGGCTCCGACCGTAACCTGCAGGACTTTCGCCTGCCGGTGCAATACGTGTTGCGGCCCAATCTCGACTTTCGCGGTTACAGCGGCACCATCTCCTCGGGCATTGTGCGGGCCGGTGATGAGGTGATGATCCTGCCCTCCCGCAAGACCACGCGGGTCAAGTCGATCGAGACGTTTGACGGGCAGCTCGAGGAAGCTGCTGCACCACTTGCGATTACCCTCACGTTCGAAGACGAACTGGATTGCAGCCGTGGCGACATGATCTGTCGGCCAGGCAATGTTCCACAGCAGAAGCAGAAGCTGGACACGATGATCGTCTGGATGTCGGATCAGCCGATGGTGCCGGGCAAGCAATACTTGTTCAAACAGACCACCCGCACGGTCAGTGGCAGCGTGCAGACGCTGCGTTACCAGGTCGACGTCAACACGCTGCACCGTACCGACGCACCGACGATGGGGCTGAATGAAATCGGCCGCTGTGATATTTCGCTGAGTGAGCCGCTCTACGTGGACAGCTACCGCCGCAACCGCGGAACCGGTGCCTTTATCATGATCGACAGGATCAGCAACGTCACGGTGGCGGCTGGCATGGTGTTGGCTCGTACAGCCGATCAATCCCAGGGGGACCTCTGGGAACAGCTCGATGCCGAGCAGCAACTGCAGAGTACCGTCAGCCAGGTCCAGGCCGACGAACGCCAGGCCCGCTTTGGACAACAGCCGGTCACGCTGTTACTGACTGGCCTGGCTGGCAGCGGCAAGACCTCGCTGGCCTATGCCCTCGAACGGCGGCTGTTTGATATCGGACGAGTGGCAGCCGTACTGGATGGCCAGAACCTGCGGCGTGGCATTAGCAAGGACCTTGGTTTTTCAGCGAGCGATCGCAGCGAGAACTTGCGCCGCAGCGCCGAGGTGGCTCAGCTGTTTAACGATGCCGGTGTGATCTGTATCGCAGCACTGCTGGCACCCAGCGAGGAGATCAGGCAGCGGGCAGCCGAGGCGATCGGGCAGGATCGGTTCCTCGTCGTGCATCTCGATGCACCACTGGAGATCTGCCGTCAACGCGATACCAGTGGCAACTATGAGAAGGCCGATCGCGGTGAGATCGCCAACTTCCCTGGCGTTACAGCAGCTTACGAGGCGCCTCTCGATCCCGACCTGCTGCTGGCAACCGACGAATTATCGGTCGATCAATGCGTGGACAAGATCATCGAGCTTTTGAACCAGCGAGAAGTGATCTCCTAGCAGCAGCCTAACCGCTTCCCAGCAGCAGTGCTGCCACCGTCTGCTGGTTGACTGGCTGGATAATGCCCTGCTCGGTGATGATCGCATCAATCAGCGCCGCCGGTGTCACATCAAAGGCGGGGTTGTAGACCTTGACCTGCTGCGGCGCGGTCGCCTGGCCAAATCCGTGAGTCACTTCGGCCGGGTCACGTTCTTCAATGGGAATACCCTGGCCGTCTGCGAGTGCCAGGTCGAAGCTACTTGAGGGAGCTGCCACGTAGAAGGGAAGCTGGTGGGCCCGGGCCAGCAGGGCCAGTGAATAGGTGCCAATTTTGTTGGCGGTATCACCATTGGCAGCGATCCGGTCGGCGCCGGTCACGACCGCCTGAACTTTCCCCTCCCGCATCACCTGGCCGGCCATCGAGTCGCAGATCAAGGTGGTCGGGATGTCTCGCTGGGTCAGTTCCCAGGCAGTCAGCCGGGCGCCCTGCAGCAGTGGCCGTGTCTCACCGACAAAGACCCCAGCCAGATTTCCCTGTTGATGTGCGGTGAACAGCACGGACAGCGCCGTGCCCTCGCCGCCGGTCGCCAGGCCGCCGGCGTTGCAATGTGTCAGGACAGCGGTTGGCGTGGTCAGCAGTGAAGCTCCGTGCTGGCCGATCTGCTGGCACATCTGTTGATCTTCCTGGTGAATCTGGCGGGCCTCAGCCAGCAGCACTTCGCGCCAGGCGTCTCCCTCCAGCTGGCAGGCGTTGCCGGTCGCCTGCATCCGCTCCAGCGCCCAACTAAGGTTAACAGCGGTCGGACGGCTGCTGGCCAGCTGGCTGGCATCCTGCTTGAGCTGGTCCCGCAGTTGCTGAGTTGAATCGCCGGCGGTCTGCAGACCGAGGCAGACGCCGTAGGCCGCTGCGAGACCAATTGCCGGAGCTCCTCGCACGCTGAGCACGCGGATCGCATCCCAGACCGCTTGGACGTCGCGGCAGCAGAGATACTGCAGCTGGCCAGGCAAGAGGGTCTGGTCCAGCAATTCCAGCTGGCCCTCGATGCCTCCCTGCCAGCGCATCGTCTCGGGCGGCTTCACGAGATCGACTCTCGCAACGCGGCATCCTTGGCAGTAATCTTGACGACTAGAGCTTGCTTGAAGTCTGCCAGTTTCTGCTGCAGTTCCTCGTCGGCGGTGGCCATGATCTGGATGGCGAAGAGGCCGGCGTTACGTGGTCCGCCCATCCCGACTGCCATCGTGGCGACAGGCACATCCCCGGGCATCTGCACAGTGGAGAGCAGCGAATCGAGTCCGCCCAGGTCGGCGGTGGGGACCGGCAGGCCGATCACCGGCAAGGTGGTATGGGCGGCCACTACGCCAGCCAGGTGAGCTGCCCCACCGGCTGCGGCAATCACCACCTGCAAACCTCGCTGGCGGGCCGTTTCGGCATACTCGCTGACGATGCCAGGAGTCCGGTGGGCACTCATCACGCGGACCTCGTAAGCAATCCCGAATTCATCCAGGGCTTCGGCCGCCTTGATAATCTTGGGCCAGTCGCTGTCGCTGCCCATCACAATGCCGACCCGTGGGGACTGATTTTCATTCATCGCTTGATCCTGGGTTTGTGTTAGTCGCTGGGCTCAGATCCTCAGTTGAGCTTACTTGAACATCGGGTTGTACGTCATCTCGAAGGTATCGGCAACCGCCTGGTTGACGATCGTGCCGTCGTGAATATTGACGGCATGGCGGATCGGCTCCAGCTGTTCTGCTGCCGGCACGATCCCCCGGTTGGCGATTTCCCGGGCCCATGGCATGGTGACATTACAGAGCGCGAAAGTGCTGGTCCGTCCCACGGCCCCCGGCATGTTGGTGACGCAGTAATGCACCACGCCCTCCTCAACATAGGTGGGGTCATTGTGCGAGGTCGGTCGCGACGTCTCGATACAACCTCCCTGGTCGATCGCCACATCGATGATCACGCTGCCCGGTTTCATCAGCTTCAGCTCCTCGCGGCCAAACAGGCGGGGCGCCTTGGCTCCCGGAATCAGCACGGCACCGATTACCAGGTCGGCCAGTGGCAGCTGGTCGCGGATCACCTGGCGGTCGCTAAACAGCACGTTCACATTGGCTGGCATGATGTCATCAAGGTAACGCAGTCGATCCATGTTGATATCGAGGATTGCCACGTCGGCCTGGAAGCCAGCTGCGATCTTGGCGGCATTGGCACCGACGACGCCACCGCCGAGGATTGTGATGTGAGCTGGCGGTACACCGGGGACTCCACCGAGCAGAATCCCGCGGCCCATCTGCGGTCGCTCGAGGTACTTGGCCCCCTCCTGGATACTCATCCTGCCGGCCACCTCGCTCATCGGTGTTAGCAGCGGCAGTCGACCCTGTTGATCCCGCAGTGTCTCATAGGCCACGCAGGTGGCACCCCGGCTGAGCATCTCTTCGGTCAGCTGCTGGCTGGCGGCAAAGTGAAAGTAGGTGAAGATGATCTGGCCAGGCCGAATCAAATCCCACTCGGCTGGCTGCGGTTCCTTGACCTTGACGATCATCTCGGAGCGTTCAAAGACCTCCTCGGCACTGCTCAATTCGGCCCCGGCTCGCAGGTACTCATGGTCGGCCAGGCCTGATCCGAGTCCGGCGCCGGCTTCGACCACGACCTGGTGGCCGGCACGGATCATTTCCTCGACGCCGACGGGCAGCATGGCCACCCGGTACTCATCCTGGAGCGTCTCGCGTGGGACACCAATAATCATGAGCACACCCCAGTCGATCTTCTCGTCGGTGGGCTGGTCTAGCCAGCTCCCAGTCCACGGTCGTAGGCATCCTGATCGCGCAGCACGACCGCCAGAGTTGATTCGAAACAGCCGGCGGAGACCTGCCAGGAAGGATCCTGGTCGGTGAATGAATTGCAATGGTCCACGCAGACGCGGTGCATGAACTTGAACAGGTGACGTGGCACACGCAGCAAACGAAGTGCCTCCATCAGTCGCTGGTCGGTGACATCCGGGCTGAGCAGGTCACGCAGCTTGGGGTCGCTTCCCTTTTCAGCGCAGGCAATGATTCTCGAATTGGTGACATCGTGGAGTGATTCGGCGGACCAGTCGAAAGACTTGATCACGTTCTGCTTGTCGAGCCGCGCCCGTTCGTAAAAGTCCTTGTCCTCGCGATCGATATAGCGAGTCAACTCGATCGGCAACATCAGCTTCATGCCGAAGCCCTGGTGCTTGAGGAACTTGTTATCGAGCATCGGCCAGACCAGTGACTTCATCAGCTCGGCTGAACCGGTTATCAAGTGCGGTTCGTCGACCCTGTCGACCAGCACAATCACGCCGTCAAAACCGAGCGTGTTGAGGATGTTCTGCAGCTTGTCCATCAACCCGTAGCGGCCATCGGTGCGATCCCGTTCCGGCAGCGGCTGCTCGGCGATCTCGTCACTGCCGAAGTGCATCATCACACTGCGCATGGGTCCTGTTTCACGATTACCAATCTTCAGTGCGCGGACAACTTGCCGCGCCCGCTTGTGGCACTTGAAGAACTTCCAGCCCAGCGGCGAGCAGGCAGCGATGATCAGCAGCAGGAAGATAAACCAGCTGGATGCAAGCGTCTCGCCGTGGCCACCGAACTGCATGAACAGCATGATCAGCAGGATAATGGGTGCCAGCGTGACTGCCAGCAGGCGGTCCCACATCGATCGCCAGGTGGAGAATTCAAGTCGTTGCCGAATCCTGTGCCAGCGGCCCTGGAATGTCTCCTGCGTCGACTCGTCGTAACAGGCTGACAGCAGCAGCAGATCACGCGACTGGTGGCGATTCATCTTCTCCACATCGGTATGCCGAATCTCACCGGTGGTACGAGTTCGCGACTGGCGAGAACCAAGAATTCCATCGACCAGCCCGGTCGTGCTGACCGTCAGGATGGCATCCATGTGGTCGGAGAGTTCGAACTCGTCGAGCACTTTCTCTGCCGCCTGGCGGCGCGATGGCAGCTTGTCACGGAAGCGGTCGAGGAAGTGGTTGAAATCGTCGTAATGGATAACCCAGATTCGCTTGTCCGGGTTTTCTTCGTTGTACTTTTGCAGCTTGTGGGCGATCTGCATGCAGACCGCTGTTTTGCCCGAACCTTTTTCGCCGAACACGATCGAGGTGGTGGGGACGCGGGGGTCTCCGTAGATCTTGTCCCAGGTCGGATGCAGCGTGTTTTCGATGCAGTGTTCCTGGAACACCGGATCGGTCTGGGCATCCTCTTCGGCAAAAGGATTGCGGGCGATGCCGTGGTGATCAAAGAACTGGTGAAGTTTCATGCGATGAAGTCCTCGGTCACTGGGAACAGAATGACCGCTTGTCAGTTTTCCAGCTTGTAGGGTTTTTCCTTGTCGGCCGAGGCGCCGATTGCAGTTCGCAGCGCCTTGCTGGCGGCGGTCACGGTCTTCTCCGGCCCGGTCAGCTTGAGGAAGTAGTTTCCCTTGCCCTTGATATTCAGCACGACTGCCAGCATGCGTGAGCCCGGTGTGGGACGCGTCTTTCGCTGGATCGGCGGGCCGACGGGCATGTTATAAGTTCCCTTGACGTCGGCCAGCACGTACTGGCCCTGCTCGGCATTTCCTGCCAGCGTGATTGCCTTGCGGCCCTTGGCCTGGAATTGTCCAATCCAGCGACGCAGGTTGGCATCCACACCGCCGCCACTGCCACCAAAAAAGTAGACCACCATCTCGCCGTCAAGCTTGTCACCACCGACTGCTGGGATGGCAAACTGGGCCAATCGCAATCGGCTGGTGGGCTCGCTCGCTTTCCAGCTGGCGGGCAACTGCAGCGTCAGGTCACCTGCTTTGACTTCAACGGACTTTGCCTTGTCTTCTGCTAACAGCGATGGTCCGACGAGGGTGATCGCAAGAAGCAGGACGCAAAGGAGGCCAACTGGATGCTTGCTCATGGTCTGTGCTCACTCTTCGGAAGTAGTTGACGAAACTGGCATGAATGCTGAAGTCATTCTAGCCGCCGTTGGCGGCGAGTGGGATCCGCCGCAGAAAAACCTTCGACGATTAGTTGAAGACCGTGTAGATGACGAAGACAAGTGCGATCAAGCTGGCCAGGGCCACCACACCCATGATCGCTGCGCGGGCAGGCGAAGCACCCTTGTTCTTGCGCTGCTGGCTTCGTCGCCCGCCTCCCGTCCGTTCCTGCAGCGGCTCCGTCTGGATCAGTGAACCAAACGGATTGTCGCTGTTGCTTTGTACCACGCTGTCCGCCGGAACATCCTGCAAATAGAAGGGATCAATGTCGGAGAAGGGGGCCTCTTCGTCCGGTAGCAGAGCAGGTGCACTGTCGCTCGACCCGTCGGCCAGACCAGTGAAGACCTGCTCGGCGGCACGCCAGTCATCCCAGCTGTCGCACCAGATGTGGCAATCGACACCGATCCGGTCGTCTGCCAGCCATTGCCGAACCTCGTCGCCAGCTGCCGGGCCATACTGCTCCCCTTCCGCTGAGGTCATGTGCCAGACCCGCTCGGGATCCTGCAGTAGCTGATCCAGCTGGCTGTCGGGGGGCACCGCAGCAGTTGCGGTCGTGCTGCTCGCCACCGACTCCTCGACGTGGGCAGAAACTTTCTTTGGCGCGGCCTCGGCAACCACAGCCTCGCCCTGCGATTCCTCAGACTCCAGCGGAATCCGCATGCGGACATGACAGGTAGGGCAGATACCCCGTTTGCCCGCCAGAAACGACTTGACGTTCAACTTGTGCCCGTTGGGACAAAGGAACTTGATACCCATGGTTGTCCTGCGATCGTGCTCCGACTTCGCGGCAGATGCCTATTATAGCGACTTGGCAGCTATCGGTTAGTGGTCAATTGTCGCCGGCCGCCTGCTGACGGTCAGATCGTGCGTTGACAGTACCGCCAGGCGCGGAGAAAAATGAAGCTTCGAGCCTCAACTGGTTTACCGTGAACAGAAGCGTGCAACTACCTCCTGGAAAGACCCTGCAAACACCCTCCATCCCCTTGCCCTTGCTGATTACCGGTGTGGCAGGCGTGGCTGGCTACAATGCGCTGGCCTATTTCCAGCAGCAGTATCCGGGACAGGTGATTGGACTGAGGCGGGCTAACAACTGGCCACTCTCAGGTACTGGCATCGTGGGCTGCGATATTCACGATCAGCAGGAATTGCAGCGGCTGTTTGATGAACACCAGTTTCGCTCGGTCTTGCACTGCGAGGGCACCTGCAAACTCAAGTCATGCGAACTGGACCCGGCCCTTGCTGAGCGAGTCAACGTGGCAGGAGTTGCCTCGCTGCTGCAGGCTGCCAGCTCGCGACCGCTGCGGCTGATTCACCTCTCAGTCGACCTGGTCTTTTCCGGTAAGGGCGCAGGTGGTTACCAGGAAGATGATGCCACCGACCCGGTCACCGTATATGGTCGCACGATGGTTGACGGAGAACAGCTGGTCCTGCAGCAGCGGCCGGATGCCTGCATCCTGAGGATCTCGCTGCCGATGGGAATCAGCTTCAATGGGCATGCCGGTGCGATTGACTGGATCCAGTCACGATTCCAGAAACACAAACCAGCCACGCTCTATTTTGACGAGGTCCGCACGCCCAGCTATACCGACTGTCTTAACAGCCTGTTCGCTGAACTGCTCTGCAACGACATGGCGGGACTGTACCACGCCGGTGGCCCGCGGGCATCGAGCCTCTACCAGATTGCCCAGATCGTGAACCGGACCGGCGGCTACGATCCTGATTTACTGATCGGCTGCCCACGGATTGAAGCGGGGCCGATGCCACCGCGTGCCGGCAATGTCACGCTCGACTCCAGTCGCCTGACAGAACAGCTTGGTCGTCAACCGCTGGATCCCTGGCCACTGGACGAAGGGCTGCTGCCAACCAGCGACGACTGGCATCACCTGCGGCCCGCAGGTCGGCAATACTCGCCGCTGGAACTGGTTCGCGTGCTGTATCACAATCCTTCCGCCGCCAGCGGATAGCAGGCCGGGCTAGCTGGCGGAACGACGCATTCGATCCCACAGTAGCAAGCCGATGATCGTCTTGGCATCCTCGACCTGGCCACTGTCGACCAGCTCGATCGCCTGGTCCCAGGGAACGATCCAGTTTTCGATCTGTTCTCCCGGCTCCCGCTGCGGCGGACCCGGCTGCAGACCTCGCGCCAGGTAGAGAATCATCCGCTCGTCAAGAATTCCCGGAGCAGGAAGAAAGCTGCTGAGCTGCTGTAGTGAGTCGGCGCGATAGCCGGTCTCCTCGATCAACTCGCGATGGGCCGTCAGCTCGGGCTCTTCATTCACCTCGCGTGTGCCGGCAGGCAACTCCACCAGTTGCTTCGCCACCGAGATCCGGTAGTTACGGATCAGGCAGACATGGTCGTCGTCGACCAGCGGGATCAGGACCACCGAGCCTGGATGCCGGATCACCTGCCGTCGGTGATTGGGCAGATCGGGTCCGGCCGGCATGTCGACCACGTTGAAGCGGGCCGTTTCCAGGATTAGCTTCTGCTCGCTCATCGTAACAGCCTTTCTGGTCGTGCTGGCAGCTGAAAACTTGACAGCTGATTCTAACTGCTGATAACTGAATGCCCAGATCGCTGATCGTTATGAGGAGAAACCGGATGGCCCGCAACAGCGAAGATCGAGAGGATATTCTTCGCGAAGCGACGGCGCTGGTGGAGCGAGTCGAGCTGCAGCTGGAGGACTGGCCCGAGCCCGTGGTGATCGGTTTTCGACGAGCCAGTGGGCCTGCCTTCTTTTTTGGAGCGGATCCGGTTTACCAGTTCAACGACGCTCACCAGTTGCGTCGAGCCTTTCAGCAGGGCAACCTGCTCAAGGCGGATAAAGGAAAACTGGTGGAGCTGAGCAGGCATAGAACTGAAGTGGCGGTCAAGCTGGTGCCGAGAACGCTCGATGAAAACGAAGCGGGTCGTTATCTGGCTGAGTTGTCTGACAACCTGCGGCGGCTGGCAACGGTCCTGGCTGCCAGCCAGTTTGTGCTGCTTGGCCAGGTTCCTGAACAGAGCGATGTGATCGGCCGCCTGTCCGACTGGCTGGCCGAGTTGCCTGAAGATGTGGCTGTGGCCGAGCGGCCGCATGCCTGACCACAGCAAGAACCCGCTGGTTATTTGCCGCAGGCGAAAACCGCGGGGCCCTTGGCTCAGGCCTCGCTCGGCTTCTCAGGCGACAGTGGCAGAGATCGGATGATCGCCTGTTGGTCGCCGTTGCCGATCGAGTCGCCCGCCTGGCAGCTGTCCCGCCGCACGTAGCCCAGTGCCAAGGGAGCTTGCAGCTGCGGTGAATAGGCCACGCTTGTGATTCGCGCCAGCACGCGATCATCGATGCTGATCGTGCTGCCTGACGTCAAGCTGCTGTCGGCGGCCAGCTGCAAGCCGGTCAGCAGACGGTTGACATGTCCCATGGCATCAATTCGAGCGACAGTTTCCTGGCCCAGGTAGCAACCCTTGGTGAAACTGATCGACTGGCTGTTTCGATTCACTTCCTGTGGCAGGTTGTTCTCGTTGATGTCGATTCCATATTCAGGCAGGCCGGCCTCGATCCTCAGACTGGCCCAGAGTTGACTACCGGCCGCGGCAATCCCGGCTGCTTGACAGTCGGCAGCCAGCTCCTGCTGGCAGGCTGGGTTTGCAACCAGCCAGTAGCCATCGAGCGGAGCTGGACAGCGAATCAACTGGAGCGAGTGATCTGCATACTGGTACGACAAGTGGTCTAGTGGTTGCAGCGGCAGCGGCAGCTCGAGTAATTGTTCAAGCTGTTGTGTCGATTCAGGACCGACCAGCAGGCTCGCCTGGGATTGCTCGGTCTGGTCATCGAATTGCACCTGCTCGCGAATCAGGTATCGATCGAGGTGACCAATCAGCGTCGCTGCCTGGCCGTCTGCCGTGACCAGCTGAAGTCGGTCGTGATGTGCCAGTACCTGCAGGTAGCCGACTGCCTTGCCCTGCACGGACGTGACGAAAGCCTCGCTGCCCTGGCCGGTGTCCAGTTTATCCAGGTCTGCCGTGCAGAACTTGTGCAGGAATTCACGGTGGTCGGCACCCGTCAACAGCAGCTGGGTATGCTGCACCGGCTCGATCAGTACGCAGCTGTCGCGGCTGGCCTGGTATTGCTGAAGCAGCTGCGGCGATGGTGTGCTAGTCATACGGCTACTGGATCACGGTCCGGTGGGCATTGGGGAGGAAAATGCAGTGTTGGCATTGCCTGCCGAGTCGCGAGATTTCCTCTCCGTCGGAGAGGTGGGCGATTCCCAGGCTTTCGACAAGTTCCTGGTCCAGCTGGCTGAGCAGGTAAACATGGGCCTGCTCGCGGGCCAGGGCCAGCTGAATGGCTGCCATCGCATCGGGGCCAGATTCCTGCTGCAGCTGAGCCTGTAAGTCTTCCCCGGGATTCCACTCGGTCAGCCGTGCCAGGGCACTGTCCGCCGCGCATGCCAGCGTGCTGCAGATGACCAGTGTACCGTCGTCCTCGACCAGCTGTCGCGCGGCCTGGATTGCACGGGCGAGATTACCCCAGCTCTGCTGCCGCTGATCGCCTTCGATGGTGGCAATCACCATCTCGGCTTGCCGCAAGGGCCGACTCCAGCTGGCGCGGCCGACCAGCTCAGCTTCTTCAGCCACGACACTATCGAGTCCCGCCAGTACCTGCAGAATGGTGTCAGCCGGTCCCGGAATGGCCACCACGATGAGCTGGATGCCGAGCAGCCAGGCAGCCTCGCTGGCGTCTCGCGAGAGCTGGTTCGCCTGGTGGTTGGCCGGTACCTGAAATCGCTTCTGCGTCTCTGTGTCGGTGAAGGCCGGGAAGAGCCCGTCATGGATGCCGACGTAGCCAACCTGGCCGTCAAGTTTCATGCTGCTGATCGGGATCACGACGTCGGCGTCGCAGAGTTCACGGTTGAGGTAGATTGCTGAAGCATCGTGCGAGGCAGCCAGGTAGGCAAGTTCGTTGGAATCATCGGGCTGGTGGATGACCTGTCGCAGCTGCTCGAGCTGCCCTGCTGGCAGCAGTTCTGCCAGCTGCAATTGCAGCTGCTGGAATTCCTGCGGAGTGCCGGCGTAGACCAGCTGTATATCAGACGACTCCAGGACCTCGCCGTTTTCCAGTGCCGTCACGACACCGGCAACCATCCCCGCGCCGCAGGGCACCTCCGCACTCAAGGCAATGGCGATCCTGTCACCCGGCACAATAGACTGGCCAAGCGGGGGGAACCCGAGCGGGGTGGCGAGTGCTTCGCTGGTGGCGCTGCAGGGATCTTCCAGCACCTTGTCCACGACCGGTCCGAAGCCATCGATCATGAGATCGTCTGGAAGGTCCACTTCGAGAGTGGATTGCGTGTCTGGAAAGAGCTGTTGAGTCATGGCTCGAAAACGAATTCAATAGGGGCACCAGCTGGCACTGGTTCTTTTCGATCTTATCCGTCACAAGTTCGAACGGTCAACAGTCGAGCTTGAGCTGCAGTCCTGCTTTCACTAATAATCGGGCGTTGGCGCCGCACAATCCTTACAAGGGCAGGAGTTCCCCTGGCCATGAAGACCGAATTGACCTGCAGCAAGCGAACCCTCTTTCGCTGGCTGTCCATCTGCCTGGCCCTACTCCTGACCGCAGGCTGCGGCGATTCCAAGCAGGCTGAGGGGCCGCCCGGGCCAGGCCAGGCAGCGGAGCATCAGCAGGACTCAGTCCAGGCGCTGACGGCAGCTGGATTGATCCAGCAGGTGGTCGATCGCTATCGGCAGGCAGACCAGTACCGTGACATGGGCGAGATCACACTGGATTACCGCTTGCAGGGAATTCCGCAGCGGGAAACGGGCCAGCTGGTGACCCGCTGGTCGAGCAGGGGCCAGCTTTACTTGCGCTGCTACCAGCTGGAAGTTGCCTGCCAGCCCGATCGACTTGAAGCTCGTATGCATGATCGGCTGACAGATCATCTCGACGGCCAGCAACTGGTCCAGCCACTGAGTGTCCAGTTGACGCTTGATGAATTATTGGCTGACCCCGTGCTGGGCGACATCCTGTTGGCTGGCCAAGCGGGGATTCCCCTGCCGCTGCTGTTCTTGCTGGATCCCGACGGAGCGGCGTCGCAGCTTGGTGATCCCGACGCGGCTGAATTGCTGGCGGATGCCGAGATCGATGGCCTGAGTTGTTTTCGGCTGAAGGTCACCACGGAAGCTGGCCCGATGGTGTTGTGGATCGATAAGGAGCAGCAACTGGTGCGGCGACAGGAACTACCGGCAGCCGCTTTTGCAGCCGACCTGCTGGCCGATAGCGAGGTCTCCGAAGTCAAGCTGAGGGCGGATTTCAAATCTGTGGAATTGCCGGAAAACCAGCTGGAGTCGGCGTTTGAGTTGACACCGCTGGTCACCAGCCAGCACGTCAATCGGTTTGTGCTGCCTCCCCCGCCACTGGTCACCGATCTGCTCGGCCGCCGTCCCGGTCGATTTGAGCTGGTAGCCGCTGGTGGTGACGTTGTCACGCGAGACTCGCTGCGCGGCAAGATCACCGTGCTGGCCTGGTGTCGCGCCAGCCCCTCCTGCCGGACCGTACTGGCCAAGCTGGCTGAGCTGGCGGCCGCTACTGCCGATCAGCCGGACCTGGCCGTGCTGGCTGTATTCAGCGACCCAGCGGACGTCACCGACGAGCTGATCGCCGACACGCTGAAGAAATGGAAACTGTCATTCTCCCCGCTCCGTGATGAAGATGCGCTGGCAGCCGAAATCTGCCAGCTCTCCCACGTACCGTCGTTGATGGTGCTGGATACAGAAGGGCGAGTTCAGCTGGTGATTGCCGGTGTGAACGAAACCCAGCTCGGCAGTCTGCCGGCCGCGATTGACCGATTGAGGGCAGGGCAGGATCTCGCACAACAGGCTCTGGATGCTGATACTGCCCGAGAGCAGACTTACCGAGAGGACCTGCTGTCAGCAATCCAGGCTGCAACTGCCACGTTCGATGTGGCAGCACAAGCGGCACCCGAATTGTTCAAATTGACGCTGCTCTGGGAGTCGGATGCCGCCAGCCATGCTGGCCACGTGCTGTTGTTGCCACAAGTGGAGGGACCTCCGCATGTGCTCGTGGTGGATGATGGTCGCAGCGTTGTGCAACTGGCTGGGGATGGGACAGTGGCCGGCCGGCATGACCTGCCTGGGGGACCCGAGCAGCGGTTCATGCTGCTGCGAGCTGCTGCTGCCGGTGGCACGCAGGCCTACGCAGCTTTCACACCTGGTGACCGCCAGCTGCTGCTGCTGGACGAGGACTTCAAGCAACAACTGGCCTACCCCGACAGTGATCAGCCACACGAGGGAGTCAGTCAGGTGCAGCTGACTGACCTCGAAGACGACGGCACGCTGGAACTGTATGTCGGTTTCTGGGGAGTCACGGGTGTGCAGCGTGTCAGCCTCGAGGGAGTGCGTGAGTGGGGCTACCGAGGTGTCTCCGATGTGCTTTCACTGGCCACGACGCCGCGTAACGAAGTAGGCTGGCAGAAGCTGCTGGTTACCGACCAGCAAGGTCGGCTGCTACAGCTGAACCAGTTTGGCAATGCCGATCTTCCTGTCGATACCGGCGTGATCCCGCTGCACCACTTGTTTAGCGGACTCTCCGGTCCGGCCGTCACGACGGTTCTCTGCGGGCTCTCGTCGACCGATTCGCAACAGATTGTCGGCCTCGACCTGGACCTGAATATTCGCTGGCGATTTCCTGTTGCACTGGGGACGTTTGCGGCGCCGGTCGAGATGATCACGTCGCTTCAGCTGCCCGATTCGCCGGTCGCCGCCTGGCTGGTGGCAGCCGCCAATGGCGAGGTTCACCTGGTGGCCCACGATGGCAGCTATGCGGATCGTTTTGCGATTGGAGAGCGGATCAGCGGGATTGCCACGGCAGACTATGAGGACCAGGCATTCGTGGTAATTTCGACCGCTTCCAGCGTCCGCTGCTGGTCGCTGGCACTCGCCGGCGAAAGTGATCCGTAAGTCGGCGTGGCAAGAAAGTACTTGACCCGCGCCTCCTGCGATGGACAATTAATGCTGAACAGAGCAGTCCTGTTATCAACTGGCCAATACTGGCCTGGCGACCGGAACCGCCAACCCTGGGACAGGAGAGAAGAGATGATGCAACAAATTCATGGTCACTCCCCGCAGCTGAATGCCGGCTCCGCGCGGATCTATCTGCTGCAGCTATTGTGTCTTGGCCTGGCAGCCATGATTGCCACGCCGCTGGCGGCCCAGTCGCCCGCGGAACAACTCGAGGCATTTTTGTCCGCTGGTGAGTTTGGCCCCGCGCGTCAGCTGGCTGACCGAGCTGCCACGCCGGCAGAACGGGACCTGCTCCTGAGCCGCCTGGCTGGAGCCCAGGCTGCGGCCGGTGCCTCGCGAGCTTCAATCGATAGCTTGCGAAACATTCGCGACAGCGATGTTCGTGGCCAGGCGATCCAGGACATGTTTTCTGGTCGTGGACGGGGTGGCAGGGGCGGAGCCGCGATGGCGGACTTTGATTCATTGATCGAGTTGATCACGACCACCATCAAGCCCGATTCCTGGGAGGATGTTGGCGGTGCAGGAACGATCCAGGAATTCCGTAGTGGCGTACTGGTCGACACCGACGGCCTGCTGCAGCGGATCGACTTTTCCCGGGCCAGTGGCCTGGCCGATATTCGCAGCTCGGCTGTTGCCGACCTGGCTGCTCCAGCTGATTCAGTGGGCTCGCTGCGGGCCAGTAGCCAGCTCCGTAAGGTCTCCCTCTCACGACTGGAACGAGAAGTACAATTGCGAGCGGCCCAGGGTCTGCCGCCCGACGCAGCGATGCTGCGGCTGGCTGGTATTTATCGCATCAAGTACCTGCTGGTTTACCCAGAAAGTGGTGAGGTAGTTATTGCCGGGCCAGCTGGTGACTGGAGAACCAATGCCGAGGGCCGAGCGGTCAATATGCAGACCGGAGCGCCGCTGCTGCACCTCGACGACCTGGTTGTCGTGCTGCGCCATGCGACCACGTCCAAGGTCAAGTTGGGTTGCTCGATTGACCCCCGCAAAGACAACCTTTCGCGGACCCGCGAATACACCGCCCGCTTTGCCAACAAGTCGATCACCCCCGCACAACGTCCGGCCTGGCTGGAAGGACTCAGAGCCAGCGTCGGTCGGCAGGATGTCAGGATCTTCGGGATCCCGCCCAACACCCGCACAGCTCGCGTGCTGGTCGAAGCTGATTACCGCATGAAACTCATCGGGATGGGACTGGAAGAACCGGTACCGGGTGTGGAAAGCTATCTCGATAGCATCGATCCGGCCGAGGGAATTCCAAATATGAGCCTCCTGCGCTGGTGGTTCACGCTGAATTATGACGTCATCCGTGCCACGCCAGATCGCAACGCTTTTGCCCTCGAAGGTCCAGGTGTGCAGGTCATGAGCGAGAACCAGCTGCTGACACAGCAGGGCAAACGACTCCCGACCGGAAAATCGGATGAAATTACAGCTCGCTTTGCCAACAGCTTTACACAGCAATTCGAGTTGCTGGCAGCGAAGTACCCGATCTACGCCGAACTTCGCAATATCTTTGACCTGGCGCTGGTTGCTGCCCTGATCGAGCAGGAAGACCTGCTCAGTCGGACCGGCTGGTCTGCATCCCACCTGCTGGAACCCCAGCGATACCAGCTGGCGGTGGATCATCCGCCGACCGAAGTGGAGTCGGTCATTAACCACCGCATTATCGGCGGCCGTCAGGTCGTGGCTGGTGTGAGTGGCGGTGTCTCAGTCGATACCAGTGCCCTGGTTCGCCGTGATGCCATTAATACGGACGACTATGGCCTGCTCAAGGCTAACTTTGCCAACGCCAATCCTGACAAGCAGTCTCGTAAACGCTGGTGGTGGGACTGAGTCAGGGGTTAGCGGTCAGTCAGCCGCTGGCCGTTAACGCAGCAGCTTTTCTCGAATGCTTGCGATCTGGCTGGCCCGCTTGTCTGCCGGATCGGCAGGATCGAACGGCACCGGTCTGCCCAGCAGCGTGGCCAGGCGCAGCTGAGCTTGTCCTCGCACGGTGGCGTCCTCGTGTTGCATCATGCAGAGCCAGGCAGATGGGCTGCTCTGGAGCCAGATGGTCACCGACAGGGTCGAGTCACCGTGGCGGTGCAGCAGGCTGGCACAAATGCGACGCAGCCGCAAACGCTGCTCTGCGTTGAGTTGTGAATCGTCGAGCTCTGACAGGTAACCGACAACCGGCTGCCCCATTTTTCGGATCGCCATGTCCGCTGCCTGCCGCTGGCGGAATGTGCCATGGCCAAGCTTGTCGATCTGCAGATGCAGTTTGTTGGCATCCATCGGCAACGGGTTGCCGGCTGCCCTGACCAGGTTGCTTTCCACCGCTTCGGCGGATCGACCGAAGTGCCAGTCCTGGCGGAGCGATTCCAGCAAGGGAACCAGGTGCGAGCGGCAGGGAGCAGGATGCTGCAGCAGCAGCAGCCAGAGATGGTCTGCCATGTACTGCTGGCTGTCATCGTCTCCCACCAGTAAGCGGACCTGTTTGGCATCCTGGTGGAATTGTATGGTTGGCTTGTCGGCGGTGGCCGGCGTCTGCCGGACGGAGATTGTACGGCGGCCATTGGCATCCAGGACCAGCGTGCCCTCGGGCGACTGGCGTTCGTAGTGCAACAGCAGCTTGTTACCGTCGATGCGAAAGCTGATATGTTCGCGAATCCCGGTTTCGTGTTGGTTGACCGTGATCGATCGATTCTGACCGCGACGGATATCCCGCAATTCCAGTCGGCCCATCACCAGCTCGAGGCGGGCCCAGCGGAGTTTTTCAAACAGCGGGCCGGTCGATTGACCAGGTGTCTGGCCTGGCAGTGTGACGGGTGCGGCGCACACGATGAGCGTTGAAACGATCAATCCCCAGATGAGAGGTGATCGATGCTGGCACGATGTGGCTAAGACAGGCACGCGAAATCTCCCGCTATTCAGAGTCGGGTGACTCCGGCCCAACCGGAAAATCCAGCTGGGCCTCAACGAAGCGGGCAGAGTCTAACGAAATTCACCGAATCAGGTCAGAGCAGTTTTTCCCCAGCTCAATCGGGATCGCCTGTAGCGGACCGGCTTACCGGTTACGCAATTCACGTTCGAGGTGCTCGAATCGCTCCTGGATTTGCCGCATTTCTTCCTGCAACTCCTTCAGGGCGTTGATCAGGTGATCACCACGCTCTCGGTCTCTTTCACCGTGGTGGCCATCGTCGACAGCACGGTCTTCACCGTGATGCCGCTCTTCTTCGCCCCGCTCGGGGCGGCGAAAATCTCGTTCCAGATGTTCTTCGCGACGACGCTCACCATGACCAGCCCGCTGATCCAGCTCGCGGGCAATCTCCTCGGCCATCTTGCCGAGGTGATGAGCCTCTTCTTCAAAGCCGCCTTCACGCAGGTGATTTACAGCAGCCTGCAGATGCTCAAGCTTGTTATGCCAGTTGCGAACCTCGCGCTCGCCTTCATCGTCCCCATGGTGACGCTCGCGATCGCCTTCTCGTTCATGCTCATCGCTTTCGACTTCGCGAATCTGACGACCCAGTCGCTCCAGGCGCTGGCCAACTTCACGAGCCTGTTCTTCTTTGCCTTCTTCACGCAGCTTCAGGTAGTGCCGCTTGACCTCTTCAAACTCAGCAAATAGCTTTTCACGCAGCTCGGCTCGCTCGTTCTGCTCACGATGCTCGGCTCGTTCGCGATCACCTTCACGCTCACGGTCGCCATCACGCTCACGGTCGCCATCACGCTCACGGTCGCCTTCACGCTCACGGTCGCGGTCACCTTCATGCTCACGGTCGCGGTCACCTTCATGCTCACGGTCGCCTTCACGCTCACGATCGCCTTCACGCTCACGGTCGCCATCACGCTGCGGGCGCTCGGCATCGAGTCGTCCCCGCAGAGCCTCCAGCCGTTCACGACCCTGTTCCGGGGTGATTCTTCCCGCTCCGATGGCGGCACGGATTTGACCAGCGGCTCTCCGGTAAATCTCCTCAGGACTGCGGTCGCCTTCACGCTCACGATCGCCTTCACGCTCACGATCGCCTTCACGCTCACGATCGCCTTCACGCTCACGATCGCCTTCACGCTCACGATCGCCTTCACGCTCACGATCGCCTTCACGCAGGTGTTCACGGTAGGCCGCAAGTCGTTTGCGACCTTCTTCCGGGGTCAGTTTTCCAGCTTCGACTGCGGCGCGGACTCTAGCAGCGGCTCGCTCGTACAACTCTTCCAGGTTGGGTCTTTCATCGCGTTCACGATCTCTATCGCGAGCGGGCTGTTTGTCTTGTTCTCGCTCGGCGACAGGATTATCTCGCTGCGGTTGTTCGTCAGCACTGACCGAGGTCTGATTGGAGACCGTCGAGGTCATCTGATATGCGAACATTAAGCCGGCCAGGATCAGGCCATTGAGGAGAACGGATACAAAGGCCTTACGCATGATTTCACCTTTGGACTAGCTGAGTTGAGGCAGTCTATTTCGTTATACCGCAGCACTGCTGGGCAGCCTTTTTTCAAGGCACAGTGTTTGAGGATAGGCGATCAGGGAAGGCCGGGCAAGGTTCTGCGCAAGCAGAATTTCGGCCGCTATTCTGGGGCGTTGGACTCGCTGTGATCGATGATCGTCACATTGTCCGTCAGCGGTGTCCATTGAGTGGATTCAAGGCCAAGCAGGTGGATTTCAGTGCCACTGGCCCTGCTAGTTTCGCGGGTCAGGATAGCGGAGATTCCCGGTCGATCGACGAGGAAACGCTCTGTTGACTCAATTCCCATCACAAAGAAAGCGGTTGCCAGAGCATCGGCGTCGGCGGCGGTTGGTGCCAGTACGGTGGCCGAGAGGAGGTGTTCGGCGGGCCAGCCGGTGCGTGGATCAAGGATGTGGCTGTAGCGTTGCCCCTGGTGATGAAAGAACTGGTTGGCGCTTCCGGACGTACCAGCCGCCTGGTCGAGCAGGGTGACGTCCAGCAGCCTTTGCTGCGGTCGGGTAGGGTGCCGCAGGGCAATTCGCCAGCCGGCTGGCGATGACTCGTCGGCGTGCCGGCTGCCGCGGGCGAGAATGCTGCTGTGGCCACCATGGATGATAAAGTCCTGGCTGCCATCCATCTCCAGGCTGCCAGCGGCGATGTCGAGGGCATAGCCCTTGCCAATGCTGCCGAGGTTGATTTCCAGCCCGGGATTGCTGAATTCGACAGTCTGGTTGGCTTCATTCAGCTGCAACCACTGGCTGCCGACAGCCTCAAGTGCCTGGTCTATCTCCTGCTGGCTGGCGAGTTGTCCCTGGCGACGATAAAAGCCCCAGCTGCGTGAAAGCGGTGTGCTGGTGATATCGAAGGCTCCTTCGGTCTCCCGCCAGAGCTGATGGCAGCGTGCAAGTAGATTCCATAGTTCGGGCTCAACAGCCATGGCCCGTTCTGCTGCTGCCCGATTAAGCCGGCTCACTTCGCTCTCGGTGAGGAACACCGAGAGTTGTTGTTCGAGTCGCTCGACTTCGTCAAGAGCTGCCAGGGCGGCTTCGGTTGTCTCTGCAGCCTGCTCGATCGGCAGCGTGATTTCGAAGTCGCAAGCCATCGCCTTGCGGCTTACCTGGTAGACGTAACTGTCTTTGGCAGCAGCCGGCTGAGGCTGGCCTTGACCAGTTTCGGTAGTTGAGGCGAGGGCGCGACCGGTGAGGATTTCCCGCCGGGAGGGGCCGTGCCGGTCGTTAGAATCGGGCGTGCTCTCCATGAAAACAGTATATCGGCTTGTCGCCGCTAGGGCGGACTGGCTTGCCTCTACCCGCAGTGCGGCCGATAATGAAGGGCAGTTAACGGGCTCTCCGATGGAGCCCGGAGCAACGACAAAACCCCCTTGGGACAGATCGGCAGAAGAGACCATGCAATCACCGCTGACTCGACCTTCTCGCTTGCTGACTGTGGCCCTGAGCTGCTGCCTTCTGTTTGTCCTCGGTACGGTGCTGGCTCAGGTGGCAGCCAAGAAAACGTCCCCCCGAGCACGGCTGCCAAAATTCGACGAAGCACCAGCCAGGGGTCCTTTTTTCGAGAATGTTTTCGACAAGCTGGAGGGGCCGCGGATTGTCAACGATGTGCCGGCAACTGGCGGTAACACCGGTCCGCAAAACCCGACCGGCGGTGGTGATGGTGGCGGGATTGCCGGTTCTGGCTGGGACAAGCTGATTACGGCAGAGTCGATCGAGGATGAGATCAAGGCGATTCGACTGAGTGTGGATATGGATGTCGACAAGCCAGGAGATTTTCGCGGCCGAGGATACAAGCGTGCGCGGAAGCACTTTTCGATGTTGGCAGTGTTGTTTGCGGTGATTGGTGAATACGACGGCGACATCCGCTTTCAGAAACAGGCTCCGGTCGCTCGCGACCTTTTCTCCAGGGCGGCCCGCAATTGCAAAGTCGGTAGTACCGCGGCATATAACGAGGCCAAGCTGCGTAAAGCGGATCTCCAGGATCTCGTCAGCGGCTCGGAAATCCAGGCCGAGGGGACTTTTGATCCAGTCGCCAAGTGGGGCGATATTGTTGATCGCACACCGATCATGCAGCGATTGGAAGTTGCTGCCCAGCAACGACTTCAGCAACTCACCTCGAATGAAGGTGACTTCAAGGCGCAGTCATCGTTGATCATGCGAGAAGCGGAATTGGTGGCCGTGATTGGCGAAGTGCTCTGCAAGGATGGCATGGAAGACGGGGATGACGATACCTATGCCGGATTCGCTCAGCAGATGCGAGATGCGGCTCGGGATGTCATCGATGCCGTCAAGCTGGAGAACGCTGACGCTGCCCGCAAGGCGGTGGGCGAAATCAGCAAGGCATGCTCTGAATGCCACGAGAATTACCGCGGCTAGTGCGAACAGAGGGGGCCAGGGGCAACTGGTCAGGGAGTTAGCAGCACTCCATATCACCCAATTGCGCCGTAACCTTTGGACTTCCGGGTGTTTGGCACCATCCGCGGTTCGCCTACTCCACCCAACTGAAAATCCTTCTCCAGTCTGTTTTTTTTACCCAAATTACTGAAACTTGTGCAGTCCGTGTGTATTTTGGAGTTGGAATTGGACGACTAGCAGTTAAATGGTGCGCCAGCAGGCGGCTGTGCGCGCGCTATCCGGACGACTAGTGGAAGTGAGAGTTGAGTCATGAAGAAGTTCTTTAGTCGAAGCAGGCGTCAAACTCGCGACCGTTCACGGCAGCAGTCGCGACGTAAATTTCTAGCGGTCGAATCGTTGGAACCACGATTGCTGCTCCATGCTGGCGTGGACACGCCGCACGGTCATCCACCGGAGCATGCTCTGAGCGATCACATTCACGCTCAGTTGTTCATCTACATCGATGGCGTGAAGGAAGAGATTCCCACGGATATCGGCGTCGACAGTACTGGCATCCTGGACTTTGCTCACACGCATAGCGACGACGAGGAGTTGCACTTGCACCCGGCCGACAAGAACGGTGATGGGACTGCTGAGGAGCCGGCTGATTTTCTCACGGTGGGCGATTTCTTTGAGGTCTGGCGAACGAATGCCGGCACGGCGGGCAACCGCGCGGATGCAGTTTTCGACAGCACGACGATCTTCGGCAACGTAGTGGATGCAACCAACTCGCTGCGGATGTACGTCAACGGTTTCCAGGTTCAGTCCTACCAGGACTACCAGATTCATGACAACGACCGGATTGTGATCAGTTACGGCGAGTCGCCGGTTGTCAGCGTGGAGACTAATTTTGGCACGATCCTGATGGAGATGCTTCCGTCTGACGCACCGGGCACTGTCACCAACTTCCTGAATTACGCCAACGACGGTGATTACGACAACGCGATATTCCATCGTTCGGTTTCGAATTTTGTAGTCCAAGCGGGCGGATTCGCCACCACAAGTCCGACGTTCACGAGCACGGCCCAGCTCTCAGCGATTCCGACGGATCCCGCGATTGTCAATGAATTTGGCGTTTCCAACACGCGTGGCACGGTGGCGATGGCCAAGTTGGATGGCGATCCGGACAGTGCTACGAACCAGTGGTTTGTGAATCTCAGTGACACCAACGCTCCTGGTGCAAACGGGCTCGATTCACAGAATGATGGATTCACGGTATTTGCGCGTGTCCTGGACATGGCCCCGGTGGACACGATTGCTGATATTCCAGGCCAGGACCAGGGTGGAGTCTTTGGACAGTTGCCGATTGATGCTGCCAACCAGCTGGTCGTGATTGCTGGCATGAGTGGAGACGGACTGGTTTCTGGAACGGTTTATGATGACGTCAACGGCAATGGCAGCCAGGATGCGGGTGAAGCGGGGCTGGCTGGATTCAAGGTATTCAGCGACAGCGATGGAAACGGTGCTCACGGGACATTGGAATTCAGTACCCTGACGGCGGCTGATGGGAGCTACCAGTTGCAGCTTCCGTCCGGCTCGCACACGCTGCAGCAGGAGCTGACGCCACCCTACCGCCAGGCGACGCCGACGCCACCCGCCGGCCAGGCGATAACGGTGCTGATCGATGGCAGCCAGGCGGGAGTCGATTTCGGCAACTCGGTGGTCGCCAGTCCCACGTCGGTGGACCTGGACGCGGCCTTCGATTCGGGCAGCGATAATAGCGATAACATCACCAGCAATAACAACAGCTCGACGGCCACCCAGCTGCAGTTCACCATCGACGGAGTAACCGATGGTGCGCTGGTACGGTTGCTGGCGGGTAACAGCGAGATTGGCCAGGCGGTCGCATCCGGCACGTCGGTGACAGTCCTGACAGCAGGCAACCTGCCATTTGTCGACGGGGTTCAGTCGATAACTGCCATCCAGGTCGTCACGGGTGGCACCAGCCTGGCATCGCCTGCCCTGGCCTTGACCGTGGACACCGCTGTGGCCGATTTCACCTCCTCGGCCCTTGCTACTGCCACGATTGCCACTAACTACATCTACGATGTCTCCAATCCGGAGGAAGGGTCGGTTGGGTTCGCCTATTCGCTGACGGAATCCCCCTCGGCCATGACGATCAATGCGACCACTGGGCTCGTCAGCTGGACTCCGGTTGCCAACGACAAGGGGACCCAGACTTTCACTGTGCGGGCGACTGATGCCGCCGGCAATCAGCGGGATCAGCAGTCGACGGTCGTCGTGGACGGTGAGGTCCTGGTCGACATCAATCTCGAGCTGACGGACGACCAGGGACAGGCGATCACATCGATCGCGGTGGGCGAGCAGTTCCTGGTCCGCGCGCTGATTCAGGATTTGCGAACCGAACCGCGTGGTCTGTTTGCTGCTTACACCGATGTCTTGTTCGATGCCAACCTGGCAACAGCGGTCGGCCCGATCACTTACGGTGCCAGCTATCCGAACGTACAGACGGGGAGTCTGCAGGCGGGCCTGCTGGATGAGGTCGGGGCAACGTCGAACATCAACGAGTTGGGTGGTAGCCAGTTCCTCCTGTTCAGCGTGCTGGTGCGTGCGGATCGGGGTGGTGAACTGAATTTCCTGGCAGATCCCTCGGACAACCTGCCCAGCAGCGACACACTCCTGTACGGCACCAACAGTGCCGTGCCGCAGGCGAACATTGCTTATGGCAGCGCCAGCCTGACTGTCACGCTTGACTTCACAGCCGCCGACGACATCTTCAACTTTGATGAGGATTCCGGCTCCAATGCAATGGACGTGATGTTCAATGACGACACCGCGTCCGCTAGCGACGTGACGATCACCGGAGTTGACCCACCGTCGACTGGTAGCGTGGCAATTGCCGCTGACCAGCTCAGCTTGTCCTATACGCCAGCCCTCAATTTTTCCGGCCAGGAGACCTTTACCTACACGATCGGCAATGCTTCCGGCGACTCACAAGCCACCGTGACGGTCCAGGTCGCTCAGATTAACGATCCCCCCACCGCCAACGACGATTCACTGGAAGTTGATGAGGACAGCAGCGGCAACCTGCTGGACCTGCTGGCTAATGACAGCTTCGCCCCGGACACGGGCGAGACACTCTCGATCACCGCAACTGGCGCCACCAGTGCCGGCGGCACAGTCACGATTCCCAACAGTGGATCGCATGTCCTTTACACACCGCTGGCGAATTTTGACGGCACGGAGTCGTTTACCTACACGATAAGTGACGGCAATGGTGGCACCGATACGGCCACGGCCACGATCGATATCCGGGCGGAGGGTGACAACCCGCTGGCCCAATTCGACACGATTACGGTCGACGAGGACTCGGTCGACAACAGCCTCGATGTGCTGGCTAACGACACCTCACCAGACAGCAGCGCCACGCTCACGATCACGGCCGTCTCGACACCCGACCAGGGTGGAACGGTCTCGATCGCAACCGACCTGGGATCCCTGGTCTACACACCGGCTGCCAACTTCTTTGGCGACGAGGCATTTACCTACACGATGTCAGACGGTGGCGGCGGCAGCGACACGGCGGTGGTTTTCATGGACGTGATCGATCAGCCGGATGCTCCTACGGCCAATGACGATTCGTTTACTGTTGGCATCGATTCCACAGAAAATGACTTTGATGTGACCGACAACGACAGCTCGGCTCCAGATGCCGTTGAAACGCTGACCGTCACGGCTGTCACGCCGTCGGCCGAGGGCGGCACGGTAATAATTGCCACAGATGGGCATGAGATTCACTACTCGCCGCCCGCCGGTTTTTCTGGCCAGGACTCATTCAGCTACACGATCACCGATGACGACACGCTGACAGACACAGCCACGGTGACGATCGATGTCTCGGCATTTCAGCCTGGCGATATTTCTGGTGTGGCGTTTATCGACAGCGATGGCGACGGCGTCCAGGACACCGGCGAACTGGTGCTGGGCGGCATTGTGATCACCCTCAGCGGTACCGACACAGAGAGTAACGTGGTCAACCTGGTAACCACCACAGATGCGACCGGGGCCTATGAATTCGCCAACCTGGTTCCCGGCGACTATCTGCTGACTCAGACCCAGCCGGAATTTCTGCTCGATGGCCTGGACATGCCCAGCCCATCTGGCGGCACAGTCAGCGGCGACAACCAGATTTCCCTGCAGCTGCCCGAGGGGGGTGACTTTAGCGGCACCAACTTCAGCGAACGAGGGCGACAGGCGAGCACATTGAGCCTGGCGGATTTTTTCTCCGCTCCAGCGGAACCCTCTTTGATTGTCTGCACGGGAACCGATCCTGGCTTTGGCTGGTCCGCACTGGACGCATCCTGGTCCAGCTTTGACAGTGTCGTAGCTGACCTGGCGACCACCCCCAACGCCGTTGATGTCTCCGTTGTACAGAATGGCACCAGCCAGGATGTGACACTCGATCTTGGCAGTAGCGATCCGGTTCAGTCGTTCTACCAGCTCAGCGACAACCAGCTGCTAGGTGTGTTCGGCACACCGACGGAACTTGGTTTCACAGATGCGGGCAGTTCCGGCGGCGATGAGGCCGATGGTGAGAGCGAGCCGAGCGAGCTGGAGATCCATGACCAGGTGCTGGCCAGCTGGCCAGCTGGCAACGCGCTGTCGCAGCTTGAGTTCGAGAGCATGCCTGGGCAGGCTGGGGAAGATCGTGATGCACCGGCCGAGGCAATTGACCTGCTGCTCTCCAACTGGTTTGCCGGCTAAGCGGGGCTGTCTAGAATCGCCAGCTGACGCCCATGCTGAGAGCCTGCAGCCAGTACTTGTCGCTGTCGATTGACAGCACCGGTGCAGTGCCGCCGGCGACATCGACATTCAAGTCGATCTGGTTACCGGGCTGAACCGCTCTGGTCCAGAAGATGCAGCTGTAGCCGACAGAGAAGGTGACGGCCTCGGAGAGCTGTCGGTTGTAACGCAATTCGAACTCCGGCACCGCGGCGAACTGGTCGTTCTTGAAGACGCCCGAGTTAGAGCTGCCGGCCAGCAAGCCTGGCTGCGTGTTGACCCCACCGCCCGGGTCGGTGATGACAGACTCACCAGCAATGATGACTGTCTGGTCCATGTTGCCCAGTCCCAGTTTGCCCAGCATCGACATTGTCCAACAGCCGCCATCGATTTCAGCCAGAATGCCGAGCATGCCGCCATGGAACTGGTTGCGTGTTTCAAAGTGATCGGTCACATCCAGCTGAGTTCCAATCGGGATGCCGTTGCGTCCGTCGGCGTTGGTGCTGCTGTGGGAGATAGTCAGTGATTCGTCGATCCTTGACATCTGGTAACCCCAGAGGAAATCGACTGTTGCCCTGCCACTGCGCCGCCATGGGCGCCGCACGAAGACATCCAGTGCCAGCACATCGGAAGCCGTCAGGATCGACATACTGCCCGATTCGGAACCAGGAAAATTGATCGGCAGGGACTGCTGGGCACCAACGGCGGTGTTGAAGAAGGGGCGTGCCAGGATCGTGTTTGAGCTGGCTGGCAACTCGAACAGGGTATTGGCGGTGCCGAGGGCGGTGAAGCGAGCGACAATGGCCCGGTTATGCGAGGGCATCCAGAAGCCAACCTCGACCCGGCCGCCGGGAGTTGAGTCGTCGTCGAGGGTTTGGTTGCCGACCAGCAGCTGGGTGCTGCCAAGTCCCAGCACGCCGGCGTTCGCCAGGGCGGTGCCGGCCGTGCTGCTTGTGGCCAGTGCCGGTACAGCCTGGCCCCGCCGCCAGGCCACCAGGTACTCGGTGCGGGCCCACCATTGTCGCATCAACCCGGGTGCTACACCGGCCAGCGAGTCGCCGCGTAACTGTCCACCTACGAGGCTACCCTGCAGCCAGGAGTGGCCAAACAACCGTCGTCCGATTATCGGCAGTTGGACCGGCTCGGTTACCGTTTCCACCTGCTGCTGCTCAGCGGGGGGTTCGAGGTAAACATTTCCCACGGCCGCTGGCACGGCCTGCTGGTTACCGACCGGCTGCTGAGCTACGGTCGAAACACGATAGGGAACTTCTTCCAATTGACCATTGGATGGCGAAGTGGCCCGGTAGAGCCGCTGGGCAGCCGCTTCGGGTGCCAGCGCCGTAAACAGCAAGGCTAGCACCGACAGCGACACCGGCACGATGAGCAATTGTTTGTTCATAGTTTTGGGACTTGCCTGGAACGCAGAAGGGGCGCGGCATCGGCGCGCGGGTTTGTGCTGGTTACATCGGTTATCAGGGTCGTATCGATCAAGCCAAAAGTGCCAAAACGAGCTGTTTTGGATGACCTGGTGCGATAGTTCCAATGGTTGTACTGGCGGGCGGAGCAGCTGGATGGTCTCTTAGGCAAGAATTCTGGTTCCCCGACCTCTTACTCTTGTGCTAGAATGACTTCGGATCAGAATATGCCGGCATTGCTGCTTTCACGGGTAATCCGCGTGGTAGTGCGGGGGGTCCGGTTACACGTCTAGTTTTTTTAGCGTTCTGCTGTTGATCGTTGCAACGAGAGAGTCGACGTTGCCGATTTTATAAGTGGTGGAATTCAAGTGAGGGAGGAAAGATGCGCAAACTAATCCTATTCATGGTCGTCTTCGGAATGATTGGCACTGTGGTTGCTGACACAGCATCGGCACAGCTGTTGTTCCGGAAAATTAAACAACGTCGTCGTGAAGAGCTCCGAGCCGAGCTGCACGCCCAACTGGAGGACGAATTGTCCACAAAGATGGATGCAGACATGGCTCGCGAGATGAAAATCGCGACTGACACGATTCGTGCTGCGGCCGAGGCCAAGGTTGCTGAAGAGGCCCAACGTCTGCAGCAGCAGGTAGTGACCGCGGTCGCCAGTATGCGGGCTGAGTCGAAGCAACAGTTGGCCGACGCTGCCAAGCAGCTTGAGCAACAGACTGCGACCGGCCTGGTCACCGTCAAGAAGCAGGGCCAGCGGATCGCTCTCGCTAACAAGAAGTACCAGGCCGACCTGGGCAAGCAGTTCGCGGTTCTGACAGAGGATCTGACAGCGGAGCAAAAACTGGCTGCAGAGAAACTGCAACTGGCTTTCGCAGCTCAGCTGAAGGTTTTCCAGACCAAGATCGGTGATCAGCTCAAGTTGACCGATACGCAGCTGGCCGAGGTCAAGGCCTTGCAGGCTGATGTCGCTCGTGCCCTGGTCGTCGTTGACAAGACGCGTGATGACATGGTCACGACTGTGGGCGATCGCCTGGCATTGATTGACGAAGAGATTCAACTGGAAGTCAAGAAGCAGCTTCCCAAGCCCCCGGCCAAACCAGAGCCGCCGGAGCAGCCTGGCCAACCAGAGGCCACAAACCCGGCGCCAGTGGAGTTGAAGAATGACGACAGTCAGGACGACGATGACGATTCAGCGCCGGCGTCCGAAGACGATAGTGAGGGCGACGAATAAGTCGCAGCGACAGCGTATCGATCCGAGTGACCCCGTCTCTCTGGCCAAGAGAGGCGGGGTTTTTTTGTCGCCGTCGACGCTCCGGGCCGCGGCTACTTCCCTATACAGAATCGGCTGAAGAGACGGTCCAGTATGTCATCGCTGTAGACATTGCCCAGCAACTGGCCCAGTCCGTCCAGCGTCCCCCGCAGTTCGGCTGCGACCAGTTCCTCGCCGGCCCCTTCCGCGGCCAGTTGAGCAGACCGCGTAAGTGACTCCTCTGCCTGGCGGATCGCATCGGCACATAACAGCGGTGCTTGTTGTCCCGCTGCCTGTTCCGCGTGCATCGTCACCAGCTGCTGGAGCAGTTGTTGCCGCAGTTGGTCCAGCCCATCACCGCGTGCCGCGCTGACGGCCAGCCCCAGCTGGGCCGTATCGGCGTCAGCTTGCAGGTCCGATTTTGTCACCAGTACCATGCCGGCCTGTCCGCTCAAGCGATCCATCAACTCCCGCTGATCGCTGGCGACTGGCTGGCTGCCGTCCAGACAGAACAGAACCAGGTCGGCCTGCTCGAGCTGCTCAGCTGCCAGCTGTTCGGCGCGCTGTTCCACCCCGCGACTGGCATCCCCACTGCTGCTCCCGGCGGTATCGATCAGCAGGCAGGGGAAGGGGCCCAGCTGAATTTCCTGGCAGACATAATCGCGAGTGGTCCCCGGCTGGTCGGAAACCAGGGCGCTATCCTCACTGAGCAGCCGATTAAAGAGCGTGCTCTTGCCTGCATTGGCAGCTCCGCAGAGCACGATACGGCAGACAGGCTGTTGCAGCCGCCTGCTGGCAAACTGTTGTGCCACCTTGTCCAGCACGCTGCAGGCCTCAGCCAGTTGTTGCTGCAGTGCCTGCCGCGAGATGAACTCGATGTCCTCCTCGACAAAATCGAGTCCAGCTTCGAGCTCCGTCAACAGCTCCAGCAACTGTTCTCTGAGGGCCGACAAGGGCGCGGCCAGTCCGCCAGCCAGCTGGTCCAGGGAGCATGCCAGCTGGTCAGGTGTGACCGCCTCGATGACTCCCAGCACCGCTTCAGCCTGCGTCAGGTTGAGGCGACCGGCGAGGAAGGCTCGCAGAGTGAATTCACCGGCGGTTGCCAGCCTGGCGCCGCTTTCGCAGAGAGTTGCCAGCACAGCTTCGAGTACAACCCGCGAGCCTGGCAGGTGAAGTTCCGCGGATGGCTGGCGGGTGTAGCTGCGGGCACTGGGCCAGAGATAAACGTCGGCCGGCACGTTCCCAACAGGATCCTGGCAGGCCACGCTGACCTCGCAGCAGCTGGCCCCGGCTGCTGACTGGGGCGGATCGCCGATCCAATCCAGGCAGGCTTCCAGGCAGGCCATCATGCGAGGTCCGCTGAGGCGGACAATACCGCGGGCGGCGGGACCTGGTGCCGTGGCAATTGCCGCGATCGTGTCATCCACATCGATGGACATGGCAACTTCCGCTTAACGTAACCGGCGACGTTTCGTGCGACTGCGCTGCGCTGGCTGCCGCTTGGTCGGAGTCCGCTTGGGGCGGGGAGTCGATTTTGGCAGGTCGTCGAGCGACTCAATCTTGGGCAGCGTTTTTCGTTCGATCACGCCCCAGACTCCGGAAGCGACGAAATACAGACAGAGCCCACTGGCAATCTTGAAGAACAGCACACCCATCAGGATCATCATGAACTTCATGATCGTCTGCTGCATTTTTTGCTGGTCGTCCTGGGCCGGCGGCATGAACATCTTCTGCTGCAGGATGATCATCCCGATGGCGGCGATCGGCAGGACGTTCAGGTAGGGTCCGAACATCGATCCGCGACCCGTGAAAAAGGGAAACAGGTTCTCCCAGTAGACCAGCATGTCCGGGCCGGCCAGATTCGAGCACCAGCTGACTCCAGGTATCAAAGGTGCCTGTCGCAACTCGACATCGACCATGATACTGCGATACAGTCCCAGGAAGATCGGCAACTGCAGGAACATCGGCAGGCAGCCACTGAATGGATTGTGGTTGTACTTCTTGAACAGGTCCTGCTGAGCCTGCATCTTCTTGCGAGCATCGTCCTTGAATTTCTCCTGCAGCTTCTTCAATTCCGGCGACATGAGCTGCATGATCTGTGCACCGCGGGCTGCCTTGCGGCTGATCGGGAACATGCAGCCACGGACCAGCACGGTCAGCAGGATGATCGCGATCGCATAGTTGCCAAACAGGCTGTAGAAGAAATGCAGGATGCCGGACAGCGGGCGGGCGACGAAGCCGAACCAGCCGTAATAGATGGCCCGGTCCATGCCGTAGCTTGCCAGTACATCCCGCCGCTTGGGACCCATGAAGATTGTGAACTCGTCGAGGTGGGACGTGCCAGGCTCAATCGTGTAAGCCGGGCTGACAACGTAAAACGAGACGTTGGCGGTCCGCAGGTATTTCTTTTCGATCTCGCCAGCGTTTTCCGCGACGGTCGTGGCAGCTCGCTGCGGTTTAAATGCTGACAGTTCGGCAGGGCTGCCGGGAATCAGCCCGGCAGAAAAAAACTGGGTGTCGACTGCCACGTAACGCAATCCGCTCCACTCGTCCATCGAGGACGGCAGGATCGATTCGTCCGGCATCTCCTCGTTGTTGATGGCATGCTTGCGGATCGTGGTACAGGTCCGCAGGTTGTAGCGTTCGCCGATCTGCCAGATCACGTCCTGAACGCCAGCACCACTCCAGCCCGGCTGGACCTTGTGGGCGTACCACCAGCCTTCCAGTGGCAGGTTATTGGGGCCATCAAGTCGGTAGGAGACTTGCTGCGGTTGATCCGCATGGTTGATCAGCACGACACTCAGCTTGAGATGATAGCCGGCATAGGGATCGTCCGGACTGGATCGCTGCAGCTGGTATCGCTTGACGACCGTCAGGCCGCCGGATAGACCGGCCGTGCGAGCCAGCTCGTCATTCAGTTCAAAACGGAATTCTACCTGGTCGGGTTGATCTGCCGCCTGGCTGATTTTCCAGTGCGAGTTACGAAGTGACGGCAGCGAGCTGATTTCCTTGTCGAGGATGCCCGCCTTGCGCTGACCCAGCTGATACAGCGACAGCAGGCAGGATGGATCACTCGATCGGGCGGGCACATCATCGGGGTCGGGATCGACAATCTCGAGCGGCCGGCGACCGAGCGTGGTAGTCAGTTTCAGCGGAGTTGCCTTGCCCGCCAGCGACCGTATCACCTCGAGCGTCACCTGCTGGCCCGGAATGGTCGCTTCTGAAAGGTATTGATCCAGTTCCGGCGGCGTTGACAGCTTGATCTCGTCGATGGAAATCAGCAGGTCACCGACCAGCAGCCCCGACTGCTGACCCTGACTGGTGGTGGCCCCGGCGGCCGGTGTACCCGCAGCGACCACGCTGACTTGACAACCCTCGGTAGTCTGTTGCAGGCCGAGGTAGCCGAGATAGCCATAACGATCTTCCAGGGCGCCGAATTTCCAGTCGTCTCCGCTGTGCTGAACCAGCTCGGCTCTTTCAATCGAAGCTCCCAGGCTGTTGAAATAGACCACCAGCTGGTAGCCCAGTCCGTCCTGGTGCGATCCCAGCACGATCCGCTGGGAGGGATTCTGATCTGCCTGCTGCACCACGTTCTGTGGATCGTCAACTGGCGGTTGAGCTTCGCCGCCAGGCTTGTCAGGCGCAGCCGCCTTTCCATTGGCAGGCTGCTCGGCCGGCCGCTGTGGCGGATTGAACTGCATCCAGAACCAGAGCACGCTGAAGGCGGCCAGGATGAACAGCAACAGGCGACGGAATTCCACGCTTCACTTGCTCCTGCCGCTGGTGAGTCAGTTTGGCCTCTGCCTGCGGTCAAGGAGATCTGGCAGGCAGCGAAAAATGTGCTGATCAGACAACTTGCTATTCTCACCGCCGGGGGGGAATGTGCAAGCGGGGGAGGGTTGCTGTCAGTCGTCAGGAGTGCCTGATCTAGCGACCCTCGAGCAAGCGGTTGCCGAGAAAGTTATCAAGGCCATCAATCGCATAGATTTTCTCCGCAGTCGTTTTAACCGCGTAGGGGATGCGGCGGTATTCCAGTGACGTGTCCTCAAGCACGATGTAACAGGCATCCACAATGCCGTCGCGGGGCTGCCCCACACTGCCAACATTGACCATCACCTTTTCGTCCTGCAGCTCAAAGCGGTAATCGAGCTGAGTCGGGGTGGCGAACTGGCCCCCGGCCCGAAAGACCCCGGGCACATGCGTGTGACCCTGGAAGCAATAGTGGGGCACCAGTTCAAAAATGCGGTCCAGTTTCTGTCGGTTGTAGATATCTTCCGGAAACACGTACTCATTGAGCGGATTGCGGGGCGAGCCGTGAACGAACAACCGCTCGCCATCTTCCAGCGTGCGCGGTAGGTCGGCCAGGAACTGCCAGCGCTGCTGGCCAGCGTCGTCGTCGCCCGATTCGAGTTGTGTACGGGTCCAGAAGATGGCCTGGGCTGCACCGCTGCTGAATCCCTCCGGATCAAACAGGGCGGCCTGGTCGTGGTTGCCGAGAATGCTGGCATCGAACTGCCGGGCCAGGTCAATGCACTCGCAGGGATTGGGACCGTAGCCAACAATGTCACCGAGGCAGGTAATCTGCTCGATGCCAAGGTCGGCCAGGTCCGACAGCACTGCCTCGAGTGCTTCGAGGTTGCCGTGAATGTCACTGAGAATCGCGCGCTTCAAACCACACGTCCCTATATTGCAATTACCGCCCAGACTTGAGGCGGTTGCCGAGCACGTCGTCCAACTCAGGGATATTGTAGATCTTGGCGGCCGTATCATCGACGGGGTAAGCGACCCGTCGGAAAGTAATCAGCTGCTGCGTGTCGTCAAGAATCACATAACTGCTGCGGGGATTCTCGTCTCGAGGCTGTCCCACGGAACCCACATTGACCATCAACTTGTTGCTTCCCAGGCGGTACTGGTAATCACACTCGTCTGGCGAGATGAAGTCCAGCTGCTCGGTGAAAACACCCGGGATGTGGGTATGCCCCTGGAAACAGTACTTGTCGACCCGCTCAAAGAGGGCCGTCATCTTGGTCTTGTTGTAGACATCTTCCGGAAAGACGTACTCATTGGTCGGCTCTCGTGGGCTGCCATGCAGAAACAGATACGGTTCCTGCCGGCTGAGCGTGGGAAGTTCGCCGAGAAACTCCCAGCGACGTGGTCCCTGGGCATTGACTCCCAGCTCCCCTTCCAGCTGATCTCGCGTCCAGTAGACCGCTCCCAGTGCCACCGGATTGAATCCATCTGGATCGACCATGGCAGCCTGATCGTGGTTGCCCAGGATCGTCAGCTCGCAGTGCTCGATAACCAGGTCGAGGCATTCACAGGGATTGGGGCCATAACCGATGATATCACCAAGGCAGAAGATCGAATCGACCTGCTGGTCCTCAATGTCTGCCAGGACGGCTTTTAGGCCCTCAAGGTTAGCGTGAATATCGCTGATGAGTGCGCGCCGCACGGTAATGTCTTTCAGGACTTGAAGAACAGCATTGTCGCCGGCGCTGGCCCATTGCCCACTGGATTGCGGGCCACCGCGGACTGTAAAAACAGCAGCCGACAAGTCTAAATGTCCTGCGCACGGCGGTCAAGCGATGCAGCTCTTGTCCTCGGGACCTGCTTCTGACAAGTTAAGTTGCTGTCCTCACTGTGGACCTGGAGTTTCCCTGCCGATGCCATCCGAACCACATATCCTGGCTCTTGAGACATCCCACCGCCAGGGATCCGTGGCACTCTGCCGGGGGGAGACTCTGCTGGCAGCCAGACAACTCGATGCCAGCCAGCGAACGGCCCAGTCCCTGCTGCCTGCCATCGACTGGTTGTTGCAGCAGGCAGGCTGGAGTCCAGCTGAGTTGGACCTGATTGCCGTCAGCCAGGGTCCTGGCTCATTTACCGGCTTGCGGATCGGAGTCACGACTGCCAAGACGCTGGCCTATGCCAGCGGT
>CAUZOB010000007.1:0-48207 GCA_963581185.1 Planctomycetota bacterium | reverse complement strand
GCATCGTCTTCAGTCGCTCCTTGATCTCGACACCAAACCGCTGCTCTTCATCGATCACCAGCAGGCCGAGGTTCTGGAAGCTGACGTCCTGCGAGGCGAGCCGGTGGGTACCAATCACAATGTCGATCCGCCCACTGCCCAGCCCCTCGACAACTTCACGCTGCTCCTGCAGCGAGGCAAATCGACTCAGTCGGCCCACGTCGATCGGGAACTGGGCCATCCGCTGTTTAAACGTGCGGTAATGCTGCTCAGCCAGGATCGTGGTTGGTACCAGCACCGCGACCTGGTATCCGCTGTCGACCGCCTTGAAGGCAGCTCGCATCGCCAGCTCCGTTTTGCCGTACCCCACATCGCCACAGATCAAGCGATCCATTGGCCGCGGACCAGTCATGTCCTGGCGGATCTCCTGGATGGCGGTCAGCTGGTCGGGTGTCTCGCGGTAGGGGAAGGCGGCCTCAAATTCCATCTGCCAGAGTGAGTCTGGCGGGAACTGGATTCCCGGTCGGGCCTCGCGGCGGGCCTGTAATTCCAGCAATTCGCTGGCCATGTCCTGTACGGCAGCTTGAGCGGCTTTCTTTTGCCGCTGCCAGCTGGCACTGCCAATAGTAGCCAGCCGGGGCCGCAGACCCCGCCCGCCAACATATTTCTGCACCAGCTCAATCCGACTGGCCGGCACGTAGATCCTCGTACCGGCTCGAAACTCAATCGCCAGGTGCTCCTGCTGAATCCCCTCCTTGTCGATCAGCTCCAGGCCCCGGTAGCGACCGACGCCATGAGCCAGGTGGACCACCAGGTCACCCGCTTCGATTTGCAGGAAACTGTCAATCGGCTTGCCCTGGTAGCGTCGGCTTGGTCGCCTGCGGGCAATCTGCCCCAGCAGGTCGGCAGACCCGATCACCGTGGTGTTGTGATTTACCCAGTGGAATCCCTGGCCCAGGTCGCCGCCGCTGATCTGCAGGTTGCCGCGTTCGGCAGTTGCTGTGCCGCGCAGGAGTTCCTCAAACCGTTGCTGCTGGCCCTCGCTGGTACAGACCAGCTGGACCCGCGTATCGGCCTCAAGCTGATCGAGTTGCTGGCGGATATGGTCCATGTCGCCACGGAAGCGGTCGACCGATTCGACCTGCAGGGCGAAGCTGGTTTCGGCGAGGGAGGGAGCCAGTGTCCAGAGGCTGGCACGCGGATGGTCATGCCAGCTGGCGTACAGGGACTCCAGATTGTGAAAGCTGTCAGGCGAGCTGACCCGGCCCAGGAACTGGCTGGCAGAGTCGGCCAGCTGGTCCGGCTCCAACATCACGACCCAGCTGTCGGGGGGCAGGTAAGAGCTGATCGAGTCCTGGCTGCGAGCCGTCAGTGGTAGGACCGTGATCGTGACCTCGTTGAGCGATTGCACGCTACGCTGGCTGGCGATATCGAAACAGCGGATCGATTCGATTTCATCGTCCATCAACTCGATTCGTATCGGCTGCTCGGCATCGCGAGGAAAGACATCCAGGATTCCTCCGCGACGGGCAAACTCTGCCGGCGCTGCCACGCCGCTGGTGGCGGTGTAACCGGCCAATACCAGCTGGCCCAGCCAGACGTCAGCGTCCAGGCGGTCGCCAACACGCAGTCTGCTGGCCGCCGCGGTGAGCTGCTGGCGGTCAGGCAGGGGGCTGAGCAGGCCCTGGATGCTGCTGATCACGATGCGCGGCAGCTGGTCTTGTCGGGCCACCAGCTGGCCGAGTGTCCGCAACAGCTGAGCTGCACTCGTGTCGTCCGCCGCTAATTCACTCAGTTCGCCGTCGGGAACCGGTAGGCAGGCCACGCTGTCGATGCCAAACAGGGCCAGGTCGTCTGCCAGGCCATCGACCTGCCGAAGCTGTGGCAGGACGATCAACATGGCTGGCGGTGCGTGCTGGGCAAGTGCCGCTGCGACCAGCGCGCACGATGATCCCCAGACTCCATCGACCGTGACTTCCTTGCCAGCCCCGAGGGCCGCGATCACTTCGACAAAGTCCGTCTCAGCACTTAATCGAGTTGGCAGGTGTGCCAGGCAGGCTTGCGACTGCCCGGCCAGGTTGCCTGCATTCATAATCTCTCCGCAGCACGTGATTCTAGCCAGAATCTGGCTGTCCGAAAACCGCGACTTGATAGCAGGCATGTCAGCCGCTGACTCCTGTCGGTGGCAGTTGTAATCGGCGGGATGTCGTATAATGCTGCCTCGCAACACGTTCTGGCTGGCTTCACTCGGACGACCGATCGCCTCATGGACCCCAAAACTCCACCTGCCAGCGACCAGACGACAGCCAGCCTGACCGAGGCCCAGCTGGCGGCAGTACACCACAAGGATGGCCCGCTGCTGATCCTGGCGGGTCCAGGCAGCGGCAAGACACGCGTTGTCACGCATCGGATTGCCCAGCTGCTGGAATCCGGAGTCTCGGCGCGGAACCTGCTGGGCCTGACGTTCACCAACAAGGCCGCTGACGAAATGCGACTGCGACTGACGCGACTGGTGGCGGGCCAGCCTCCCTGGATGGGCACCTTTCATGGCTTCTGCTCGCGGCTCTTGCGACGGCACGGTGAGTTAGTCGGGCTGCACGATAATTTCTCCATCCTCGACACCAGCGATGCGAGACGGATGCTCAAGTCAGCGGTCCAGGAAGCGGGCATCACGCTCACGCACACGTCGATCGAGGCGATCACGGACGAAATCAGCTGGGCCAAGAGCAGCTTGATGCTGCCCGACAACTACCAGCCGCGCTTTGGCCAGCTGGTGGGTGATCTTACCCGCGACATCTACCCGGTCTATCGCCAGCTGCTGCTGCAAGCCAACGCCGTCGACTTTGATGACCTGCTGCTGCATGTCGCCACGCTGTTGGCAGATTCAGCGGAGCTGCGGGCCGAACTGGACCAGCGTTTTCGCTATATCCTGGTCGACGAGTACCAGGATACGAACATGGCTCAGTACGCGATTGTCAGGCGACTGAGTATCGATTATCCCAATCTGGCCGCGACAGGAGATCCGGATCAGTCGATCTATGGCTGGCGAGGGGCGGATGTCTCGAACATCCTGCGTTTCGAGGAAGACTACCCTACTGTGAAGGTCATCCGGCTGGAGCAGAACTATCGTAGCTGTGGCAACATCCTCAAGGTTGCTGACGCCTTGATCAGTCACAACGTTCATCGCAAGCCGAAACAGCTCTTTACCGAGAATCCTGCCGGCGCGCCGGTCCGACTGGTCTGCTATCTCGCCGGCCAGGAGGAAGCGGATGATATTGCCAACCAGATCGCAGCGGCGGTGGCAGGCGGTCGTGCCCGCTTCCGCGACTTTGCCATCTTCTATCGCGTCAATGCACTCTCGCGCGGACTGGAACATGCCCTGCGGCGACTGGAAATTCCATACCAGGTTGTGCGGGGACTGGAGTTCTACCAGCGAAAGGAAGTCAAGGATCTGCTGGCTTACCTGCAGCTGCTGGATAATCCCCGCAATGACGTTGCCTTGCAGAGGATTATCAATGTCCCGCCACGGGGGATTGGCAAGAAATCGCTGCAGCACCTTGAGCACCATGCCCGCCGTCATCAGGTCAGCATGTTCGAGGCAGCTCGCGAAGTGGGGCTGATTGAATCGCTCACACGCCGTGCCTCGGTAGCGATCAGCAACTTTGTGGCCATCATCAGCGGCCTCGGTATCGATCCGGATCAAACCCTCGATGAACTGGTAGCCGAAGTGGTCAATGAAAGTGGTTACCGGGAACACCTCTCGAAGGAAGAAGAATCGATGGGCCAGGATCGCCTGGCGAATGTGGAAGAGTTGATCAGCGCGGCGCGCGAGTTTGCCGAACAGTTTCCCGATGATGGGCTGGCCCGCTTCCTCGAACAGGCCGCGCTTGCGAGTGACTCCGATGAGCGGGATGCTGAGCCGGACCAGGTGACTCTGATGACAATGCATGCGGCCAAGGGACTTGAGTTTCCCAACGTGTTTATTGTCGGAGTAGAAGCTGGCATGCTGCCGCATGAACGCAGCCGGGACGATCCATTGCAGCGTGAGGAAGAACGGCGGTTGTTGTTTGTTGGAATCACGCGGGCGGAGCAGCAGTTGCAGCTGAGCTATACCCGCCGCCGCATGATGCGAGGAAGTTTTCGCACAGCGATCGCCAGCGAATTCTTGCTGGAATTGCCCAGGTCCGAGATGCAGGTGATCAAGCCGCCCTCCGCCAGCCAGTACATCGGAAACTCCGCTGGTGCTGAAGATCACTTTGTCGATGAGCCCCTCGATGACCAGTTTGATGGTATCGACGCGCCGCTGATCGATACCTTGACAGAACTCGAGCAGGATCCGCCGCAGCAGGATGCTGCCCAGTTGACGACCGCTGCTGAGATGCTTGACGATGCGGATGGCTCTGCTCAGCTGGCACCCGAGGATTACACCACGGGAATGCTGGTCCAGCACAGCCAGTATGGCCCTGGCTGTATTATCCAATTAAGTGGTACCGGCCAGAAGCGGACGGCCATGATCAAGTTCCTCAGCGGGGAAGAAAAGAAATTCCGACTCGCCTTTGCCAAACTAATGGCCCTCAGCCAGTGAAGACCTGCCGTGAAGAGATATCCCAAGATTGCCCAGTTTCAGGACCGCGACTCGCTGCTCGAGCACATCGATCAGCTGGGCATAGAACTGCCCTGCGATCCGCATGTTCTGACCGCCGCCAGTGGATCCCCGCTGGCTGAATCGTGGAGCTTTGGTGGTCGAAGCGTGGGGAATCGCTGGTGCATTCAGCCGATGGAGGGTTGGGATGCGGGCCGGGATGGCTCACCCAGCGAGCGCACGATTCGTCGCTGGCAGAATTTTGGACTGAGTGGAGCCAAGCTGATCTGGGGCGGTGAGGCGGCAGCGGTTCGAGTCGATGGTCGCGCCAATCCTCATCAAACGCTGGCAACCCTGTCCAACGAGCAGGGACTGGCTCGCTTGCTGACCGCCCTGCAGGATGCCCACCGGCAACAGTTCGGCCAACTGGATGACCTTGTGGTGGGATTGCAATTGACCCACTCCGGCCGCTTCTGCCGGCCTCATGATAAAAAGCTGCAGCCGCGGATAGCTTACCACCACCCGCTGCTGGATGAGAAGTTTGCTATCCAGCCTGACGATGATGCGATTGTCTGGAGTGACGAGGAGCTGGAACAGCTGATCGATGACTACCGGGATGCCGCCCTGCTGGCCGAGCGAGTTGGATTTGATTTTGTCGATATCAAGGCATGCCATGGTTACCTGCTGCATGAGTTCCTCAGCGCCCGGACGCGTCCGGGAAAGTTTGGCGGGGACCTGCAGGGACGGTCGCTGCTGTTGCGGACTATTATCGAGCGAGTTCAGCAAGCCTGTCCCGGGCTGTTGATCGGTGTGCGACTGAGTCTGTTTGACACGCCGCCGTTTGTGACCAGCCGCTCAAGCGGTCAGCCAATGGACTTTGCAGAACTGTTGCCCTACCAGTATGGCTTTGGTGTCTCGCCTGAGAATCCGATGGAAATGGACCTGGCCGAACCGCTTGAGCTGATTGGAGAGTTGATCAAGGCGGGTGTCGCGGCTATCAACCTGTCCTGTGGCAGCCCCTATTACAATCCGCACCTGATGCGGCCGGCCACCTTTCCACCCTCCGATGGATACTTTCCTCCCGAAGATCCGCTGATCGGTGTGGCCCGCCAGGTGCGGGCAGCGCGATTGTGTAAACAGGCCTATCCGGAGTGCCCGATGGTGGGGTCGGGCTATAGCTACTTGCAGGATTACCTGCCCCAGGTGGCTCAGGCTGTCAGCCGAGAAGGCTGGATCGACTCCGTCGGACTCGGCCGGATGGTCTTGTCCTACCCTCAGCTGCCGCACGATACGCTGACCACGGGCGAGCTGAAACGGAAGCAGATCTGCCGTACGTTTAGCGACTGTACGACCGCTCCCCGTAACGGCCTGGAGTCCGGTTGTTTCCCGCTCGATCCGTTCTACAAGCAACACGCAGATGCAGCTCAGCTGCGTGCAATCAAAAAGTCGCTCGACGGATAAACAGGCCCGCATGCACTCTGCTAGCAGGTTGTGACGAAAAAGTGAAAAAAGAGCCTGACGGAAAACGGTAAATCGGTATACTTGTCGCCTATGTCATTTTTGCGGACCCGGACATGGACGATGCGGGTCGGAGAGTGATTCGAAGGGATTTGATAGGACCACGGAGGGATCCTGATGACACGTATTCCATTGAGTGCTGCTGACAAGCAGCGTAAAAGCATGCAGGAGCGGCTGTCGTTGAGTACGGCAGAAATCGGGCTGAGTGTCCGTACCACCAACTGCCTTGAGGAGCGCGGCATTTTTTCGGTGCAGGATTTATTGCACAGCCGCCCTGACGACCTTTTGAGCATCTCGAATTTTGGCGAGAAGACGCTCGAGGAAGTCTACGACGCTCTGGAGCAGATCGGTTTTTGCCGAACGGTTGCCAGCTGAAGCTGGCTGCGGTTTATTCTCCGACCTGTAAACAGATCAGCTGATTAGCCTGGCTGCTACTGGTGCGCACCAGCAACCTGCCGTTGCTGAGTGCCGGTAGTGCTCGTGTCGTTCCGCGCGTGGCCTGGGCTTCGGCCAGTTTCTGGTAACTTTCTGAGCTGGCCTTCACCAGCGTCAGCGTGCCTTCCACGGAGAGGATCAGCAGCAGATCTTTGCTGCGCACGATGTGCCCCACCGCCAGGTCATCCTGCGACCAGGCGACTTTACCGCTACGGACCTCGACACAGCGAAGCGACGCGCGGCCGATGTCCTCGCGACCATGGAATCCATAGATATGGCCCTGGTGGTGGACGCCGGTGGAATACTGGCTGGAGAGGGTCTCGTCGTTTGCCCAGACCTCGGTGACCTTGCTTCCGGTTGCCGGCAGCTTGACCATGCGAGCTCCGATCTGGTAGCTGGCGGTGACGAACAGGTGATCGCCGATGATCAGCGGCGTTGCCGCATTGACTGTCGGCCCACGGCGACCGAAGGGAAACTGGAAGGCCGTTTTTCCGTTCTCTGGATCCACGGCAATTACATTCAGGCGTGTCACAAAAACGGCATGTTGACGGCCGCCGAGGGTGGCCAGGGTCGGCGACGAGTAGCTGGCCGCCTCGGCCGTCGCCTGCCAGCGGGTCTTGCCCGTCAGAAGGTTAAATGCGACCAGGCCTGCATTGTCCTTTCCGCCGATATTTACCAGCAGGTTGCCGCCCGCGACGATCGGTGTCGCCGCGGCACCGAAGTAGCCCTCGTCACCATCAAAGTCACCGTAAGTTTCTCGCGACCAGACCCTGGCGCCATCTTTGAGGGCCAGGCAATGCAGGTCGCCATCGGCACTGAATGTATAAACGTGTCCCTGGTGAATCAGTGGGACACAGCGGGGACCGAGATCTGGATTGGCGCCGCCGCGATAGTTGGCGTTGTAGCTGGTTCGCCAGCGGGTCTTGCCGGTGACGGCATCAATACACTCGACGTGGTCCTTGTCATTGATGCGGTGATAGGCGATCACACTTGTACCGGCCACGGCAACGCCGCCAAAACCATCGCCCAGCGTATGCGTCCAGTTGCTGGCTGGCCCCTGGTCGGGCCACTTCAGCAATAACTTCTCACCGCCGGCCACGCCATCTCGGTTGGGGCCAAGGATCTGCGGCCAGTCGCCTGCAGCCAGGCTGGAGCTAAGGAACATGAGCAGCATCAGGGGAAGCGTGAAGCGGAGATTGGTTCGCATGTTTGTTGTACCGTTGGCAACGGGGCAGTGGCTTGGCAGGTCGTGCGCAGGAGAGACGCTCTTTTTCTGCGGCGATTGGATTACAATATCAGGCCGGCGCCAAGTTTCCAACGGTTGAAACAGCTTACTTGCTGTTGGATTGGACGCCGCGAAGGTCAGCCGTTTGGGTTGGCGACCACCCTGAGTGAGGAACGATCCGGGATGGCTCGACTTTTTGGATTGCTACAGAAAAAGCGTGGGCAGCGGACCACAGGCAGCCGGCTGGCCGGGGTGGTCGGCGAGGTGATGATATTCGGCATTGTCCTGCTGCTGGGGCTGATCTCATTAGGTTGGCTGCTGTTTAATCCCGAACAGACATCCGATCTGGGCATGATGTACGTGCTCAATATCTCGCTGATCCTGATCGGCGGCGGTGGCATCATGATGGCTGTCGTGCAGTACGGTATCTCGGCGGAGCGTCGCAAAGCGATCACTTTGGGGCGTCCCGCCCTGGACGTGATGCAGGACAACCTGCCTTCGGCACATCGATTTCCCACGATTCCACCGGACGCGGATACCACGGACAGTCCCGGCGTCCGCTTGCGTTACCGCTTGCCGCAGACAGAGTCGCACTTCTGGCCGATCCTGGCTGCCACCCTGTTCTTTGGCAGCTGGGCGATCGTGACGGTCACACTGGCTGCCGCCGTGGGTGTCGGTTTCTGGCAATCGACCCCCAACTGGCTGTTTGTCTGCCTGCTGCCTGGTTGCCTGATTGTGAGTTCCTGGAGTGGGAAATATTTTCTGCAACAGCTGTCGGGGCTGACGCGGATCGGCCCAACCGTGCTGGAGATATCTCAACACCCGCTGGTGCCGGGTACTGAGTGCGACGTGTTCCTGTCGCAGTCCGGGCTTTTGCAATTCAAGTCATTCAAAGTCACGCTGGTTTGCGAGGAACAGACCAGCTATCACCAGGGGACCGATTTGCGAGTGGAAGCTGTGGCTGTCTTCCGAGATCGGCTGATCATGCACAAGGATCAGACAGTCCGGCCAGGGACTGCGCTGGAAGATGAATTCACGCTCTCGATCCCCGAGACGGCGATGCACTCTTTCCGCGGCCAGTACAACCGTATCCAGTGGAAGCTGGTTGTGGAGGGACGGTCGCTGTCGATGCCCACATTCACTCACAGTTTCCCGATCATTGTGCATCCCCGCATGAAACAAGAGGGGACGGCATGAACGAACCGCTGATTAGTATCGCAATGGATGATCCTCATCGGCATTACCAGCCGGGTGATCGCCTGGTCTGTGATTACCAGCTGGATGCGGTGTCGGCAGCATCAATCGTGGCTGTCGAATCGTCAATCCTGTGGCTGACATCCGGCAAGGGGGATGAGGACCTGGGGGTCCATTTCTTCCTGCGGCGACAAGCGAGCGAAGCTGAAATTGATCTGCGGGCACTTTTCCGTTTTGAGTCGGCGCTGCCCAATAGTCCACTCAGCTACGACGGTTCAAGTATCAAGATCCACTGGCTGATTCGCATCAAGGTCTTCCTCGAGGGTGAACGGGAATTCTGCCAGGACCTGAGCTTCCAGCTTGGCTCGCTGCCTTCTGCCCTGGAGGCGACCGCATGATTGTGCCGACAGAACCAGGTCGCAATCCCTTTTCCACCTGCTGGATCCGTCCCGGGGCCTGTCCTTACCTGTGCGCCGATCAAGGCCAATTGGAAAGCTGGAGCGGGTTGCTGGAAGAAGCGGGAGGAGGTCAGCTTGTCGGCCCCCACGGCGTCGGCAAGTCGACCTTGATGGCAAGCCTGGTTGAGTTGCTGCAGAAAGGAGGCCAGCCGATTCAGCATTGTCGGCTGCTGGCCGGCCAACACCGTCTGCCAGGTACGCTGCAGCCAGGCAATCTGCCGATCGGCTGTTGGCTGGCGATCGATGGCTTTGAGCAGCTCTCGGCCTGGCGCCGCCGTGGCACGATCAAGAGCTGCCGCCGACGGGGAATTCGTCTGCTCGTTACCAGCCATCGTGCCTTCGGTTTCGGCCACGTGATCCAGTTACAGCCTGGCCTGGCGACCGTCGGTCGCGTCGTCGACTTTCTGCAGCGGAGGGGTCCCCAGCTCGTCACCGCGTCCGATCTGGGCGGCTTGCTGGTCTCGCACGGTGACGACATCCGCGAACTGTTGTTTGCCTGTTATGACCTTTACGAACGACGGCAGCGGGCAGCCGGAGAATGATGCAGCTTCTTCGGAATCTTGAAAAAAAGTCTGCGACTTGTGCCATTTTTCGACCTACTCTTGTTTACGGTGGCGGAATCATCGCTTCGGTCGACGCCAACAGCTGGCGCAATCGTCAGGATCGTTACAGACTGTCACCCCAGAGTGCCCGAATGCGCCAGGGCAGTATGTCAGTCACTTGACAACCCATGGGGCTGGCAGGTCAAACTGGTAGTGAGGGATTCTAGCTGATGCGCTGAATGGCGTCCGTCTGGGCGGTCAGTGCGCTGGGGAGCCCTTTACAATGCACATACTCAAGAAGGCAGGTAGAAGATGATGGGTAAAAAGTCAACAAAGGTCACCGTGATCACGGCTCTTGGTCTGATGCTGGTCGTTTCGGCCGCCACCACGGCACGAGCTGATATATGGGACTTTATTTCCGGTCGCCAGTCGAGCTTGATACCGGTACACAATCCGGCCGAGGAATCGGCGGATAGTGCCGCTGCCAGTTCCACGCGTACTGTCTACAAGCCGGTACCGCTGACAACAACGTTGGGCGACGCAGTTGCCGCTCCCTTGCGGCTTCTCACCCCATCCACCAGTAACGGCCAGCAGGCTGGCGAGTACTATACAACTCGCTGGGTCAAAGTCCCGACCACTCGCTATGTTCCCCAGTTGCAGCGCAATGCTGATACCGGTTGGACGCAGGTGGTGATGAAACCCTGCACATCCTACACCTGGCAGCTGCGACGTGTCCGGACGACGGACTATCGTCCGCTCGTACCCTCCCTGTTTGGGCCAGCCTGTCAGAACAACCAGCCCTTTCTGGCTCGATTACTGAATCCCATCCTGGCACCCGGCTGCTATGGATGCGACGTACCGGCCAGCGGTAGCGGAGCACCGACACCGTCCGCCGGCGGAGCGGATCGGCAACCTTCGCTGGATCCGAACCTGGTGCAGCCTGACACCGAGAGCGACCTGGACCTGCGCAAGCCGCCGATCCCGGACGATGCCAGCCCTGCTGAGGGTGAAGAGTCCACTGAAGATGCTGCTGACAGTGAAGGTACTGACAGTGAAGCTGCTGACAGTGAAGGTACTAAGGAACCGGCAGCCGAGGCCGACGCGGCTGCGGACGCGGAGGATGCTACTGACAAGGACGAGGCAGCTGGAGCTGAAGAAAAGCCCGAGGTCGACAAGCCAGCCAGCGACGACGGTACTCGCTCAGTCCTCAAGCAGCCACCGATCGAACCTCCCAAGCAGAACAAGGTGCCTGGCCAGGAGAAGGCCGAGGAAGATAAAAAGGCAGCCGATGGTACAGAGGACAAGAGTGCCGCGCCCTACCGATTGCAGCCGATTCCCGATAACAACCGTTTACCTGCGGATCCGGCGTCGGTACCCGAATTGATCGACCCCCGCGACAAGACGGCGGCCCAGCCGATTCCGTCGGCCAATTTCACGGCAACTCAGCGGCAGCCCGCCGCCGGCAGCCAGGTCGTGCCTGTCACGGCCGTCAGGCCTGTCAGCCTGCCTGTCCGCAAGCTGGACAGCGGCGGTTGGGTACGAGTCAAGCACTAGCAGTTCGCGGAAAATCTCCGCGCCAGCGGTGGTCCTGCTAGGCAGGCATCAGGCTCGGCCCAGCAGTGACTCAAGTTCCGGCCAGCTGCGTGTGTTTGCCACATCGGAGGCGGTCAGCCCGCCGCGTCGCGCCTGCTGAACTCCGTGCCGCATCACGTCCAGTCCCGGGATACTGTGGGCGTCCGTACTGATCACGATCGGGATGCCGAGTCGATTGGCGGCAGCACAATGCACGTCATGCAGGTCCAGCCTGGCTGGATTGGCGTTCAATTCCAACATCGTCTGGTGCTCGCTGGCCGCCTGCATCAGGGTTTCAACGTCCAACTCATACGGTTCACGACGATTGATCAGTCGGCCAGTAGGATGGGCAACGACGCAGACATGAGGATTGGCAACGGCATTCACAAGCCGGTCGGTGATCTGCTGTCTGGATTGTTGCTGGCCGTAGTGAATGGCGGCGATCACCCAGTCGGCCTCGGCCAGCACATCATCAGGCAGATCCATGCCACCCTCCTCGAGGATGTCACATTCAATCCCCTTGAGTACCCGAAAGCCCTCATCGAGTTGCTCGTTGAGCTTGTCAACTTCTTTCCACTGGGCTCGCAAGCGATCTGGATCGAGTCCTCGGGCCATCGTGACCCGCTGGGAATGATCGGTGATAGCGAGGTATTCGAGTCCCCGTTGTCTGGCTGCTTCGACCATCTCGGCCAGCGTCGCCTTGCCATCGGTGGCGGTTGTGTGGGAATGCAAGTCCCCGCGAATATCCGACAGCTCGATGAGCTCGGGCAGCTCGTTATTATCAGCCCACTGGAATTCCTGGCGGGCTTCACGCAGCTCGGGAGGAAATGTCGGTAAATCCAGGCTGGCGTAAACCTCCGACTCTTCCGCACCGGCCAGGTAGGTCTCCTTGCCATCGTCGTCCAGCTGGAAGACGCCATACTCATTGATCTTCAGGTTGCGTTGTCGGGCCAGCCCGCGTAGCTGAACGTTGTGGTCCTTGGAACCGGTGAAGTACTGCAGTGCCGCTCCGAAGGAGCGAGCTGGTACGACGCGCAGGTCGACCTGCAGGCTATCGGTGATGCGAATCGACATCTTCGTATCGCCGCGACCGATAACTTCTTCCAGCTCGGGATAGGATTCCAGCAGGTCCATGACGGCGTCGGCATCGCTGGAGACGACGAGGATATCCAGGTCGCCGACGGTTTCCCTGCCACGGCGGTAGCTGCCGGCCAGTTCGAGCCGCTCGATCGCCTGGCAATCTGCCAGGTGCGACTTTAATTGCTCAGCGACCTGGTCAGCGTCTGCCCAGGAGATCCGCTGGTTGGCGGCATCGGCGATGGCGATTCCCTTGAGGATCGTGCTCTCTGTCTTAGCACCGAAGCCCTTTAATCCGCGAATCTGCTCGGCATGGCAGGCGGCGGCCAGCTGTTCCAGGTTTTCGATTTTCAATTCCCTGTACAGCACGGCCGCTTTCTTGGGACCCAGGCCGGGGACGCGGAGGATATCGAGTACGGTGCGGGGGATCTCTTCGAGCAGCTGGTTCAGCTGTGGCAGCTCACCGCTGGTGACCAGGGTAATGCACTTTTCAGCCACTCCCTTGCCAATCCCCTCCAGTTCCGTCAGACGGCCCGGGTCCTGCTCCACGATCGCGCTGATCGATTCACTCAGATCGCGGATGCGGCGGGAACCGGCACGGTAGGCACGGATCCGGAAAGCGTTTGCGCCCTGGAACTCCAACAGGTCCGCAAGGCGGTCCAGGGTGTCGGCAATCTGTGAGTTATTCATCTCCGTGTCCCCTTCCATGATCGACACGTGCGCTAGGCGAATGCGTCGCGTAGCTGATCGAGGTATCGCTGGCTCTCCGAGCGAGCGTCCCCTGCTTCCTCGTATTCGAGCACGATGTAGCCGCGATAGTTGACCGAGCGAAGAATCTCGGCCAGCCGCTGGAAGTCGGAAGGTCTCTTCTTATTGTCCTTGCCGGAGACGACCACCTTGACCTGCACATTGATGGCGTAGGGCGCCGCCTCAGCCAACTCAGCGTAGACATTGTCCGAGTGGAAATTGCCGGTGTCCAGGTTGACGCCAAACCAGGGGCTGTCGACAGCCTTGACCAGTGCCAGCAGGCCCTTGGCAGTACTGGTCGGTCCACCATGGTTTTCCAGCGCCAGGTGGACTCCATGCTTGCCGGCATACTCGCAGGACTGCTGCATGCCCTCGACCATCAACTGGTGAGACTGCTGCGGCGAAACGCCCTTCTTTGCGTGGCCCGCGAAGATTCGAATGACCGGGGCACCGAGTATTTCTGCATAGTCGATCCAGGTGCGAGTGTGAAGAAGTTGTATTTCGCGGTTGGGATCGCTGGCAGGAAAACCAAAGTCGTTGCCGATCGCCGTTCCCGATACATCCAGGCCCAGTCGAAAGCAGTGTTGCTTGAGTTGGCGAATATAAGCTGGCGTGACATCCTTGGGGAAGTAATAGGAGGTCAGCTCGGTACCCTCGAGGCCGAAGCGGGCACAGTCATCCACGAAATCGAACATTGTCAGCTTGGCTGGATTGCCGTTGAGCAAGCTGCGATAGCTGTAAGCAGCCAGGCTGAACTTGAATTTGGCTGAACCGTTACGCTCAATCGGCTCGATCGCTGCGGCTGGGCGTCGGCCAGCGGTCAGGGCGGCTGCCACGGCCAGGCTGCCGGTGCCGAAGAATCTGCGGCGATTGACGATCGGGCTATTCATGTCTCAAAACTTCCAATCTGCTTGGCTGGAGTGTCTGGCTGTTGATCAGTTAACAGACCTATTGTCGCGCCGCCAGTTGCCGACTGCAAGCTGTTACAGCTGCTGGCTTGCAGCCTTGGATCTGTATTGACCCGATTTGGCTGAAATGGGAGACTTTGCCACCCTCAGCGGTGCGACCAGAGTCTGTCCGCTGCGACCAAAGAACTTTCCCGATGACATGGATGTCCTCGCCAATGAGACGTGCGCTCTTGATACCGCTTGTGCTGGTTGCCCTGACCTGGTTTTTGCCTGGCTGCCAAGGAGAAACCGAGTCACTGAACGACGCAGTCAAGCCACCCGAACAGGCGACTGAACAGCTTCCGCCGCCACTGGTGGACCTTGATCCTGTCAGCACGGGAGTTCTTGCGCGGGTCGACATCTCGGCTGACGCCAATCCGCAGCAGGTGGTGGGACGATTCCTGCAGGCCTTGCGGGACGGAGATGACCAGATCGTGGCTGGGCTGTTGACGGTTCAGGCGCGGCAGGAAACAGCACGCCATGGCCTCGTGGTACGGCCACCCGGAACACCGACAGCGGATTTCCAGGTAGGTTCGGTCGAAAAGGTCGAGGGCGGCGCCTATGTCAATTGCACCTGGACCGAAGCGTCCGGCGGCGTGGCCGTTGAGTCCTTTGACATTGTCTGGGTCTTGAGACAGCAGGATGATGGCTGGCGCGTGGCTGGCATGGCGACACGGGTTCTGCCCGGCCAGGCTCCCACCTTCCTGAACTTTGAAGAACCGGCTGAGATGCTACGCAAGTGGCGCCAGATCGACGATGTGCTGGTCGGCCAGGGCAGCGATGTACAACGGACTGCGACCGATCCGCGGAATCGCCTGCGACGCTAGCGGCCCATCTGCTGTTGGCCGTCCGCGCTATTCCTCGTCACCCCGCAACTGGGCAATCACGCTGTAATCTTCCAGTGTTGTCGTATCTCCGATATCTTCCTTGCCCTCGGCGATATCGCGTAACAGCCGTCGCATGATTTTGCCACTGCGAGTCTTGGGCAGTGAATCGGTGAAGCGAACATCATCGGGCTGAGCAAGTGCTCCGATTTCCGCTCGGACATGCTGCCGCAACTCGCTCCGCAACTCCTCGCTCGGTTCTGCGTTGAGCAGCGTGACAAAGACCGCGATCGCCTGGCCCTTGATCTCGTCGGCCCGGCCGATGGCCGCTGCTTCAGCGACATTGGGATGGCTTACCAGGGCACTCTCGACCTCAATCGTGCTGAGCCTGTGACCTGAGACATTGATCACGTCGTCGATACGACCCATGATCCAGTAGTAACCATCTTCGTCCTGGCGAGCGTTGTCACCCGCCAGGTATGCGCCTGGGACCTTGCTCCAGTACTGCTCGCGATAACGCTCTTCGTCGCCCCAGATGCCACGCAACATGCCTGGCCAGGGGTGTGTCATCACCAGCCAGCCACCCTGGTTGGTACCGACCGGCTCGCCATCCTGCCCAACAATCGCTGGCAGGATGCCGGGCAGCGGCGTGGTGCAGCTGCCTGGCTTGGTGGCAATCGCGCCTGGCAAGGGCGACATCATGATGCCGCCAGTTTCTGTCTGCCACCAGGTATCGACAATCGGGCATCGCTCGCCACCAATTTTCTCGTGGTACCAGATCCAGGCTTCCGGGTTGATCCCTTCCCCCACTGTTCCCAGCAGGCGGAGGCTGGAGAGATCGTGTTTCTCGACGTGATGGTCGCCCCACTTGATGAAGGCCCGAATCGCTGTCGGTGCCGTGTAGAGGATTGTCACCTTGTGCTTTTCCACCAGCTCCCAGAAGCGATCCTCGGCGGGGTGGTTGGGAGCACCCTCGTACATCAGGACTTGAGCTCCTGCGGCAAGTGGACCGTAGACCACGTAGCTGTGTCCTGTGATCCAGCCACAGTCGGCAGTGCACCAGAAGATATCGTCGTCGCGATGATCAAAGACCCACTCGAATGACTTCTTGGCGTACAGGTTGTAGCCCGCCGTGGTGTGCATGATCCCCTTCGGTTTTCCGGTCGAACCGCTGGTGTAGAGGATGAACAGCGGTGCTTCACTGTCGAGTGGTTCAGCAGGCGAGTCGCTGGAGGCAGCTTCCATCAGCTCATGCCACCAGAAGTCGCGACCCTCGTGCATCGTGACATCGTTACCGGTCCGCTTCAGCACAACGCACTTCTCAACGGTGTCGGACTTGTCCAGGGCTTTGTCGACGACCCCCTTGAGTTCCAGGATCTTGCCTCGTCGCCAGCCGCCGTCGGCAGTAATTTGAAGTTTGGCCCTGGCATCGTTGTTGCGATCGGCAATCGAGGTGTCGGAGAAGCCGGCAAAGATCACCGAGTGGACGGCGCCCACTCGTGCGCAGGCCAGCATGGCAATTGCCAATTCCGGGACCATCGGCATGTAAATCGAGACCACGTCGCCCTGCTCGACACCAAGCTGTTTCAGCACGTTGGCAAACTTGCAGACCTGCTCATGCAGCTGACGGTAGGTCAAAGTGAGTTCGTCGCCCGGCTCACCTTCCCAGATGATCGCCGGTTGGTCGGCCTTGCTGGTCTCGAGGTGGATGTCGAGGCAGTTGTACGAGACGTTGGTCTTGCCACCGACAAACCACTTGGCAAAGGGCTCATCCCACTCCAGCACCTCGTTGAACGGTTCGAACCAGTGCAGTTCCTGGCGAGCAAAATCTCCCCAGAATGCGATCGGGTCCTGCTTGGCACGTTCGTACAGCTCGTCGTAGGCCTGTCGCGAGTTGATGGCTGCCTGGGAGGTGAACTCGTCGCTGGGTGGAAACAGCCGGGTTTCCTGCATCACACTGTCGATTTGACCGCCACCATTATCAGACATGGCTGGAACCCTCTAACGAAAAGCTGGTGCAGTGAACCGTTCTCACCTGGCAGCATGAAATACCGGCCGAGTGAGCGGGAATCGGATTCTATGACCCACGTTTTCGGCTGTCAAACAGGGAGCCTGCAGTGGCAGAGCCCTAGTACCAGAGCCGGTGCCGTAGGCCCATCCGCAACAGCATCGCTATCGAGCGGATGGCCTCCCAGGGTCCTAGCTTGGAATCACCAGCTGTACGATCTCGAAACTCGATCGGTACCTCGCCAATTCGAACGCCGGCGCCGTTGAGTTGCCAGAGCAACTCTTCCAGGATGGCGAATCCACGCGAACGGATCATCTCCAGGTCGAGCTGCTCGAGGGCAGCCAGCCGGTAGGCACGATAGGCACCGCTGGTATCCCGTACCTTGAGGCCCAGCAGCAGGCGAGCCAGCCAGTTCACGCTGCGACTCATCAGGCGGCGGCGCCAGCTCCAGCCGATAATGCCCCCGCCGTTGCAATATCGCGAGCCGACGACAAGTTCCAGCTCGTCCAGTCCAGCCGCCAGGGCCGGCAGGTATTCCGCCGGGTGGCTGCCATCCGCGTCCATCGTGATCAGGGCGCTATATTTGCCGGAGATGGCGAACCGTATTGCCTCCACCATGGCACTTCCCAGCCCCAGCTTTTCGGCTCGATGGATGACGTGGAACTGAGCATGATCGAGTGCCTGCTTGCGGCACCAATCACCGGTACCATCCGGCGAATTGTCATCCACAACCAGGATCTCGGCGGTCGGCATCTGCTGGCGGATGTCGCTGACCAGCGACGGCAGGTTGGAGAGCTCGTTGTAGGTAGCCAGGGCCACCAGCGTGCGCCGGCCGGCCGGGCCAGTCACCTGCGGTTCGTTGTCAGGAGCTCGCTCGTTCACAGGCCTTGTCCATCGCTCGAGAATTCACCGATCTCAGGTTTGAGAGCAGCCAGCGGACGGGAGCTGGGATGCAGGGGTTAATTCCGGTAATAGTCTATTGTTTTGGCCAGTCCAGCACGCAGATCCGCATCGGGCTGGAAATTGAGTTGCTCGACGGCCCGCTCAATGTTTGCCTTGCTGTGAAGGACATCGCCCGCACGAGCCTGCTGGTAATCGGCCGGAGTTGATGTCGCTGTCAGTTCCTGGATCAGCTGGTGCAGCTGCTCAACAGAGGTGCTGGTGCCGTGTGCGACATTAAAGACCTGGCCGGCAGCGGCAGCAGTTTCGGCAGCCAGCAGGTTGGCAGAGACAACGCTCTCGACAAATGTGAAATCGCGGGTCTGCGATCCGTCACCATAGATCACCGCCGGCTGGCCACGCAGTGCCGCAGTGATGAAGGCCGGTATGACCGCTGCGTAGGGCCCCTCCAGCGACTGGCGGGGACCGAAGACATTGAAGTATCGCAGCACGACCGTCTCCAGCCCCATGCTGCGGTCAAAGCAGCTGCAATAGTACTCCCCGGCCAGCTTGGCAGCTGCGTAGGGAGACTCCGGTGCCGGCAGGTCGGTTTCGGTCTGCTGCTGATCGTCCCGATTGCCGTAAATGCTGCTGGAAGAAGAGTAGACAAATCGTCGCACCCCAACCGCCTGGGCCGCTGTCAGCATAGAGAGAGTGCCGCTGGCGCAATGGTCGTGGGTATCCTGGGGCCGTTCGATGCTGAGCGGGACCGAGGCCAGGGCAGCTAGGTGCAGGACCACATCGACGCCGTCGGCAGCTTCCCTGGCCACCGCCGGATCACGGATATCCGCTGGAATCACGCTGATCTGCTCTTTCACAGCGGACAGATTGTCCATCGAACCGGTGCTGAAATTATCGAGCACGCGAACCTGGTCGCCGCGACGGACGAGTGCCTCCACCAAATGGGAGCCGATGAAACCGGCACCGCCGGTAACGAGGAAGTGGGCCATGCCAGTCAGGCTCCAGGCTCAGGTGGCGGGCAAGTTGATGCTTCAGCTGCGTTGTTGACGCAGCTGGTCAAGTAACGGTTTGTACAGGTGTGGAGCAGGTGTGTGAGACGAGGAACAGTCGCTCTCGCTCACCGGGCTGTCCGTCGTCTCTGTCGGTCTGGTGGCTGCTGGCGGTTGGAAAATGACCGGTCGCCAGCGAATCGGCAGCGTCGATACTTCGCTGTCGTCTACCGGTATCGGCTGCTCGTGCGTTGGCTCAGCTTGCGTTGGCTCAGCTTGCGTTGGCTCAGCTTGCGTTGGCTCAGCTTGCGTTGGCTCAGCCTCGATCTCGATACGTGCGCCGAACTCCTCGAGTTCATCGTCGAGCGTGCCAAATTCAACCGCGGCGGTCTGACTGGCAACCGCCGGGGCAGCTGTATCGATCTCATCAAGTTCGCCGAATTCGATTGTATCGACCGCTTCATCGAGCGCAGCCAGCTGGAACTCGGCAGGCAGCGGCAGCTGCTGGAGATCGGACCAGGCGACGTGTATCGCTCGTTCATCGATCGGAGCTGCCTGATCTTTGGCAGCGAGCCAGAGTGCGTGGTCGGCGAGCTGGTTCACAAGGCGAGGTGTGCCAGTGGTGATTTCATGAAGCGTGATAAGTGCTTCGGGTGTGAATAGCTGTGCTGCATCGGCACCGGCTCGTTCCAGTTGCCGCTGGATATATCGAGTCGTTTCGTCACGCTTCCAGGCACGCAGGTAGCAGCGGCTGGCAATCCTCTGGTTCAAGCAGGACATGCGTGGCTCAGCCAGCTGTTCTTCCAGTCGCGCGTCACCGACCAGCAGCAATTGCACCTGCGGCTGGCCGTCGCGAACAATGTTGGTGATGACTCGCAGCTCTTCCAGTAAGGGGGTAGCCAACCGGTCGGCCTCGTCCACGATCAGGGCAAGTCCGCCCTGCAGGTTCTCCCGCTTTGCCAGGGCGTCGACGATGGCCAGTCGCAACTCTCCCTCGCCCGGATGATGGAACGGTACCTGCATGCCATGCAGGATGTGCTGAAGCAGTGCCTTGCGCGTGCAGAAGACGCTGCTGGAAAGCAGCAGCGGATGGTGGCTGGACTTGACCTGGCCGGCGACGAGCTGGGCCAGCAGCGATTTGCCGCTGCCGGTTGGCCCGATCAGCAGGCTGGGACCACGCCGTCGGCGAATCGCCTCGGTCAACGTCTTGCCGGCCATTTCCATCGGTTCCAGCGGCACATAGGCGGCTGGATCCGGAGCGGCAGAAAATGGCTGGCCGGCGAATTGGAAAAGGCTATCGTGCATGCCCGGAGATTCTCGACGTCAGAATGAAACTCTGCTGGAGTCGCCCAGCTGGAAAAATGTTGTCGGCCGCAGAGGCGCGCAGGCCAACCTATCATGGAGATTTCATCGGCATTCGGCTCGAACCAGCTTCAACTCGCAGTCCGCGAAACAGCCGATCCGTATCGCTCAAGCCGCTGGATTGGCAAGCTGGGTGGCTCGGGAAAGCAGGGAGAACCAACAGTTAATTCATCGCTGCTGAGCCAGTCGGAAATGTCAAGAACGAGCGAATGGCATAGAATGTCCGAACAGCAGGGGCGTTTGGATTGAGCCAGTGGAGATGCGTGCGGTGTTTCAGGTCAAGATCTGTGGAATTACGACGGTGGCGGACGCCGAGATGGCGGTCGCGGCTGGTGCCGATGCAGTTGGGCTGAATTTCCATCCAGCCAGTCCGCGTTGTATCTCGTTGCAGGTTGCAGCCGAAATCTGTGACCGGTTACGAGGCCAGGTTCAGCTGGTTGGGGTGTTTGTCGACCGGAGCGAGGACGACGTGCGGCGGTATGTCGAGCAGCTCGAGCTGGATATCGTCCAGTTGCACGGTGATGAAAGCCTGGAGTTAATCGACCAGCTGCAGCCGTTACCCGTGATCCGCTCGGTTCGCTGCCGCGAAACTGGGCTGCAGGAAGTCAGCCGGTTGCTGCAAGCGGTTCGGCAACTGGGGACGCAGCCACTGGCGATGTTGGTCGATGCCTATGTTCCCGGTCAGTACGGCGGTACCGGTGAGGTCCTCGACTGGGCTGCCATGCAGCTGGAAGATGGGGCTATCGAAGGCTGTCCGCTGGTGCTGGCTGGTGGCCTGACGGCGGATAATGTGGGCCAGGCGATTGCCCAGGTGCAGCCGGCGGCGGTCGATACGGCCAGCGGCGTCGAACGCCAGCCTGGCTGCAAGGATATTCAGCTGGTGCAGCAATTCGTGGCACATGCCAAGGCAGGCTTCGACTCGATGCCAGAAAGTGATTCCGGGCCAGCCTGAGCTGGTGCGGCCGGTTTTCTCCATTTGCTGTTCGCGATAAGATGAAGGCAGTGCAATTTCTCGCCGGCGCCGGCGAGATAAAGACCACATCTCAGAGGTAGGATCATCACCGTGGCTCAAGCTGATACCGAACGACTTGCATATAAAGTCAAGGACATTTCCCTCGCCGATTGGGGACGCCGGGAGATCATGTTGGCTGAAAACGAAATGCCCGGTCTGATGGCGCTGCGGGAACGTTATGGCGAATCCAAGCCACTGACAGGAGCCAGGATTGCCGGCTGTCTGCACATGACAATCCAGACTGCCGTGCTGATCGAGACGCTGATTGAGCTGGGTGCCGAGGTGACCTGGAGCAGCTGCAACATCTTTTCCACGCAGGATCACGCGGCAGCGGCGATGGCTGAAGCGGGAGTGCCGGTTTATGCCTGGAAGGGAATGACAGACAAGGAGTTCGATGAGTGCATCGAGCAGACGCTGTATTTTCCCAGCGGCGAGCCGCTCAATTTGATCCTCGATGACGGCGGCGACTTGACCGCCATGGTCCACAACCAGTTTTCTGAGTTATTGCCTGACATCAAGGGTCTCTCCGAAGAGACCACGACCGGCGTCCATCGGCTCTACCAGATGCATGAGAAGGGCGAGCTGAAGGTGCCTGCGATCAACGTGAATGACTCAGTCACCAAGAGCAAGTTTGACAATCTCTACGGTTGCCGCGAATCGCTGGTCGATGGAATCAAGCGAGCTACCGACGTGATGATTGCCGGGAAGGTGGCAGTTGTCTGTGGCTACGGCGACGTCGGGAAAGGCTGTGCCCAATCACTGTCGCGGTATGGAGCCCGCGTGGTGATCACAGAGATTGACCCGATCAATGCCCTGCAGGCGGCGATGGAAGGATATCAGGTTACGACGCTGGAGGAAGTTGCGTCGGTGGGCAACATCTTCGTTACCACGACCGGAAATCGTGACGTGATTCGCGGGGAGCATCTTTCCGTCATGCCCAACGATGCGGTGGTCTGCAACATCGGCCACTTTGACCTGGAAGTCGACGTTGCCTGGCTGCAGAACGAGGAAGGGATCAGTCATCAGGAGATCAAGCCCCAGGTCGATCGTTACACCTTTGCGGATGGTCACTCGGTGCTGCTGCTGGCCGAGGGCCGGCTGGTGAACCTTGGTTGTGCCACCGGGCATCCCTCTTTTGTGATGTCCAATTCGTTCACAAACCAGGTGCTGGCACAGATCGCCCTCTGGACGGAAAGCGAAAACTACACGCTGGGTGTCCATGTGCTATCCAAGAAGCTGGACGAGGAGGTGGCACGTTTGCATCTGGATCAGCTGGGTGTGAAGCTAACCCAGCTCAGCCCAGAGCAGGCGGACTACATCGGCGTGGCCGTCGATGGGCCATTCAAGCCTGACCATTACCGGTATTGATCCAACAGCCAGCGGGCAAGGGATCGTTTTACCCCCTCTATCGGGGGGAATGTATGATCTGGGGGCGCGGATGAGTTGGGAGCGTTGGCTTGGGTTGGCTGGTCGTAACAGTTTGAACTGAAGGGTGTCAGGGTCGATGGTGCAGATCGAGGGCTTTGCCGGTATTCGCTATGACCTGGGCCATGTCGGCGCGCTCAGTGATGTGATAGCACCACCTTACGACGTGATTGATGAAGCGATGCGGGATCAGCTTTACAAGCAGCACCCGGCCAACGTCGTGCGACTGATCCTCAATCGGGCCGAACCGGGAGATGCATCGGACGATGACCGTTACAAGCGAGCTGCCCGCTACTTCAAGCAATGGCAACGCGAGGGTGTCTTGCTGGAGGAAGTTGATCCTGCGGTCTATGTCTACCACCAGCTGTTTGAGTACGAGGGGCAGCAGTTCACACGGCGTGGCTTCATGGGGCGGCTGAGGCTGGAACCGTTTGGTGAAGGGCAGGTTTATCCGCACGAGCAGACGCATGCGGCAGCCAAGGCAGATCGGTTGCGGCTGACGCAGGCCTGCCAGGCGAATCTCAGCCAGATCTTTGCGATCTACCCGGACGCGGAGAACAACGCCCAGCGGATTCTGGAAACGGCGATCGAAGGGGATACGCCGCTGGAAGCTGTCGACCACCTGGGGGTGACTCATCGAATCTGGCCGGTCATGGATCCGCTTGTGATTAGCGAGCTGCAGGCAGTGATGGGCCCACAGCCCGCCTATGTGGCCGACGGCCACCACCGCTATGAGACAGCCTGCAATTATCGCCAGTACTTAGTGGCTGAGCAGGGTGAGCTGCCCAGCAACCACCCTGCGAACGGGATCATGTCGATGTTCGTCAGCATGCAGGATGCCGGCATGATTGTGCTGCCGACGCACCGCCTGCTGACTGGCATGCCAGCTCTCTCATCGTCTCAACTGACGGCTGCTGCATCCGCCTGTTTCGATCTTGAAGAGCTGGCAACTGGACCCGCTGCGGCCGACGAAGTCTGGCAGCAGATCGAGTTGGAGGGAGCACAGGGTGTGCTGGGACTCTACTGTCCAGCAGATGAACGCTGGCTGCTGGCGCGGATTAATGACCAGGGCCGGGAGAAGATGGCAGAGGTGGCCGAGGGCCAGAGTAGCGAGTGGCAGGGGCTGGGAGTGAGTATTTTACACCGCTTGCTGATTGACACCCTGCTGGCTGCCAGGGATCTGCCGAAACCGGATTACGTGCACCTGGTGGATGAGGTTGTGGCAGGCCTCAAGCAGGGCGATTCGGATGGCAGGCCGTATGGACTGGCGGCACTCGTGATGCCTGCCACGCTGGACCACATTCGCGAAATCAGCCACCAGGGTGAGCGGATGCCAGCCAAAAGCACGTACTTCTATCCCAAGCTTCTCAGCGGCCTCGTCTTTCACCGCCTCGATGGCTGACATTGTTTCACGTGAAACGATGATCTGCAGCATCTGAAAAACGATGTTTCACGTGAAACAGCTGTACGTCAACTGGCTCAGCTGTCACTCGCGGCAATTGCTCTTTCCGGGTCTGACTTAAGCGAGTTACAATTCGCCGCCCCAAGGGAGGATTGCGGGATTTTCCCTGTTGTGGGTCAGCTGGCCGAGAATGGAATCGAACATGTGAGGGGCCGATGGCACAGATCCTGTGTGTCGCGAACCAGAAGGGTGGCGTGGGTAAAACCACAACTGCCATTAACCTGGCGGCGGGCATTGCCATGGCCGGCCATCACACGCTGTTGGTGGACCTGGATCCCCAGTGCAATGCCACCACGGGGTTGGGACACAACCCTGTTCGATCCCACGGCCTGCTGGCCTCACGACCTCTGCATGCCAGTGTCACCGAGACCTGCCTGGACCAGCTTTTCCTGCTCCCCGGCAGCCGCAGCTTTCAGGACGTGGAAGTGCTGACCGGCCAGGAACAGGCCGCCGCGGCGACGATTCAGCAGCACCTGGCAAGCAGTATGGCGGCCTATGAATACGTGCTGATTGATTGCCCCCCCTCGGTCGGCCCGCTGACACAAACCGCCCTGGCCGCCTCCAGCGAAGTCCTGATGCCGATCCAGTGCGAGTACTTTGCCATGGAAGGCCTGACTCAGATGATTCATGTCATTCGTGACGTGATGCAGCGCCAACACAACTCGCTTACCTTCGGCGGCATTGTTCTGACGATGCACGAGCCGCAGCTGGAATTGACCAGCGAAGTCGAAGAAGAAGTCCGTGAATTCTTCGGCGAGATCGTCTTCAACACAGTTATCCCCCGTGACGTTGCCGTCAGTGAGGCACCCAGTCACGGTCAGCCGGTCCTTCTGCATGCCCCCCGTTCGAGGGGGTCATGGGGATACCGGGAACTTTCCTTTGAGGTACTGGATCGTGGCTAAGAAACGCCGACTTGGTCGTGGGCTGGCTGACCTGCTGGCTGAGCAAGAGAGTCCCCCGCCGCAGGCAGCAGCGGATGACGCAGCGCAACCCCAGCTCAAGATTGCCCGGCCCGAGGAGATGGCTGAGCCAGTCCGAGAGGCGGGGAAACCGTTAGCGTTGCTGGAACTGAATGTCAGCCAGATCGAGGAGAACCCGTTTCAACCAAGGCGAGACTTCCACGATGCAGAGATCGACTCGCTGGCAGAAAGTCTCACGGCGCATGACATCCTGCAGCCGATCCTGGTGCGAATGGTGGCCGGTAGGTACCAGTTGATTTCCGGCGAACGGCGTTTGCGGGCGGCCATCAAGGCGGGTTGGAAAACAATCCCAGCTCGGCTGCGCGAGGCCGACGATCGCCTGGTGGCCGAACTGGCGATCGTTGAGAACCTGCAGCGCAAGGACCTCAATCCAGTTGAAAAGGGACTCTCTTTTCGCAGTTACCTTGAGCAGCACAAATGTACCCAGGAAGAACTTGCTGAGCGGCTGAAGATTGACCGCAGCACGATCGCCAATCTATTGCGGCTGCTGGATTTGCCCGAACCGGTCCTGGCGGCTATTCGGGCTGGGGAGATTACCGCCGGGCACGGTCGAGCGCTGCTGCCACTGGGTTCCGATGAACAGCAAGTACGCTTCTGCACGCGGATCCAGAAGGACAAGCTGAGTGTCCGTGAAACCGAGGAACAGGTCCAGCAGCATGTTTTGCAGGACGATGGTGGACCATCGGTCAAGAGAAAGCCTCGTCGCACGAAGGCAACCGATAGCCACGTTGCTGAATTGGAGCAGCAGCTCAAGATGGCGCTGGGAACCAGGGTCCAGGTTCGCCAGTCCCAGTCAGGCCGCGGCAAGATCACCATTCATTTTGCCGATAACGATGAGTTTATCCGGCTCAAAGACCTGCTTGAGGGCAATGGCGACTCGCAGCAGGACCGCTGGGCCGGATGATCGCGATGCTGTGATTGCCGAATCTGAATTGCCCCGTTAGCATGGGCAGACACCTTCACAAGGTCGCGGGGCGTAGCGCAGCTTGGCTAGCGCGCCTGCTTTGGGAGCAGGAGGTCGCGAGTTCGAATCTCGCCGCCCCGACTGAGTTGACCCACACCTTCTCGACCTGCGGTCGACTCGAGTGGGGTCCCTGTAGGCGTCGATGCAGTCTCAGCGACCTGGTGTCAGCTCGACAGCTCGCACGATCTCCGTCCGGCTGCGATCGCTCGCCGCCAGGCTGCCAAGACCGATTTCGAGTTTCTTGCCGGTCCGAATCACGCCCATTTCCACCAGTTGTAGCGAGGCGTTGTCGCGTGCCGAGCTGCTGGCACCGAGCAGGTGGACCAGTCGAGCTGGTGAGAATGACGCGCCCTTGTCCAGGGAAACACGTGCCTGGCTCGTACCCTTCTCGGGGTCCACGATCTGCAACCGATAAACCCGTTGGTCCGTTGTCACAACCAGTACATCGCCGGTCATCAAACGTCGCAGCTGGACGGTCGTTTCCGGGCCGTCGGCATGGACCCACGGCACGGCGGGGATCATCAGCAGCGATAACAGGATCAGCAGTCGAGTGAACATTGGGACTTGCTGGGCAGATGGACAGGTTGTATGGCCGCCAACAGACGCCGGCCAACTGGAGAAATAATAGGTTGCCGAAATCGCCGCGGGAACGGAATTCTCGAGGCGTCAGACTTTTCCTGATCCGTTAACTGTCCCTGACCCGCAAAACCGGTATCATCGGTAAGGTGAGCGTTTCCTGCCCAGCTTGCCACGCCCGCCGTGCTGTTTTCTGCCGTGGATTGGAGTGACTGAATCCAACGGCAGGGTCTCTCAATCCAAAGGAAATCGTTCGATGTTCTTCGCTCGGCAACTTCCCATCCTGCTGTTCCTGATCAGCCTCTCCGGCCTAAGTCTCGCAAAGCCCTGTCATGCGCAGGAGCAGTGGCAAGCGGTCGATATCCCCTCGATCTGGCGGCGACCGCCTGCTGCAGACAAAGGTGCCGACCTGGGATTTGCCTGGTACCGTTGCCAGCTGGATGTTCCCGCCGAGTGGCAGCAAGAAAAAGTCTCGCTGTTCGTCGAATCGGCGGACGATGCACGCGAGGTCTATCTGAACGGCGTTCTGGTCGCTGCCCTTGGAGCGATGCCGCCCAAGTACCGCAGCGGGCTCGGTTCGGACATGGAATTTCAGCTGAAGCCCCAGCACCTGTTGTTCGGCAAGCCGAACGTGCTGGCGATCCGCACCTTCCGCAACTCCGGTCGCACCAACTTTAACCTGGCTGCACCTGTACTGGCCGCCGACAAGCAGGCGATTCGTACCGCTGGCAAGTGGCAATACCGTGCTGGCGATGACCGTGCCTGGACGCTCTGGCAGGACGACGACGCGGAGGGCTTTCTGTTCAACAAGGTGGCGGACCGGGAACAGACTCTGGTGGCATTCCGCAAGCTGGAAAACGACCGCGGGATCCTGCCCCCACAGGAAGCACTGGCTGGCATGAAAACACCCGAGGGACTGGCTGTTCAGCTGGTCCTGTCCGACCCGGACATCGGGCAGCCGTTATCGCTCAAGTTCGATTCCCGCGGACGGTTATGGGTGGTTGAGTACCGGCAATATCCCAACCCTGCCGGCTTAAAAATGGTCAGCCGCGACAAGTACCTGCGGGCGGTCTATGACAAGATGCCGCTGCCGCCGCCCAATCACTTTCCCGGCCAGGACCGGATCACGATCCATGAAGACACCGACGGCGATGGTATCTACGACAAGCACAAGACGTTCCTCGACGGACTCAGCCTGGTCACCTCGTTTGCCATCGGCCGTGGCGGCGTGTGGGTGCTGAATCCCCCCTACCTGCTGTTCTATCCAGACAACAACGGGGACGACGTACCGGACGGCAATCCCGACGTCCACCTGCAGGGCTTTGGCATGGAAGACTCGCACTCGATTGCCAACAGCATGCGCTGGGGCCCCGATGGCTGGCTCTATGCATCGCAGGGCAGCACGGTGTCGGGCAAGATACGGCCGTACCAATCGAAGCAAGCGGCAGTCTATTCGATGGGCCAGCTGATCTGGCGGTATCACCCGCTGGAAAAGAAGTACGAGGTGTTTGCTGAAGGCGGCGGGAATTCCTTTGGAGTTGAATTCGATGCCAACGGGCACGTCTACTCGGGCCACAACGGCGGCAACACACGTGGTTTTCATTACGTCCAGGGGGGCTATTACCAAAAGGGGTTTGCCAAGCATGGTGCGCTCTCGAATCCGTTCACTTTTGGATATTTTCCCCACATGGCCCACCACCAGGTGCCACGATTCACACACACTTTTGTGATCAACGAGGCGCCTGGCTGGCCCGCACAGTACCAGCGGGCCTTGATGGGAGTTGCCCCGCTCCAGGGTCATGTCGTTGCCAGCACGCTGGAAGCCGACGGGTCGACCTATAAGACGACTGATTTCGGCCATCCCCTGACAACCGATGACAGCTGGTTTCGACCTGTCGATATCCAGATGGGACCAGACGGGTCCGCTTATGTGGCCGACATGTACGAACAGCGAATCGACCATGCATCCCATTATCAGGGTCGCGTGCACACGACCAGCGGCCGGATCTATCGGCTGCATGCAGGCCACCAGCCAATCCAGCTGGACCTGGCAGCCAGCAGCACCGCGGAACTTGTCCAGTTACTGTCGCATCCCAACAAGTGGCATCGCCAGACCGCCCTGCGATTACTGGCTGATCGTCGTGATCCAGAGGCCATCGCGCTGCTCAACGACGTGCTCGATGAGAGTCTCGGACTGACTGCCTTAAATGCCTGCTGGGGACTGCACGTGGTTGGCGGATTGACCGATGGACGCAGCCTGCAATTGCTTTCCCACAAGGATCCCCAGGTACGCGCCTGGACCGTTCGGCTGATATGTGACAACCACCAGGCGACCGTGTACCAGGTTCGGTCGCTGGTCGCCCTGGCGACGAGGGAATCCGACCTGCAGGTCCGCAGCCAGCTGGCGTGCTCTGCCCGACGCCTGCGTCCAGAAGCGGGCGTGGCGATTATCCGGCAGCTTTTGCAGCATAGCGAGGATGCCGACGATCCGCACATTCCCTTGCTCTTGTGGTGGGCGGTGGAAGAGCATGTCGAAGCGAGGCAGGCTATCGTCAGCTTGATGAAAGGTCCGCTCTGGACCCAGCCACTTGTCCAGCAACACATTATCGAACGGCTGATGCGACGACTGGCGTTGACCGGCAGCCAGGCTGACTTGATGGCCGCCGCCATCCTGCTTGAGTCTGCTCCGGATGACGCCTCACGGGGCAAGCTACTGAGCGGCTTTGAGCAGGCCTACGAGGGACGTTCACTGGTGGGCTTGCCAGCACGGCTGCTGGAGGCCATTGCAGCCAGTGGCGGTGGTTCGCTGAAACTCAAGCTGCGACTCAATGACAATGCTGCCATCGAAACCGCACTTGCTCAAATCCAGGACAGTTCGGTCAAGTCCGAGATCCGGCAGGGCCTGGTTTCGGTCTTTGGCCAGATTGACTGTCCGCGGGCCGTGCCGGTGCTACTCACGCTGGTAGCAGACAAGTCAGACCTGGCTCTGGCTGCCGCTGCACTGACCAGCTTGCAGTCCTACACGGCCGAGGAGATTGCTATCAGGGTGATTGAGCTGTATAGCGATTTGCCTGCAGCGGTCCGTCCGGCGGCCGAGTCGTTACTTGCCAGTCGCCCGGCCTGGACTCGCTTGTGGCTGGCTGCCATTCAAGAGACACCGGCTTTCAAACAGGGCGTCCCGCTCTCCACGGTTCGCCGCATGCTGCTGCACAACGACAAGCAAAGCCGGCAGGCGATTGGCGAGATCTGGGGGAAAGTCGAGGGTGCCACGACGGCCGAAATGAAACAGCGGATCGAGCATTATGCCAGCGTTGTCAACCTCAGCGACGGCAATCCCTACAACGGTCGGGCGTTGTTCATCAAACATTGTGGCGCCTGCCATACGCTGTTTGATCGAGGCGGTGAGATCGGGCCGAACCTGACGACCTACAAGCGAGATGATCTGCAGAACATGTTGCTCAATATCGTGAATCCCAGCATTGAAATCCGCAAGGGATTCGAGAACTTTGTCGTCTTTACGGACGATGGCCGCACACTCAATGGTTTCATTGAGGAACAGGACAACCGGGTTGTGGTCTTGAAGGGGATCGACGGCCAGCGAATTGTCATTCCCCGTGCTCAGATCGATGAGATGGCTGCCGTCTCTCGGTCGATCATGCCCGAGGGCATCCTCAAGCCGCTCAGTGAGCAGCAGGTGCGGGACCTGTTTGCCTTCCTGCGAGCATCTCAGCCCTTGCCATAAACAGCGCTGCTGTGGCTCAATTCGCTATCGCAGACGCCATAATCGGTACAGGTAGACGCCGTCAGCTGCCAGATGGTCGGCTAGCCAGACAGCAGCACATTCAGCCCTAACGAATCTCTGTTAAGGTGGATGAATATCTCTCCGCGGGCTCAAAATTCCCCCTAACTTAGACCACCATGTCACAGACCGACATTCCATCGCAACCGGCGGAAACGCCTCAGGATGCGGAATCGCAGGCTGCTGCAACGACCTCGATTGGCGGGTCGCTGGAAGGGAATGCGCCGTTCCAGAAGCGTGTGGCGGCCCGCCTGAACCGCTTGCCACCTTACATGTTTGGCCGCATTAACCAGTTGCTTTATGAAAAGCGCCGGGCTGGTCATGACGTGATTGACCTGGGCATGGGAAACCCGGCGGATCCGCCCCAGGCGATCGTGATTGAGAAGTTAGTGGAGGCGGCGCAGGATCCTCGCGGACACGGCTACAGCCAGTCCAATGGCATCCTCAACCTGCGACGCGAGGTGACCAGCAAGTACCTCAAGAAGTACGGAGTCCGGCTGGATCCCGAATCCGAAGCGATGGTCTGCCTTGGTTCCAAGGAGGGCTTCAGCCATCTCTGCCTGGCCTTGATGGGTCCTGGCGACTCGGCCATCGTGCCTGCTCCCTATTTCCCGGTCCACATGTACGCAGTCGCCCTGGCGGCAGGTAACGTGATTGCCCTGGAAGTTGCCGATAGCGAGAAATTCCTCGAGAACATCGCCTACACCTGCGAGCACCTGGTTCCCAAGCCCAAGCTGGTGATCGTCAACTTTCCCCACAATCCCTCCACCGCCACAGTTCAGCCTGATTTTTACCGCGACCTGGTGGGGCTGGCCAAGAAACACGACTTTATGGTGATCAGCGATTTCGCTTATGCGGACGTCGCTTTTGATGGCTACCTGCCTCCCAGCTTTCTGGCTGCCCCTGGTGCAGCAGATGTTGGGGTTGAATTCACCACCATGAGCAAGGGCTACAACATGGCAGGCTGGCGAGTCGGCTTCTGCTGTGGTAACGCCGAGATGATTCGTGCCCTCGGCGTGATCAAGGGCTATTACGATTACGGCATGTTCCAGGCGATCCAGGTGGCAGCCATCATGGCCCTGCGGCATACCGACGCAGCGGTTGAGCAGCAGTCGGTCATTTACCAGCAACGACGCGATGTGCTGGTTGAAGGCTTGCGACGCATCGGCTGGCAGCTGGAAGCACCCCAGGCCGGCATGTTCATCTGGGCTGCCATCCCGCCGAGCTGGCAGCAGGAGATGTCGACGATGGACTTTGCCATGAAGCTACTTGAGCAGGGGGATGTGGCAGTCAGTCCAGGCAGCGGCTTTGGCCCTGCAGGGGAAGGATTCGTGCGGATGGCACTGGTTGAAAATGAAGAACGATTGCGGCAGGCGGTCCGGCAGATCGGTCGTTGCCTGTCGGAGGAGTGAATCCATCGAACCGCAGACAGGTGACCAGGCTAGTTCTAGGAGGAATCCTGCAGGCGGACTATAATCTGGAGCGATCAAGCAAAAAAAGAGCGGGTTCCTGTTCGCCGAAACAAGAACCCGCCACTGAAAACTGCAAGGCTGAAGATCAAGGATCAACAGCCAGTGACCCGCAGCTTCCTTCTTCGATATCGGGACAGACGCTAGACAAGCTTGAATGGCGACACAAGAAATAGGGTGGCCAACAGCCACGGGAAGGGTATTGAGAGCATGACGAACTTGCGTCAGGCAAAACTCGCATTGGAAGACGGTACAGTTTTTACCGGCCAGGCATTCGCTGCCAGCGGTGAAGTTACCGGCGAAGTGGTCTTCAATACCTCGATGACCGGCTACCAGGAAATTCTCACCGATCCCAGCTATCGCGGTCAAATCGTCACCATGACCTATCCCGAGATTGGCAACTATGGTGTCAATTCAGAGGACGTCGAAAGCAACGGTCCGCAACTGTCGGGGTTCATCGTTCGTGAGAACAGTCGCATTGCCAGCAACTTTCGCAGCCAGCAGACGCTGGCAGAATATCTAATCGAGAACAATGTCGTGGCCCTTGAGGGTATCGATACTCGGGCACTCGTTCGCCGTATTCGTACAGTCGGCGCGATGAAGGGGATCCTCTCGACCGAGGACCTGGATGACAAGAGCCTTGTTGAGAAGGCCATCGCCAGCCCCAGCATGGTAGGCCGTGATCTGGTCCAGGAGGTGGTTCCGGACAAGCCCTTTGAATGGAATCAACAGCTCAGCAGCTGGGCCAAGTTGCCAGCGGAATCTGCTCCCGCCAGTAGCCAGAATTTCCATGTGGTGGCACTGGATTACGGCATGAAGTGGAATATCCCGCGTCACCTGGTCGATCTTGGCTGTCGAGTTACCGTGCTGCCGGGTACTGCCACTGCCGAACAGGTGCTGGCACTGGATCCAGCCGGAGTCTTTCTATCCAACGGTCCTGGTGACCCGCAAGCGGTGACATACGCCATCGACACGATTCGCGAACTGCTGCCGATGCTGCCGATGTTCGGCATTTGCCTGGGACACCAGCTGTTGTCACTGGCCAGCGGTGCGAGCACGTTCAAGCTCAAATTTGGACATCGCGGAGCGAATCAGCCGGTGCTGAATATGGAGACGGGCCGAGTTGAAATAACGTCGCAAAACCACGGGTTTGCTGTCGATGAGGAGACACTTCCCGATCACCTGGTGGTCACACATCGTCACCTCAACGACAACACGGTTGCCGGTATCCGGCATCGCCAGTTTCCGTCCTTCAGCGTGCAGTACCACCCGGAAGCATCCGCTGGTCCGCATGACAGTCGATACCTGTTCGGCCAGTTTCTCGGCAATCTCCAGGCGGCTCCCGCTGCCACGCCGGCGGTTCGATGAGCAAGAAGTCGAAACGCCGCTCCCGCTCGGAGCAGGCCAGGCGACGAGGCCGCGACCATGATTCGCCAAAGTCGGCCGAATCCTCGAGTCCCGAGCGGAACGAGGAATCGGCAGCTGCGCATGCCCTCACCACCTTCTGGATGCTGTGCGTGATGGCCTCGCTGATGTCCCTGGTGGCGAGCCTGGGATTTACCTTTGTGATCAACACGTTTGAACGGCAGTGGTCGCCGGAATTTCTACAGATCCCAGACTTGATCCTGTTTGTTGGCAGCGCCACCGGCATCATCGGCCTGGTACTGACCTGGCTGGTGAGAGTGATCCGTCGCGTCGCTGTGCCCACGACGATGGTTCTGGTGGCCGTGATCGGCTGCGCGCTACCGATCGCCGTTCGCATCTTGTCAGTGATGTGAGACGAGGCCTGTGGGACACGATGATTATTCGCCGCAGGCGAGAACCGCGCGGTTGATGCGATCTTTTCCCAAGGTCGAAGAGCGATCGCGGTCAGCCGCACAAACGGCCAGGCTCAGAATTCCGCATTCCCTGGTGTTCGCGGAAAGGGAATCACATCGCGGATATTGGCCATCCCGGTGACAAACTGCACGACCCGCTCGAACCCCAGCCCAAAGCCTGAATGGGGAACGGTCCCGAATCGCCTCAGATCCAGGTACCACCAGTAGCTCTCCGGATCCAGGTTCTGCGCCGTCATCCGGCTTTCCAGCACATCCAGCCGATCCTCTCGCTGGCTACCACCGATGATCTCGCCAACCTTGGGGACCAGCACATCCATCGCCCGGACTGTCCGGCCGTCATCATTGACCCGCATGTAGAACGGCTTGATCGAGTCGGGATAGTCGTACAGGATCACCGGCCCGTTAAAATGCTGCTCGGTCAGGAACCGCTCATGTTCACTCTGTAAATCCTGACCCCAGCTGACCGGGTACTCAAACTGCTGGCCACTCGCTTCCAGGATCTCGACCGCCTCGGTATAGGTCAGGCGTTGAAAGTCCGAATCGACAATACTGCTGAGCGTCTCGATGACCGTATCGTCGATGCGGTCATTAAAGAACTGCATATCCTCCTGGCAGCCCGACAGCGTGTCGGCAAAAACGCTCTTCAGGAATCGCTCTGCCAGGTCCATGTTGTCGTCCAGCTCATAGAACGCCATCTCCGGCTCAACCATCCAGAATTCCGCCAGGTGCCGGGATGTATTGGAGTTCTCTGCCCTGAAAGTTGGACCAAACGTGTAGACCTTACCGAGTGCCGTGGCCAGGATCTCGGCTTCCAGCTGGCCGCTCACCGTGAGGTAGCTTGGCCGGTCGAAAAAGTCCTGGCTGAAGTCGATCTGCCCCTGTTGCCGAGGCAGATTGTCCAGGTCCAGCGTGGTGACCTTGAACATCTCGCCGGCCCCCTCGCAATCGCTGGAGGTGATAATCGGCGTCTGGATGTAGAGGAATTCTTCTTGCTGGAAAAAGTTGTGAATGGCCCGGCTGATGGCATTGCGAACGCGAGTCACCGCGCCAAACGTATTGGTGCGGGGTCGCAAGTGAGCCCATTCGCGCAGCTTTTCGAAGGAGTGGCGTTTCTTTTGCAGCGGAAACAACTCGGGATCGGCCCAGCCATGCACAATCACCTTCGAGGCGTGGATCTCTGTCTCCTGTTGACCGCCGGAAGGCTTGACCTCACCCTCGACCGTCACACTGCAGCCGGCCGAGAGCTTGAGAACCTCCTGCTGGTAGTTTTCCAGGTCCGCGTCAGCGATCACCTGGATATTGGAGAGGCAGCTGCCGTCGTTTACTTCCAGGAAGCTGAAGCCACCTTTCGAGTCACGCCGGGTACGAATCCAGCCCTGCACATAGACCGATTGGCCCACCGAATCGACGTGCTGTGCGGCACGTACCGAGGATCTGCTGAATTCCACGATTGTCCTTCCCTGAAGTTTGAACCGCCGTCCTGGGCCGCCAACTAGTCCTCCTTCGTTCCGCCCTTCAAGCGAGGTTCGAAGAGGAACCCGGCCAGCACAAGCGTGACCAGGATCATCCCCACACCAGCAACCACGGGACCTGCCACCGGGTGTCCGGCCTTATCCAGGATGGCGGTCAGGGCAGCACCAATGGCACCCAGTACGGAAACGCCCATCAAGATATTCCAGGTCCAGCGTGAACGACCCTGCGGCCGGTCATCTCCCAGGATCTTGCTGCTGTTCATCATCATCATGAAAGTCACATAGGCGATCGGCAATAACATCATGCCGAAAGCCGAGACCAGGATGGCCAGCCACATCTTGGCATCTCCATCCCAGAACAGCCACCAGCAGGCACCCATCAGTCCGGCCACCAGGCAGCCGACGATGTGAGGGGTTCCCCCCTGGTCCTTACCGACCATTTCACAGAAAGCGTATCCATTGATCAGCATCAGGATAATGATCGAGGAGAAACCCATTCCCAGCACACCGATGCCGAAGACGATATTGGCAGTCCGTTCACCCAGCAGCGGGGCCAGTGATTTCGACAGTGCAAAAGCATTTCGTTTCACCAGCGATGCGGCAGCTTCCTTTTCTGCAACGGGAAGCAGTGCAATCAAGGCTTCCTTTTCGCTCAGCGAGAGAGCGGCGATGGCCTGTTGTTGATCCTCAGTAAGTTTCCGGTTGGTCTCCACATCCAGAGTCTCAATCCGTGCCATCAGGTGCGGGCTTGCTCCGCCATACACCGCGCTGGTCTTCATCACAGTCGGGTCGTTGCTTTCCAGCTGTTCGTCGATCTGGCCGTGGAACATCGTTCCGGCGGCAATCACCACGCAGCTTGTCACCAGGATGTAGGGGATCGCCATGCCGGTTGAGAGATCGAACTTGGCCAGCCCCCGGAACGGCTTGTCCCAGCCGCGGGCCAGCATGGAATAGGGCAGCAGGAATGTCATGTTGATACCGACCGCCGTAGCTGCGGCACCAATCATCACAGTTCGCTGTGACCCTGCCATCCGACTATTCCAGAATTCGCCCACCTGTTGAGGGAATCCAGCAACCTTGTCACCGACGCTGCCTGTTGCCGATGAAAGCTGGCTGAGGTCCGGTACGAAGCCACCCAGCACGGCTGCCCAGTCAATCTTGTTGTCCAACGTCAGCATCACCACGACGCCGAAAAAGGAAATCACGACGATCGCCACCATGATCTTGAGGGCCCAGTCAAAGATCTTGGCTGCAACGCCCTTCTGGCTATTGAGATAAACCAGCACGCCAGCGAGGGCGAAAAACAGCCCTGAGATACCGATCTTGTAACCATACATCTTGCTGCCTCCCTCGACGGCAGCCTTGTATTCGGGCGTATTGCCAAAGCCAACCAGGTTTTTCTCGAGGGCTTCGAAACAGAGCGCAAACTGCGGCATGCACCAGATGATGTTGGCCGTGATGGTGGCCATCAGCCAACTCCAGCCGAGGGCCGGATTGATGTGCTCATTGATCATGCCGAATGGTCGTCGGCCGGTCGAGAGCGTGACATAGCTGATCGCACTGAGCATCACCACGCCCATCACAATCGCCATCAGCTGCAGCCAGAGCATGTCGGTGCCACCCAGCACGCCCAGGAAGAGTGCTCCGGAGAGCGATCCTCCGCCCAGTGTAATGGCACTTTGCAGCCAGCCTGGCCCCGACAGACGGGTGTAGACAGCCAGCTTGGGCCCGACGCCCTTGCCCTGGGCATCGAGTAACATTTGACGTTCAGCCTGCACTCGTTCTGACATGATTTCTCCGTCGATTGATCAAAGCCCCTTGGCGGCCAGGTAGCGTTCCGCGTCGAGGGCTGCCATGCAGCCTGTGCCGGCGGCGGTGACTGCCTGGCGGTAATAATCATCTGCCACATCCCCGGCAGCAAAAACTCCCTCCAGGCTGGTGTTCGTGCGATGTGGCACGGGCCAGGTAAGGTAACCCTTGTTATTCATTTCCAGCTGCCCGTTGAGAAATTCGGTGTTGGGCGTGTGACCGATGGCCACGAAGAAGCCGGCGGCGTCCAGCTGTTGACTCGAGTCCTCCACGGTGCTCTGCAGCAGGGCACCGGTCACTCCCACGTCGTCGCTGCCAAGCACTTCCTGGCAGGTGTGATTCCAGATGATATTGATCTTCTCGTTATCGGTCGCTCGCTGGACCATGATCTTGGAGGCCCGCAGCTGGTCACGACGATGGACGAGGTGCACGACCGAGGCAAACTTGCTGAGATAATCCGCTTCCTCAACTGCCGAATCGCCACCCCCAATCACGATACAGGGTCGCTCGCGGAAACGTGGCAGGGCTCCATCACAGACGGCACAGGCGCTGACGCCGTTATTCTTGAAACGATCTTCCGATTCGAGGCCCAGGTAATTGGCACTGGCACCGGTTGCCACGATCACCGCATGGGCTTCGATTGTCTCGCCAGCCAGCGATGTCAGTCGCTTGGGGTCACTGCCCAACTCGACTTCGACAATGTCGTCCGTGATCACCCGCGTGCCAAAATTGATCGCCTGCTGCCGCATCAATTCCATCAACTCCGGACCACTGACACCCTCTTTCATGTGGGGTGCCATGATCATCCGGCGATCCTCGGCGATCGAATCGTCGAGGTAACCTGTCAGGTCACCCGACGGAAAACCGGGATAATTCTCTACTTCGGTTGTCAGGTTCAGCTGCCCCATCGGCAACGTGCCCCGCTGCCGATTCTCCTCGGTCACGGCACCTTCGAAGACAAGTGGCTTGAGACTGGCACGTGCCGCATAAATTGCAGCTGTCCAGCCGGCCGGCCCACTACCAATGATTACCACATGTTCCGTCACAGCTACGTCCTCGTAAGGGCCTCGTGCCTGCCACCCCGGAGGGGGCAGGTAATTGAATGGCCATTATTATGATTCCGGCCTCAATCGTCCACTCTCCCAACCCCCGCTCGGTCTGGATCTGTCGCCAGCAACGGTTGTGTCCTATAAATGACAAACGACCGGTATCCGCGGATGCCCTCCCAGATCCACCCTGCTCAGACTGACAACAATCCATGAGCACACTTGCTGTCGCCGGCCTGGCATTCGTTGGTTTTATCGTGGCCTACCATACTTATGGCCGCTGGTTGGCTCGTCGAATCTTCGGACTCGATCCGGATGCTCTGGTTCCCAGCCAACAGCTGCGTGACGATGTCGACTTTGTTCCCACCAAGAAGGGTGTGATTTTTGGACATCACTTTACCAGCATTGCCGGCACCGGCCCGATCGTGGGACCTGCCATCGCCGTCTTCTGGGGCTGGCTACCGGCGCTCTTGTGGGTCGTACTGGGCTCCATCTTCATCGGCGCGGTCCACGATTTTGGAGCACTCGTTGTTTCACTTCGTAATCGCGGCCAGACGGTGGGTGAAGTTGCCGGTCGCCTGATCAATCCCCGTGCCCGCCTGCTCTTTCTGCTGATCCTGTTCGCTGCACTGACGATCGTACTGGCCATATTCGGCCTCGTGATTGCCACGATTTTCAAACTTTACCCAGCCGCCGTGCTGTCCGTCTGGATCGAACTCCCGATCGCGATTGGTATCGGCTACTGGGTCTACAAGAGGCAGGGGAGCTTGCTGCTGCCCTCGCTGATCGCACTCGGTCTGCTGTACGTGGCGATGTACCTCGGTGCCTACCACTTTCCGATCTCCATTCCCGCTTCCTGGGGCAGCTGGATCGAAGCCAACGTTGGCCTGCAGGCGAGTGCCGTACCGATTGTGTTCTGGACGCTGCTGCTGATGGTCTACTGTTTCATCGCCTCGGTGCTGCCTGTCTGGACCCTGATGCAGCCGCGAGATTACATCAACAGCCACCAGCTTGTGGTAGCCCTGGTGCTGCTTGTGCTGGGACTCTTCCTGGCAGGCATTTCCGGTCAGGCCGATCTTGCCAGTGCCCCGCCGGTGGCAGACTTTGAAGCGGTCCGGCAGAGTGGCGCGCCTCCGATCTGGCCCTTCCTGTTCATCACCATCGCCTGTGGTGCGATCAGCGGCTTTCATTGCCTCGTCAGCAGCGGCACCTCCAGCAAACAACTGGAATCCGAGGCCGATGCACAATACGTCGGCTACGGAGCGATGCTGCTGGAGGGAGCCCTGGCGGTGATTGTGATCCTGGCCTGCTGTGCCGGGCTGGGAATGGGCGCCTTTGCCAAGGGTGATAGCGGCACCTTGCTCATCGATGCCGGCAGTGGCGACCACTATCATGCCGTCGAAGCGGTTGCTGCCGAGGGCACGTCCGGAGCAGAGGCTGCCACGGCCACCGCAACCGTGACCGGCAGAAGCGCCTGGAATCGCAGCTACGGAACGGCGCAGGGCTGGAAGAACTTTAAGCTGCCGCAGAAGATCGGGGCCTTTATCGAAGGGGGTGCCAACTTTCTTTCGATGCTCAGTATTCCCTTCATGCTGGGGATTACCATCATGGCCGTGCTTGTCGCCAGCTTTGCTGCCACCACGCTCGATACCGCTACTCGCCTGCAGCGTTACGTCGTCCAGGAACTGGCGATCACGCTCAAGATCAAGCCGCTCTCGAAGAAATACCTGGCGACCGGCTTTGCTGTCTTGCTGGGAGCCGGGCTGGCGATGGTTCCCGGTCCCGCCGGGGTCATCGGCACCGGTGGCCTGATCCTCTGGCCGCTGTTTGGAGCCACCAACCAGCTGCTGGCCGGGCTGGCATTCATGGTCCTGGTGTTCTACCTCTGGCGCCGTAACAAGCCGATCTGGTTTGCCGCGATACCGATGGTGATCATGTTGGTGATGCCACTCTGGGCCCTCTGCCTGCAACTGTTCAGCGGCCCAGCCGCCTGGCTGACAGGTGACGAGCCGAACTATCTGCTTGGCAGTATCGGCCTCGCTACATTGACCCTGCAGGTCTGGATCGTCGTCGAGGGTGCACTGCTGCTGCCGCGAGTACGCGGTGTGCTGGAAGAAGCTCTGCCGCCCCTGAGCGCGAACCCCTGACCACAGCCCCCGACTATTCCCGCTCCACGATTGGGCCGGTCAGCCGGGCTGCCAGGTTGTCCTCCAACGCTCCCGCTTCCGCCTGGAACATGGGGATACCCTGAATATGCAGTTCCAGCGGGGAGCCGATGGCAACACCTGTCGATACCACTTCACCAACTTCCAGGTCGGCCAGGTTCTCGCTGCTGATCTGTGCCAGTGGCAGGTTGAGTGACAGGCTGACGTCGCCTGTCGGCAGCAGGTCCTCGTGCTCGCTCGTCAGTTCACTCGCTGCCTGCCAGCTGGCAATTTGCAGGGCGTACTGGCTGACCGTCTGGGCAGGAAGGCAGAGCGTCACGTAGCTCTGGTGCTGGTCGAGCTGGATCAGAAAGGCTAGCTGCACGACTTCAGCCTCCCAGTCCGCCCAGACAGGTGCAGCCGTTTCCTGGCCAAGTTGCAGGTTGCCGGTCAGTATTGTCGACCAGCAGGGATCCATCAGTTCCACCAGTGGACGTGTCACACAGCGCATCAGCTGCCGCTCGATCCTCGTGAACGGTCGATTCGGTTTCAGCTGGGAACTTGCCCCACCCCCCAGCAGACGGTGGGCGATTGGCATCACCAGGCAGGGGCCAACATCGACCAGCCAGTTGCCGCTGGTCTCGATAACTTCCATCGCACAGGCTGGATCACTCAGGCTGGCCATCGAATCCCCCAGCCGACAGGGCTGGACAACGTGCAGGGAAATCGTGACGTCGGTCTGCAGCAGCTGGGCAAGTTGATTCTGCCAGGCGGCCACAATCGACTCACTGATCCGCTGCAATCCATTGAGGACAGGTTCATCGAGCTGGCTGGGTTGATTCACAACTGGGATCCTTCCCTGCTGATACGGCGTCGGTCGAGCTGAAAACGGGTAACTATCCTCTGATCTGGCCTGTCCCACGACAGATGTACTTGTAGCTGGTCAATTCACGCAGCCCACAGGGTCCGCGGGCATGAAATTTGTCCGTGCTGATGCCAATCTCGGCACCCAGTCCAAATTCTCCACCATCGTGAAAGCGGGTGCTGGCGTTGACCATCACGGCCGCGGTATCGACCTCGGCAGCGAACTTCTCTGCCGCACTCTCGTCCTGGGTCACGATCGCGTCGGTGTGTTGCGAGCCATACTTGTTGATATGTGCGATTGCCTCGTCGATCGACTCCACCACGCGGACGGAAATCACGGGACCAAGAAACTCGCAACTGTAATCTGCATCGCTCACGGCCACCGCGTCGGTAACCAGTTGCTGAGTCATCTCATCACCGCGGACTTCAATCCCGTTCTCCGCCAGGGCCGTGCCCAGTTGCGGCAGGAACTGTTCGGCAACCTGGCGATGCACCAGCAGGGACTCACAGGCGTTGCAGACACCCATCCGCTGGCATTTGGCATTGATCGTTATCTCCCTGGCCATCTCGAGGTCAGCCGACTGGTCCACAAAGACATGGCAGTTCCCCGTGAAGTGCTTGATGACCGGCATCGTTGCTTCACTGGCAACGCGTCGTATCAGTCCCTCGCCACCACGGGGGATGGCCAGGTCGATCTGGTCGTTCATGGCCAGGAAGTGTCCCACCGCATCACGATCGCTGCTGGCGACCAGTTGCATTGCTGCCGGCGGAATCCCCACCTGCTGGGCAACTTCTGCCAGCACCTCGACGATCGCCCGGCTGGAATGGGCGGCTTCCTTACCACCCCGCAGGATCACCGCGTTACCGCTCTTGATGCAAATCGCAGCTGCGTCGGCCGTCACGTTCGGACGCGATTCGTAGATGAAAAAGACAACTCCCAGTGGCACTCGGACGCGGGAAATTTCCAGCCCATTGGGACGTGTTGTGCGATCGATTTCCTCGCCAACCGGGTCATCGAGCGAGGCGACCTGACGGAGTCCTTCAGCGATGCCGTCGATTCGCTCTGCATCCAGCCGCAGGCGGTCGACTTGGGCCTCGGAGAGGCCGTAAGTGGGAGCTGCAGCAATATCTTCCGCATTGGCGGCCAACAGGCGGTCAGCCTGCTGCTGCAGCTGGCTGGCGGATTCCTTTAGCCAGCGGTTCCTCAGATCGGTCGGGATCAGGGCAAGTTTCTGAGCTGCAGCTTGCGCGGCTACAGCCAGGTCGCGGCAATAGGCTTGCAGGTCTTGTTGCATGGTTGACATGGCGTGCGTACCTGGTCGGTTAAGTGGTGGCCGGGACTATGGTCCACCAGCGCCCATTATCGACGGGCGAAGAAGTATCTTTCAATCACCCAACGCGGTCAATGTCAGTCGATCTGGTGCTGGTTGTTGAGGCAATCCAGACCGCCGCTGGCCGCGAACAGGGCCAGCGCCTGGCTGACCGGGGCGACATCGTGGACTCGAATCAGCTGCACTCCCTGCTGCGCCAATGCCAGTCCGGTGCCGATCGTACCAGCGGTACGATCCAGCTGCTTGTCTCCCAGGACCGAGGCGATATAACCCTTGCGAGAGTGGCCGACCAGGAGTGGGCATCCCAGTTCGTGAAAGCGATAGCTGTTGGCAAGCAGCGTCAGGTTGTGCTGGTGCGTCTTGCCGAAGCCGATACCTGGATCGAGGCAGATTCGATCTCTGACGATGCCGGCAGCCTGCAGCGCATCTCGTCGGGCTGCCAGATAATCGAAGATCTCCTGCACCACATCGTGATACTGGGGATTGTCCTGCATTGTCTGCGGGTTGCCTTGCATGTGCATCAGGCAGACGCCAACAGCGGATTCCAGCGCCACATCGAGCATCGCCGGGTCCCCCTCCAGCCCGCTTACATCGTTGATAATCTCCGCTCCGGCTGCTATCGCCTGGCGTGCCACCTCTGCCTTGGAAGTGTCAATCGAGACTGGCACATCGAGCTGCGAGCAGAGTTGCTCGATCACCGGAATGACGCGTGCCAGTTCTTCCTTCAGGCTGACCGGCTGGGAAGCGGGCCGCGTGCTCTCGCCGCCGACGTCAATAATCCCGGCTCCGTCCGAGACCAGCTGGATGGCCCGTTCAACTGCCTGCTGCTGGCTTTCACATTGACCGCCGTCGGAGAAGCTGTCGGGCGTGACATTGATGATCCCCATCAGGCAGGGGAGCGGTCCCAGCGGGAGCGAACGATCTGGCAACTGCCAGCAGCTGGCGGGGCGGGCATTCATGTCCTGCAGCTTAGCAGCTGCCCTCGATAGCTGCAGCTGGGACTACCAGCGCAACTCCATCTGGCCAACGATCTGGCGTGCCAGTTTCTGGATCGCTTCCTGGTGAGCCGTGGCCAGGGATTGCCCGGCTTCCGGTACAAAGTTGACAGCCTGGCCAATTTCCAGCGAAGCCTTGCCGCTGTTGGCGACGGACCGCTGCAGCAGGTACTCGCCCTGGCGATCCAGCCAGCTGACTTCGACCAGCAATTCGGTTTCTATATCGCGAGCCTCGTCGAAGGAGTTTTCCGCCAGCACGTGCTTACGATCCGTCAGAATCCGTCCGCGCAGAATGCTGTCGGCAGCTGTCGAGCTGACGACACGGTAGGGGGTCCGGGATTCAATTTCCTTAACAACCGCCTCAGTCAATTGCTCACCCAGCCCGCGGCGATAGCTGTCCGAATCGAAGACCGGGACATGCACGGTCTTAATATCGGGTCGATAGAGCGAGTCCAGGCCCAACTGGTAGCCGGCGCAGCCAGCCAGCAGAGTGATCAGCACAAGCGAGGCGGCGATCGGCCAGCAGCGGCGACAGGACGTGGATCGGGTCATGGATGCTCGTCTCTCAGAAACTCTCTGCTAGTCAGAAGTCAGCAGCGGCTTGGCCGGTTCTTCGATCGGGAACAGGTCAACCAGCCAGGTCATGTACTGAGCCGGCCTGGCAGGCAGGTCGGCAATCTCTTCGAGCCGGAGCTTGGCAATCCGGGCGAAGGGGGTGTCAGGGTAATCCTTGATCAAGCCGTCGTAGTAGAGCCGGGCCGCGCCAATTTCATTGCGATTCTGGTAGAAAGCTGCCACCTTCCATTCGCGCTGTGCCTGAAAGAAGCGAACCTCTGCCTCCATGCGGGAGATATCCTGCAGGTGATTCTTGATCTGCTGTGGGAACTGGCGACGGATCTGCCGGGTCAACTCTTCTGCTTCCTCAAGCACACCGCCGTCATACGCCGGGCCCTGGTAACTTCCCAGCTTGGTCTGGATACCGAGATAGTGGGCCATGAACTGGTGCTTGCTGCTGGGAAAGGTCTTCCGCAGATCGGTCAGGAAGACGTCGGCCTGACCGAACCGCTCGACTTTCATCAGCGCCACCGCCCCTGCCATTGTGGCGTCGTCAGCAATCTCGCCGGTGGGGTCCTGGATACGAATCTGGTCGAACACCCGGATTGCTTCGTTGTAGCTGTCTCGGAGCGGCCGGGACTCGTCGAACAGGTTGAAATAGGCAAACGACCTGTCCGCCAGCTCGGCTTCCTTCATCCAGTACTGGGCAATCGCAAACCGCCTGCGCTGGACAGTGTCGATATGCCGCGAATTGGGGTAGTCCTTGAGCAGCTGGTCGTACTGATCCCTGGCCTTGTCGTAGAAATCGATGAAAAAGTAGGACTCGCCGGACATGAACCAGGCATCTTCCTGGAGTGCCGAATCGGCCCAGCCCCCGGCGGCTTCGATATAAGTTTCCGCGGCTGCCAGGTAGGACTCACCCGCTTCCTCCAGCGCAGCCTGCTGGCGGAAATGAGCAGCACTGTTGTAGAGATTTTCGGCTGCCGCAAACTGCTGCCGAGCAAGGCCATGATCCGGTGCGCTGCCAGTCAGCGAGGCGATGGCTGAATTCAGCCGATCGCTCCAGTCGTCCTCCGGCTCAATTGTGTCAGCAGCCTGTTGCCTGTCAGGCTCGGCGTCGTCCACCGATGGTGCGGGCGGGCGACGTTGCAGGCCGAAGGGATGTACAGTCGCCTGCTTGTCAGACGACATGCATCCACTGCTGATCAGCAACGAAAGTGCAGCCAGGGAAAGGAGCAGCGAGTTGGGCCGTGGCCCGGTTTTCAATGAGGACATCCATTTCCTCTTCTAAATGTGACTTCCGTGTCAATCCTGGCTGGACCTGACCGGTTGGTTCAGGCTGACCAGGAAAGGATGCATGCGTGGACGCCGTCCCGTCAGGTGGGCGATGTACTGGTTAAGTACCCCACGCATTTCACCATGTGTTCGATCATCCAACGGTGGCGTTACCTGGCTTGACGTGGCAGTCGTCCGCATCGCTTCCAGTACACTTGCAGAGACTCCCACAACCTGCGACCGGCCAACCCGGCATTGTCCACAGAGGACACCGCCGCTGAGCTGACCAAATGGCACTCGCCCTTTCCACTCCACCTCCACACCACAACCTGTGCAGAGATCAAACGAGGGCAGGTGCCCAAGCAATCGCAGTGCTGTCAATTCAAATCGAACCACCGTCGCTCCAACTTCTGACTGGTCGTCAAGTGCCAGGAGTGCATCGAGGGCGACCATGTACAGTTCCTCGTGAGGATCTGCATCGACAGTCAGCATCTCCAGCAACTCAGCCACATAAAACGCCGCGTACAGGTGCGGAACGCTCCTGGACGCAGAACGAAAGCGGCGAACCATCTTCGCTTCAGTCAGTAAATCAAGGGCATCGGACGATTTGTGGAGGAAGACTATGCGACACACCGTCAACAGGTCAAGAGCAGAGTCGAAGGGATTCTTGGCTCGCCTCGCTCCCTTGGCCAGAACGGCCAGCTTGCCGAAATCGCGAGTGAATAGTGTCAGCACGCAACTCGACTCGCTGAACTCAACCAGCCGAATGACGATCGCCTCGCTCTTTTCTAGAGACATGTTCGGTTCTCCACGCTTTTTCCTCCAGCTAGCCGCTCGTAGCAGCTCAGTCGCTGGGTTCCTGTCCATTGCCATCGAGGTGTTCGATGCGAACACGTCGCACACGACGACTCGATGCATCCAGCACCGTGATCCTCACATCACCGAGCACCAGCTGCTGCTGCGCGACCGGGATCCGGCCCAGCTGGTGAATCATCAAGCCGGCGATTGTGTCGTATTCATCCATCTCCGGCAGCTGGATAGGGAGTTGCTCGTTTAGTTCATCCAGGAACGCCCGTCCAGAGACTTCCAGCACATGCTCGTTGACATGGACAATATCCAGTTCATGTTCTCGTTCATGCTCATCATGGATTTCGCCGACGATTTCCTCGAGTGCATCTTCGATCGTGACCACGCCCGCGACCGCCTGGTACTCGTCGACAACGATCGCCATGTGGTTGCGGGTGTCCTGGAATTCCCGTAACAGCTCATCGACCGGTTTGCTGCCCGGTACGAACCAGGCTGGCCGGAGAATATCCTGCAGCTGCTGAGGCGCTGAATCCGGGCTGCCGCTCAGCAACGGCAGCAGGTCCTTGACGTGCAGGATGCCGAGCACGTTATCGAGTACCTGCTGGTAGACCGGGATCCGCGTCCGCTGGCACTCGGTCACAAAAGCAATCAGCTCATCCCACTCGATCGACACGTCCAGAACATCCAGCTCGCTGCGAGGTGTCATAATGTCACGCACGTTTTCGTCGCCCAGTTCAATCACGCTCTCGATCATCTCGCGGGCACCCGCTTCCAGCAGTCCCTCCTGCTGACCCGCTGTCACAATCGTGCGGATTTCCTCTTCGAATGCCTCCTCTTCGTCTTCCGGCTCGTGCTCGCGACCAGCCAGTCGCTGGACCAGCCCCTCGACGATCTGGAAACCGAGTGTGAGTGGCCACATCGCCACGCTGACTACTCGCCAGATCTGCCAGCTGTGATAGAGCACCGGTGCCGACCAGAACCGTACCACGGCCCGGGGAATCCAGACCATGGCCGCCAGCAGAGCCAGGCAGGCCAGCAGGCAGGGCACGATCAGCGAACTGCCATCGGCCAGCAGGCCCCGATCACGGAGCGAACTGCCAACCGAAACTGCCACCATCAGCAGGCCGATCGACAGCAGCGTTTCGGCTGCCAGAGCCAGGCTCTCATGCCGCGCCAGGATCCTGGAGAAGAAATCCAGTTGGCCACGCCGCCGGCAATATTCCTTCAGTTCATGTCGGGAAAAGTCATCCAGCACGCGTGCCCCGCTGGCAGCCAGCAGGGTCACCAGCCAGCCGATCACGCTCAGCCACAACAAGCCGCTTGCGGTCATCACGAGGCGTCACCTCCGTCGCCAGCATTGTCGCTGGGCGCTTCACGGGGTGGCATGCCAAATCCCATCCAGTCGCAGGCCTCTTCTTCCGCCTGCCGCATCCGCCGGATGTCGTCGTCCTGTTTGTCGTTGAAACCGGCCAGGTGCAATGCTCCATGGATCACATAGAGGCCCAGTTCATGCTCGTAGGGCCAGCCATAATCCGCTGCCTGGCGGGCGGCCGTCTCGGCACTCACCACGATTTCGCCTTCCAGTTCCTGCTCGTGTCGTTGCAACAGGAAACTCAAAACATCGGTGGCATAGTCGTGGTCCAGGAACTGCCGATTGAGCTGCTGGATTTCCGCATCGTCCAGCACGCCGATGTTAATATGCCCCTGCCGGATGCCATGCTGTTCAAGCACGTGGCGGGCAGCTCGGACAAGCGGCTGGGGATCCAGCGGATGTTTGTGCTGGCGGTTGTTGACCAGGATCTCAATCACGATTCAGGTTTTGTCTTCCTCGTTGAAGCAACTGGCCGCTGGCCCTCACCAGCCGCTTCCCTAACGGCTCTGCTTTTGACCAGACTGCTTTTCATAGGCCTCGACGATCTTCTGTACGATCTTGTGGCGGACAATGTCCGCACCGCTCAAGCGGACCTGGGCTACGCCGTCGATGCCTTCCAGCCGAGCGACTGCATCGACCAGCCCACTCTGGGT
>CAUZOB010000006.1:0-49165 GCA_963581185.1 Planctomycetota bacterium | reverse complement strand
CTGATGAGGACGAGGCCGAAAAAGGCTTCTTCCAGACTGGCGCTCTGGGGCTGTTGATCGACGGCGGCATCTTCATGTGGCCGCTGGTGATCATGGCAATCCTGGCCGCCGGCGTGATCATCGAACGCTACCGTAGCCTGCAGATGGTGAACACTTCGGATGACGAAGTCAAACAACGGGTGCAGGAGTTGCTGCGTGACGACAAGATCGAGGAAGCCCTGAAGGAATGTGAATCACAGCAGGGTCCTGTTCCGGCGGTGCTGTCGTCGGGCTTGCGCAAGTACTACGTGCTCAAGCGACTCGACTATGACGCCAGCAGAATCGAGTCGCAGGTTGTCAAGGCGATGGACGATTACAGCGTCCATATTGTGGCTGCACTGGAAAAACACCTCGGTATCCTGGCAACAATCGCCAGCGCCGCTCCGATGCTCGGCTTTCTGGGCACTGTGCAGGGCATGATCGTGGCATTCCGGGATATCGTCGAAAAGATGGGCGAAACGAACATTGTGGAGGCGGCAGCTGGTGGTATCCAGGTCTCGCTGCTGACAACCTGCTTCGGCTTGATCGTTGGCATTCCTGCCTACGTTGCCTTCAACTACTTTACCGGCGTTATCAATCGTTCCGTGCTGGACGTGGAAGAGTCGGCGACCGATTTGATCGAATCAGTAACGCTGCAGCTGGCCGTCTCGGGTGACCGCTAGCCAGCCACGGACATGAGTCAATGAAACCACGCCGTACTAACAAGTTACTTGTCGAACCGCCAGCCAGCGCTACCGGTGACATTGCCTTCAACCTGATCATATTCTTTCTGGTCTGTGCTTCGGTGCAGCCGGACAGCGGCCGCTCGCAGACCATTCCGCGCAGCGACGAGCAGCAGCAGGAGGAGCAACAGGATACCAACATCGAAGTCACGCTGACTCCCAACGTGGTAATGCTCGACGGGCTGCGGCGAGAAGATGCCGAATTTTTCGGCCTGCTGCAAGAAAAGCTGCTCAACAAGGTTCGAGACGAGGACCGCGTGGTGATCGTCAAGAGCGAACCCAACACACCTTATTCACGCTGGATCAAGTTTACCGAGCTGATTGAGCAGGCAGGCGGGATCATTACCATCCAGACCGAAGAAGAGGTCATTATCGCCCAGTAGCGACAAGCAGATGAAGATTAAACGCAAACAACCGCAGGCGGACGTTCCCAGCATGGCAATGGGAGACATTGCCTTCAACCTGCTGATATTCTTCGTCATCCTGGCCCGCGCGCAGGACGACAGCCATCTGCAATGGGAGCCGGCCCAGGTCACCGAGGTGCAAAATAGCGGGGCTGCCAAAGTCAGCCTCGTGATCGATTCCAAGAACAAATACCATATCAATGGCAAGCAAGTTGGCGCCGTACAACTTACTCCGATCATCAAGTCCCTGCTGGGTAATGCCCCGGCCGGGGAACGCATTGTCCTCTTGAAGGTGCACAAATCGGCCCCGGCGATGTTCTTCGAGCCGGCGATTGAGGCGATTAGCGAGGCTGGCGGCGATATGGTTCATATACTTGAGCAGACCAGATAACAACTGGCAGATTAGGAGATTGACAGATGTCCGACAGCTCTATACCAGGTGACTCCAAGGCCAGCCCGGAACTGATCGACGAATTGCGTTCCTTTCTGAGCGACATGGATCAACGTACGCCGCAAGAAGCGATTGGCATTGAAGACGCGGGCGGATTGCTCTCCAGCCTGGTGATCTCGTCTATCGGCTTCGTCGTGCTGGTCATGCTGTTGACCGCGATCTCGTATTACACACCATCCGACGAGAGCGTGGCACAGGAAGCTCAGCCGGCGGCGGCGGTCGGCGACGATGCTGATTCTTCGGACAGTAGCAACGTGCCTGACAATCCGGCCCAGGCCAATGGTAATGCCCCGGTGGCCAATCCGGACGAGGTGCTCAGCCGGCTGAATATTGGCGAAACAAAGGACGCGGCCCCTGACGAGAATCCGCTCGATAGCCCCGACATCGATCGCCTGCTGGACGGCGACAACTGAGACCCTGGCCTGGCCACTCATGAAGCTACCTGAATATCTAAAACGGCATTGGACCGTGACGCTGAGCGGCTGCCTGGCAGTAACCTGGCTGGTCGCACTCGTGCTCTGGCGAGTGGAGGCGGAGAACACTTCGCGATTCGAGCAGCTCTATCACACGCTCTACTGGGTGATCTTTGCAGCGGCGCTGGTGGTTGTCGGTTTGTGGGTCGAATACATGTACCAGCGGCGGGAGCAGCAGATGCTGCGTTTCCGCATCGCAGCCAGCGTGGCAGTTATCTTTGTCTGGCAGTTCGGCGTTTTCGTGGCAGACGTCTACTACCTGCTGGAACTGAGGGCCTGGATCGCCACCGCCGGCCTGGTGGTCCTGTTCTTCGTGGGACTTGCCTGGACCATCTACGTGCTGGAAGAAGCGGCACAGTTCTATGAAACGGAGCGCCGCAATCGGCAGGCTGAGAGTGAACAGCCAGACGAGGACGTTCAGCAGGATGAAACCTGCTGGAATCCGTTTGACCCGGCTGCCTGGTACCTGGGTAAGCGGAGCCAGCGGCTGAACCAGTCGATCCTCGGGCTGGTGCAGTATGCACTGGTATTCCTGGGGGCCATGATGCTGCTCTCACGCCTGCAGGGCTGCCGCGAGATCTACGAAATGCCGGCAGGCGGAGGGCAGGACCAGGCTGTCCAGCAAGTCGTCAGGATCCAGAAGATCCAGCGCAAGAAGTACATCGTGAATCCCTTCAGCGCTGTGCTCTTCAAAGTGCCGCCAATCGAGGAGGTCAAGCTGGAGTTGATGAAGTTGACCAAGCATGCTTACCAGATCGGCCAGGGCGAGGGAGAGGGAGCGGGGTTTGCTGGCGGCACCAACCGTGGCAAGGTGCGGTTCATTCGCCTGGAATACTCCGGTGGCGATTGGGACCAGGACTACGGCATTGGCGGCGATTTGAACATGCTGCTCAAGTACTTCGAGCTGACCGGGCAGAAGATTGCTGAGCGAACCGAGTCGCGGCGGGTTGCCCAGCTGAAAAGTTTTCCGGCTCGCAAGAGCCCACCTCTGGTCTACATGACAGGACAGAAGAACATCTCGTTCTCCAAGAACGAAGTTGAGATCCTGCGGGAATACCTGGTCGACAAGCACGGCATGCTGTTTTGCGATAATGGTGGAAGTGCTCACTTTCATAACCAGTTTGTGGCGCTCATGAATCGCGTACTGCCGGGAATCCGACCGGTCCCTATCCCGCTCGATGAGCCGATTCAACAACGACCATTCCAGATTCCCTTCCTGCCCTATGTGGCACCCCACGGCGGCCGGGAAGCACTCGGCTGGCGACTCGATGGTCGCTGGCTCTGCTACTACCATCCGGGCGACATCGGTGATGCCTGGGCCGACGGCAACGCCGGCGTGAAACCTGAGATCTACGATGCCTGTTACAAACTTGGCGCAAATGTGATTTACTACGCCCATGCGGAGTATTCCAAATGGCTCACAGCTCAAAATCGGGACGAGGAACAATGACTCGACCATTCACCATCGCAATCACAGTCCTGTTCACGCTACTGCTGCTTGGCGCCAGTTGGACATCGGCACAGACCATCGATGAAGTCTTCAAAGCGCACGTGCCGAAAATGCGCGAGGTGGAGCGATACCAGATGAACATCGCACAAAAGTACTTCGCTGAACGAAACTGGAAGGTGGCACTGACGGAATACGAGAAGTACCTGACGCTCTATGAACGCAGCGGCGCGGCACCGTATGCACAGCTTAAATGGAGCATCTGCATGGCCAGCTTGCGGCAACAGAATACCGCCATCAAGGAGGGCTACCAGTCCGTGATCGACTACTGGCCCGACTCGCAAGAGGCCAAGTGGGCGCAGTACTACATTGGTACAACCTATCGCGATATCGGCAGGATTCCCTATGCCAAGAAAGCACTGCAGCGATTGGTCACAGAGTTTCCCAAGCATACCGCCGCTGTGTATGCCAGGTCGGCATTGGAAACGATCGCCCGGGAAGAGGGTGATACAGCCAGCCGCGTCAAGCTGCTCAAGGAGCTGACCTATTCCATCATGCGGGACAAGTGGAACAGCCGCATCTGCCAGGACGCCTCTCGATCGCTGGCGTCCTACCATTTCGCCGTCGGTGCGTTTGACGAGGGAGTGCAGTCGATCCAGACAACCTACCAGAAGGCGCCTGCCTGCTGGCCCCAGGTTGTCAGCCACGTCCGCGGTCCGATTGGCAGCCTGGTCGGCAAGGACGAGACGCGGACACGAGGCACCAGGCTAGCCGATCTGGCGATCACCTACGTGAAACGCCAGATTCCAGCCGACACCAGCGAAGAGGCCGCCCTGGCCGAAGCGCGGAGATGCTTTTACGCCGTGATTGATCTACACAACCAGGCCGGCCGTGAAAATGATGTCCTCACCGGTTACCAGGCGATGATCAAAAACTTCGGAGTGGACGACGAAATCCTGGGCAACCTGGCTGGCTGGTACAAGCGACGCAGCAGCTATGACGAGGCCCGGCAGGTCTATCGTCGCTTCGCCGATGGAATTAACGGCCTTGCCCAGGTCGCCTCCAGTTACCGGGAACAGAACGAAGTCGAGTCAGCAATCGCTGTTTACCGCCAGTTGCAAGGCCAAGATCGTGAACAGCTGGTCAAGTGGAAGGGTGAGGAAGCGGCAACCTATCGACAGTTCAGGGATTTCCCCGCCGCCATCGGGTTGTATCGTGAATTGATCAAGCTGGATATCGCCAATGCGCCAGCCTGGCTATGGAGCATCGGCACGGCCCAGCAGGAAGCCGGTCTGCATGCCGAGGCCATTGGCACGTTGCGACAGTGCGAGGATCACTTTCCAGAAAACTACCAGCGGATGGCAAGCTGTCATCGAGCCCTCAAGCAGCAGAAAGAGGCCTTGATCCTGTACGGTCAGATTATTGGTGGTCATCCTGCCTCTGCTGCCTGGGCCCAATTGCAGATTGGCTATACCTACGAGGAGATGGACGCCAAGGAGCCTGCCATCAGGGCATTCCAGGCGGTCTGCAAGAAGTACCCCAAGGTTGGCTATGCCAGCACGGCGCATGCTCACTTGCAGAACAAGTACAAGATTTCCGTCACTCTCGGCGGTGCGACGGACAAGTAGCCAGCTGTCACGCTGGCTGGCTCTGTTCGCTTGTGGCTTCGCTGCGACGCTCTTGTCAGTCGCCAAAAGTACGGCGCGTACGAGTCAGCAGGACGATCGCAAGCGTCACGAAGACGGCGTAAAAACCAATCAGAAAGCCCACAGTACGATCGCTCCTTCCAGGAGTGCCTGCCACTGGAACGGCATGGTATGGGGAATAGCCTCTGTCGCTGACTATAACGGATTTATTGGCAGCTGACAAAGGAATGTGACTGCGGCCAGAGACCGAGCATCTGTTATACTGCAGAGCATAATCGCTATCTCACCTGCTTGCTTGACGGTCATCATGATGCGATCTGCCTTGTTTCTGCTGGCCCTGCTTCTGGTTGCTCCAACTGCAACTGGCCAGGATACGGAACCTGCCAAGCCGACCCCCGAGCAGCTCACTTTCTTTGAAAAGCAGATTCGGCCACTCTTTGCCAGGCACTGCTACGAGTGTCATAGCAAGGATGCCAAGTCGCTCAAGGGCGGCCTGCAGCTGGATCTTCGCAGCGCTGCCTTCAAGGGTGGCGATTCCGGGTCCAGCATCAAGCCGGGCGATGTCGATGGCAGCTTATTGATCCAGTCGGTCCGCTACCTGTCTTACGAAATGCCACCCTCAGGAAAGTTGTCCGACGAGCAGATTGGCCTGTTGGAAAAGTGGGTCGCCATGGGGGCGCCCTGGCCCGAAGACCAGGTCACCTCGCTCCCCGCTGAAATCGCCAGCTATGACTGGCCCAGCTTACAACAGGGCCACTGGTCATTTCGACCGGTCACTCGGGCGCCGGCACCCGAGGTCAGCAATCAGAACTGGCCCCAAACCACGCTCGATCATTTCATCCTGGCTCGGCTTGAGGCTGCCGGCCTGCAGCCCTCGGAAGCAGCCGACCGCCGCACCTTGATCCGCCGTGCCTACCTCGACCTGACCGGCCTGCCACCCAGCCCACAGCAGGTCGCCAGCTTCCTGGCGGACGATCGCCCCGCCGCTTTCCCTCGACTGGTTGAGCAACTACTGGCGTCGCCACAGTACGGTGAACATTGGGGACGGCACTGGCTTGATGTCGCTCGATACAGCGACGGCCTGGGGGGCTTTCTCGACAACGCGCACTTGCCCCACGCCTGGCAATACCGTGACTGGGTGGTGCGACAGTGGAACAGCGATCTGCCCTACGATCAGTTTGTACGTAGCCAACTGGCCGGCGACCTGCTGGACGACTGGCAGGCCCAGCCTGGCACTGGCTTCCTCGCCCTCGGTCCCACTTACAGGTCGGATGGAGGCGATCCGGACAGCGTCGCCCAGGCTAAATCGGAAACGCTTGATGATCGCGTCGACACGATAACCCGTGGCCTGCTGGGACTGACAGTCTCATGCGCTCGGTGCCATGATCACAAGTTCGACCCGATCCCGACACTGGATTACTACTCGCTGGCAGGCATCTTCAATAATACATCCGAGGGAGTTCACCCTTTTGGGACGCCGGAACTTGTTCAGCAGAAGATTCAATACGATGCCGGCATGCAGGCGGCCAACAATGCCAGCAAACAGATCCAAGACAAACTCAAGGCGGAAAAACGCGAACCGTCCGACGTGGAGAAAGCTCGTCTGGCAGAGCTGGACGAGCAGCGTAGGCAACTGCAGGAATCAGCCCCAGGCGGTCTGCCGGTGGTGCACGCCGTGCGAGACTCCGGCAACAAGGACATGACCGTCGCACTGCGTGGCAACCTGAGAAAGCCGGGGGCGGTTGCGCCACGTCGCTTTCTACGGATCGTGGATGGCGCAGAGCCGCTCGCCTACCAGCGCGGCAGTGGCAGGCTGGACCTGGCGGATTCGATCACGTCAGCCGACAATCCGCTCACGACACGCGTGATCGTGAACCGTATCTGGCAGTGGCATTTTGGCACAGGGCTGGTAGCCACACCCAGTAATTTTGGAACGCTGGGGGAAGCCCCGTCGCACCCGCTGCTGTTGGACTGGCTGGCTTCAGAATTCGTTCAACAGGGCTGGTCGATCAAGCAACTGCATCGCACGATCATGCTCTCGGCAACTTACCAAATGAGTTCGGCTTATGATGAGCGAGGTTTTAAATACGATGGCGATAATCGTCTGCTGTGGCGGTTTTCACCACGCCGACTGACGGTCGAATCGTGGCGCGACAGTCTGCTGTTGGCCAGCGGGGAACTCGCCACCGTGATCGGCGGGCCACCCACCGATCACCTGCTTACAGATCAGCGCCGTACGATTTACACCGTGATCAGCCGCAATGGTGATCGCTATGCCTCGGATGAGTTTCTGCGATTGTTCGACTTTCCGGCACCCCGTGCGACCATGGCCAAGCGTGTCACCAGCACGGTGCCTCAACAGTTCCTGTTCATGCTCAACAGCAGCTTCATGGTCCAGCGGGCGGAGCAGTTCGCCCAGCGACTGGAGCGCCAGTTTGACAATGATGCCGATCGGATCCAGGGAGCCTACCAGATCCTCTATGGCCGGCAGCCGACCAGCGATGAACAGGGACTCGGCATGGCATTCCTGGGCCGCGAGCAACTCCAGCCAAGGCCAGCTGCCGAGAAGACGCCGACCGCCGACGCCGACCTGCTGATCGCCGACTTTGAAGGCCCCGGTTACGGCAACTGGAAGACAACCGGCGAGGCCTTCGGACCTGGGCCCGCACAGGGTACGCTTCCTGGGCAAATGGTGGTCAACGGGTTTCGTGGTCGTGGCCTGGTAAACAGTTTTTTCAAGGGCGACGGCACGCTCGGCACACTCACCTCGCCAGAAATAAAGATCGACAGAAAACAGATTCACTTCCTTGTGGGAGGTGGTAAATACCCAGGTGTTACCTGTATCAACTTGATCGTCGATGGCCAGGTAGTACGGACTGCCACCGGTCCGAACGATCGCGGCGGCGGCAGCGAGAAACTTGCCTGGGCCAGCTGGGATGTGATCGAACTGGCTGGTAAACGGGCCATCATTCAAATCGTCGATCAGCGAAATGGCGGCTGGGGCCATATCAACGTCGACCATATTTACCAGAGTGATCGCCCGATTGACGGGGCAAACCAACCCGCTAACGAGCCCGCCCAGTTAGCCAGTTCAAAGCTCACGCGACTGCAACAATATGCCCAGGTCTTGCTTAGCTCCAATGAGTTCATGTTCTTGCGTTAGCCCACAAGAAAGGATCACTCTCGTCGCGAGACGAGGGGATTCCTATACTGAATGTTGATGTTCGGGAGTTATCCCGGCCAGAGAAAAAGGTGACACGATGCACAATTTCGCGAATCTTCCCTGCAGCCGACGCGACATGTTACACCGCATGGGCGCTGGTTTCGGTTCGTTGGCCCTGGCAGGCATGCTGGCTGAGACAAATTCCAGCGAGGCGGCGAATTCCACCCCACTGGCTCCCCAGGCGCCGCACTTTGCACCCAAGGCGAAGCGGATCATCCAACTCTTCATGCCGGGTGGGCCCTCCCAGGTCGACACCTTTGATTACAAGCCGATGCTGAAGAAACACCAGGGTGAACGGCCTCAGTCAGTGGACCGCAAGTCCCTGCGAAATACAAAGAATGGCTTGATGCAGTCGCCTTTTGGTTTCAAGCAATACGGCCAGCAGGGTAAGTGGGTCAGTGACATTTTTCCGCGCATCGGTTCACTTGTCGATGAACTCTGCTTTGTCCACTCGATGCACACCGATATCCCTGAACATGCCGGCGCCATCATGATGATGAACGTCGGACATCTGCAACCAAACCGACCCAGCATGGGTTCCTGGTTAACCTACGGATTGGGAAGCGAGAGTCAGGATCTACCGGGCTTTGTGGCCATGTCACCCCGCGCGGCTCCGCGCGGCAAGCTGGCCAACTGGGGAAGCAGCTTCCTGCCCGGAGCACATGCTGGCTGTTATGTGAATATTGGCAGCATGCACAAAGACAAGGTGATCAGCGACCTGCGGAACCAGGTCCTCAGTGGTAGTGACCAGCGGCAACAGGCTGACTTGCTATCGCAGCTGAATCGACTGGACCTGGCCCGTCAGAAACAGGATCAGCGGCTGGAAGCAAATATCCAGGCAATGGAGCTGGCTTTTCGTATGCAGATGGCGGTGCCGGAAGCATTTGACCTGGCTGGCGAAACGCGGGCCACGATGGATCTCTACGGTCCCACGGAATATGCCAAGGGTTGCCTGCTGGCTCGCCGACTGATTGAACGTGGCGTACGAATGGTCCAGCTATCACATTCAATCGATGGATATGACATCGCCTGGGACACGGGTCATGGCGACATTGTGGGTGGCCACAAGCGTTTGGCGGATGCCTGCGACCAGGGGATCGCAGCTCTGTTGGTTGACCTCAAGCAGCGAGGATTGCTGGACGAGACACTGGTCATCTGGGGCGGTGAATTTGGCCGCGCCCCAACGTCCGAGGGCCAGAAGGGCCGCGACCACGATCACTACGGCTTCACCGTCTGGATGGCAGGCGGCGGCGTCAAACCAGGTTTCAATTATGGCGCCACCGACGATTTCGGTTTGACCGCCGTAGAGAATCGTGTCCATGTGCACGATCTGCATGCCACCATCCTGCACCTGATGGGACTCGATCATAAGCAGCTCACCTACCGGTACAGCGGCAGAGACTTCCGCCTCACCGATGTGCATGGCGAGGTGGTACACGACGTGATCGCGTGAGCGGTGCCTGTCGCATCTGCCATACGGCCGACGTCACCCTACCAACTCAGACTCTAACCGGCCTCTGCTCGATGAGACCTAAATGCCCGGTACTGCTGATCAGCCTGCTGCTGGCAACTGCCGGCTGTCGCTCAGCAACAGAAACTGACGCGCCAACGGAGCACAGCAGCCACGTTCGCGACCTGACGGGGGCCTGGCAACTGGTGCAGCAGGATAACACGCCGCTGCAAGGCGATACCCAGATCGTCGTCCATTTCGCCACCGATGGCCTGTTTCGGGTTGAATCCAACGGCAGCGAGTTAACCACAGGGCGTTACCGCCTGGATTCTTCCGAGGACCCTGCTGAGCTGATCATTGAGCTCGAAAACGACAAGGAATACCACCTTGCTCAGCTGCGCAGTGACGGCCTGCTTGAGCTGGCAGAGGGCCTATCGGCCTTTCCTGCCAACTTTTCCGATGCCGCAACAACCCGTCTCTACCGACCTGTGGTCTCGACCAGCGGCGCTGCCACACCAGACCCCAACTCACCGCTGGCGCAGCTGCTGCAGGGAACCTGGCAGGGCCGCAAGGAGGAGGGCAACACGGTCTACGCCTGGGTAGTCTATTACCCGGCCAGCGGCGAGGCCCGAATGTTGGAAGTCATGATGGACAAGCAGTTCAAAACCTACCAGCGGATCGACCTGGATTTCCGCTGGGCCATCGAGGATGACATGCTGGTGGAATACCACGGCTCGGCGACCGAGCCGTCCGTGGCGCGATACGACGTTGTGGAAATAACCGCCGATCTACTAAGCTGTCGACGTCTGGACAGCGCCGAGGGTCAGGTGATCCGCCATCAACGGGCGGTAGACTTCGAATCGGCCGTAGCTTTACTCCCCTCACGGCCGGAGGGGTATCGTGAGGTCAAACGGCCCTGACATCCAGGGCTGGTAGAGGTAGCGTAATTGTCCCGGGCACTGCAGGCCGTTAAAACAACATCCAGCAACGCCAGGCAGACCCAATCTGTGGAGAGAACCGCGCCATGACCAGACTTACTTACTGCCTCAACGCCAGCACGATCATGACAACGCCGATCATGCGGCAAATCGACGTGGCCGCGGAAGCGGGTTACGGGGCGATCGAATTGTGGCATGACCACATCGATGCTTACCTGGAACAGGGAGGGAGTGTTGCCGACATTCGCAAGGCGGTTGACGATCGAGGCTTACAGGTCCCGACAACGATTTACCTGGCCGGCTGGTTTGAATCCGAGGGCCAGCAGCACCAGGCAGCCCTCGACGAATGCAAGCGGCGGATGGCGAACAGCGCAGAAATCGGTGCCCCTTATATCATCGCCGGCCCGCCCGGTGAAGCGGCAGACTACGACCGTGGAGCAGCACATTATCGGGAGTTGCTTGAGATCGGTGCAACGATGGGAGTCAAGCCGGCGATGGAATTCCTCGGCTTTGTCGACCAGCTCAATACCATTGAAGACGCGCTGGATGTGATGACCCGGGCCAGGCATGCCGATGTTTCCACCGTGCTCGATCCCTTCCATATCTTTCGTGGAGGTGGTTCGCTGGAATCCATCAGCCTGCTGTCGGCAGGCCAGATAGCGATTAGTCACTACAACGACGTGCCAGCTGAACCAGCTCGAGAACTGCAACATGACAAGGACCGCGTGATGCCCGGCGACGGTGAATTTGACCTGGCGCGATATATTGAGTTATTGCTGGCGACAGGCTATGACCGGCAACTCTCCCTGGAGTTATTCAGGGAAGATCTCTGGCAGCAGGATCCGCTTGAGGTGGCCGTCAAGGGTCTGGACAAAATGCGCCAGACCGTCGAAGGGTAGCTGTTTTATCCTGTGAAAAGCGGTCATTTGTAGTGCAGCAACATCGACGGACTCTGTACTCATGTGGGCTCGGCAGATTATACTTTGGGTTCCCGATTCGTGTTACAGACATACCTGTCTCCAAGCAAACTGTGAGCACAAAATGAAAACGACGCACAGATCCATCGCCAGCCTGACATTGCTGGCCCTGACCGTGGCCCTGGTTGCCACGCCGTCCGCCCTGGCGGTTGACGAGGGTTGGACCGTGAGTTTTGCCGAGGCCAAGGCCGAAGCCGCCAAGACCGGTAAGAGCATCCTGATGGAATTCACCGGCTCGGACTGGTGCCCTCCCTGTATCAAGCTGCACAAGACCGTACTCGTGACCGACGTCTTCAAGACCGAGGCGCCGAAGCACTTCATCTTGCTGAAGCTGGATAGTCCTCGCGACAAGTCGAAACAGTCGATGGACGAGATCAGCCAGTACCGCAAGTTGAGTGCTCAGTACAAGATCACTGGCGTGCCGACGGTCATCCTCGCCGATGAACAGGGCCGGCCCTATCATCGCCAGTCCGGTTACGGCGGCGATCCAGCTGAAAAATGGATTGGCGACCTGGCTGCCAAGTCCACGATCCTGGCCGAGCGAAACGAGTTTCTCTCCAAGGCCGATCAGGCCGACGGGGTTGAGCGGGCCAAGTTGCTTGACCAGGCAATTTCACTGATCGACAGCGAACTTGCAATCGGCACCTACAAGGACATGATTGCAGAGATCATCACGTTGGATGCGGATGGTGCCGCTGGCCTGAAACCCAAGTACGAGGGTGCCGTGCAAACGGCGGAGATCAAGTCAGAGCTTCAGAAGATCCAACAGACTTTACGTAATTCGACTCCGGAAGAGGTACTGGTCAAGATCAATGCCCTGCTGGAAGAGAAGAAGCCAACCGGTGAAGGCTTACAACAAGCTCTTTACCTCAAGTCGATGATCACTTATCGAACTGACAAAGATGCTGCCAAGGTGATTCTCTTGGAAGCTCGAGCTGCTGCACCCACATCAAAAATGGCGACCGGACAAATCGACCGGGTCCTGCAGCAGGTGTTCAAGGTTGAGCCAAAAAAGTAGAGGCTAGCCACAACACATTTTCTCATCAGAGCGGGATGGGCCTCGTGCCTGTCCCGCTTTTTTGTTCCCCTGGCCAACCATGAAACTGACGATTGTCACACCGCACGGACCCAGTTCCGCAACTGGCAACTTTACCACGGCCCGGCGGATTTCCTGGCTACTCAAGGAGACGGCTGTCAAATGCAAGGTGGTCGAACAGTGGAATGGCGAGCCGTGCGATACGCTACTGGCAATTCACGCTGAAAAGTCGGGCCGTTCGATCGACTCTTTTGCCAGCCAGTGCCCTGGTCAGCCGATCATCGTGCTGTTGGCGGGAACGGACATCTACCGGCGGACACTCAGTCGTCGCTGCCTCAAGTCACTCGATCTGGCCGATCGGCTAGTCGCCTTGCAACCACTGGCTGCCCAGCAATTGCCAGCCCGACTCCGCCGCAAGACGCTGACGATCTACCAGGCGGCCCAAGCTCCGGAAAAACCCGCCCCACCGATGGCATCTGCTTTCGAGGTCTGTGTCGTCTCCAATCTACGCTACGTCAAGGATCCGCTGCGAACGGCGCTGGCGATTCGTGACATACCGTCGGAACTTCGGGTCTTTGTCACTCATGTCGGCCGCGCCCTCGACGAGGCCCTGGCCGAGCGTGCGCGCAAGGAAATGGCAAATAACCGGCGGTATCGCTGGGTCGGCCAGAGACCACCGCACCAGGCTCTTAAGTTGATCGAACGCAGTCGGCTGTTCGTCAACAGTTCTCGTTCGGAAGGCGGAGCCAATGTTATTTCTGAGGCGATCGCCTGTGGTACTCCGATCCTGGCCAGCCGAGTAGCCGGTAACATTGGGCTGCTGGGAGATGACTATCCGGGTCTGTTCAGCTGTGGCAGCACGAGTGAGTTACGTGAGATGATCCTGTTTGCCCAGGCGGAACCACACTGGCTCAACCGTCTGCAGCAGCGGATTGTCGAACTGCAGCCCGCCTTTACGCCGGAGGCCGAGCGAGAGGCCTGGCTTGAGTTACTGGGAGAACTCGATACCTAGCCGCTCACGGTGATGCCGATCTTCTCGATCGAATTCCGACCCGATTTATCGAAGGGTCGGGGTAGCGGTTGAGCGATTCCATTCTGGTCCACCGTGCGGCAACGGAAGGTGTACTCGCCAGGCTCCAGCCCTGCTACCAGGGCAGCCCAGTGTACTTTGGCCAGTCGCATCGGCCACTGTTTGGGGCGCCCACTCTCGTCATCGAAACCGATGGTTGCGGGGGGAATCGTGTTATCGGGTAAGTCGCCACCCCAGTTCGCCGGCGGCGGTAGGATCGCGGCATCCTGCCAGGGAGCCTTGGTGAAATAACGATCCCCCGCAGGCAGCTCGGCATCACGTGGTGTTACCCAGTACTGCACGCGAGTCAGGCCGGAGACTCCCACCTGGGCATATCCGGTGACGGGTAGGGGTTGCCCTGCTTTGGCCTCTGTCGGAATCGAAATCGTGGCGGCAAAAGTCTTCAACGGGCTATCTATGTCATTGTTCCCGTTGGCGTAGGTGTCATTCGCATGATGGAGATTCGTCAGCACGATGTTCGTGATCCACTTCACCGACTTGAATCCATACGCCTCTGGAACGACGATCCGTACCGGCCCGCCGCGTGCTGGCGTGAGCAGCTGGCCGTTCAGCTTGTAGCAGAGAATGATCGGTGGCAGCCCGAGTGGATCTTCCAGCACGCGCCCGATCGGCAGCGAACTCTGGAATTTCTGCGCCGGGTCGTCATTGTGATAGCCATAGTAAAACAGCCTGCGAACATTGCGGCGCGGCTGGACCTTCCAGATCACGTCACGCAAGGGAACTCCTTCCCAGATGCCCATACCCAACGGACAACCGATATTGTTGCACGTCATGACCTTGGGAATGCGAACTGCCTTGTCCTTACCAAGCTCCATCAGGGCGGCAAAGTCCAGTGCATTACCATCCGCCTTTGTCAGCGGAGTACGCAAGTCGGGCTGGTTCTCCGGGTCGCCTGTGACCTCCATCTGCCAGCTGTCAGGCGTCATGCCAACCTTGCTGCGAGCCTCTTCATCCAGCGTGTGGGGGATCGGCTTTCCACGCGAGACATCACGGAAATCGTCCTGACGTGTCAGATAGGTTTCCAGCTCAGCAACCGCTTTTTCAAGCAGCGGCGGCAGGGCTTCTTCGGCAGCGGCGGGCCAGTAGGAAAGTGCAACTGCCCCACCAGCACCGAGCCCAAGGAAAAAACGCCGGGTCAGGTTTGTATGTTCGGCAAGGAACCGTGCCGCATTGTTGTTTGTCATTGTCGACCTCTGAGCAAATGTGTCCGACGCGTCAGCTCTATTTTTAACGTAACCCGAGAGACTTCGCCAAAGGCATTTCCCCCCACGGCTAGCAGATGGCGGCTGCTGTGCGTTTTCCACGATCTAGCAGGTCGCTGCCTCTCGATCGGCAGCACGAGGTCATCGCGCTCATACCTCGCTGCTAACTGTCAACGGAGTCACTCGGCTTGGGGTTCTGCTGGCAGTAAAGTTCGTACGCTGCTGTTGTTTGCTCGTCGGGCGGGTAGGTACCGAGTAACGGATTGCCCGCTACAACTCGACTGAGAATAAAGTCCTCGCGATGTTCCTGGTCGGCCGCCAGCTCGGCAACTTTATCAACAATCGTCGCTGGGATGACCACCACACCTTCCTGGTCACCTACCAGCACGTCACCGGGATAGACCGCAACGCCTCCGCAGCCGATCGGCACCTGGACTTCGATCGGATGGTGGATTGTCTTGTTCGTCGAGGCATGGGGAGAGCGGGAATAGGCGGCGATCTCCATCGCGGCGATAGCTGGCGAGTCGCGGAAGCAGCCGTCGGTCACAATGCCCACGGCGCCGCGGGCTACCATCCGGGCTGCCAGGATATTCCCCATCGTTCCAGCTCGCTGGTCACCGCGAGCGTCGATCACCAGCACGTCACCCGGACCAACAGCCTCGATCGCAATTCGTTGCGGGTCGCTGCTGTTATCAAACACGAGATCGTGATCGAGGTCCTCACGCGAGGGAATGTAACGCAGTGTGTAGGCGACGCCGATCATCCGCTTGATGGCGTTCAGCGGGCCGGCTCCAGTGACGAACGTATTCCAAAGTCCCTGCTTGGAGAGAACCGTGGTCAGTGTTGCTGTACTGGGGAAGGCCAGCAGGGCCCGGCTACGATCTGACAGTGGGGCGGCATCAGGCATCCGTAACGATCCTCCAGGAGAGCGACTGGCGTAGGGCTTATTGTGGTCAGCGGTCTCAACTGGCTGCAATCACACCGACTGAGTAATTATGTCATGATGTTATGCGATCCGGGGCTATCGACCCAGAACCGTCTGCCAGAGCGACCATGTCCAGCACGCCACCACATTCTGACCAGCCGGCGGCCACACGGGTTCGCTACATGGTGGCGGCCTTGATTGCCAGCGGAGCTGTCAGCCTGTATCTCACACGTCACTGCCTGGCAGTCACGAATGAGGCGATCCAGCAGGAACTCGGTTTTGGAAGCACTGCGATGGGGGCTGTGATGAGCCTCTTTTCGCTGGGCTACCTGCTCTTCCAGGTTCCTGGTGGCTGGTTGGGTAATCGCATTGGAAGTCGCTGGGGGCTGACGCTACTGAGTATCGCCTGGTCACTACTCACTCTGGCCACCGCAGCGGCGCATGGCCTGGTACCGTTGAAGGTGATTCGTTTCCTGTTCGGAGCCGTACAGGCGGGCTTTGTCCCGATTACCTTCAAGATCCTCAAGGACTGGTTCCCGGAAAAGCAATGGGGACTGATGTCGGCTTTCGTTGGCATCTCGATGTCCATCGGCGGCGCACTGGCAATGGACGTGACCGGCCGATTAACAGGCCACTTCGACTGGCGGGTCATCTTCCAGGTCTACACGATCGTGGCGATCTTCTGGTCGGTTGCCTTCCTGACACTATTTCGAAACAAACCGTCAGAGCACCCCTGGGCAAACGACGCTGAAAGGGATCTGATCCGCTCCAGCCCGTTGCCAGACACGGTGGATCCCGGCCCATTTTTTACACGGCGAAACCTGTTGTTTGCCTTCTGTTCCGTCAACCTCTGGGCAATCTGCCTGCAGGCCTTTTGTCGCGCAGCCGGCTACAATTTCTTCGTCACCTTTTTCCCCGAGTTCCTCAGCCGACAGTTTGCCGATGTGGATGCGGAGCTGGCTGGAATCTATACAAAGTGGCCATTGATTGGCGCGGTGGTCGGAGGTCTGGTAGGAGGCATGTTGATCGACTGGTTATTGAAACGGACCGGCAGCAAGAGAATAAGTCGCACGTCGGTGGCGGTCGTCTCGCTGATCCTGACAGCCATTCTTACCTACCTTTCGGCCCAGGCCGTAACGCCCGCCGGTTTTGTCACTCTGATTGCACTGGGGGCTACTTTTGCGGGCTTTGCCTCCCCCGCCACCTGGGCTGCGACTCTCGACGTGAGCGGCAGGCATACTGCAGTCCTGGCCGGCATCATGAACATGGCAGGTTGCCTAAGCGGTGTCCTGGTGACCCCCATCCTGGGTGGCATGATGGACATCCTGAAAGGGACGTCCAACGAGGTGACAGTCCGGGTCATGGGCATGGACCTTGTGCACCTGGACGACACCCAGATCACAGACTGGAACCAGGTTGTCTACATGCACGCGGCGTTTTATCTTGCCGCTGCAATCTGCTGGATGTTTGTCCGTCCCAGCCGCGCCGTGGTCCCCGATCCAGAACCCCTGAATTCCAACCTGCACCCTGACAAGGACTCGGCTGATGCTGTTTGACACGCATACCAACTTGATGTGGTACCCCGAGCACCTGGACGACGAATTCGTCGAGTTTGCCTGGGAGGCAAAGCGAGCCAAGATGAAACTGAGTGAGGACGTCTACTTCGCCGGCAGCGATGTCGAGCAGGCGAACGCCTTTGATTCGCGTCCTCAGCAGTTGCTGGAAGCGACCGCCGACATGGATCGGGTGATCGTGTTTGGCATCAAGGCTCCCTTCTGTGGAATCAACGCGGACCAGGAATTAATTGCCAGCTTCGTCCAGCAGCAGAGCGATCGCTTTATTGGCTGGTGCAGTGTCGACCCCAATGACGAGGACTGCGTTGAACAGCTGCAGTACTACGTCAACGACCTCGGCCTGCGGGGACTCAAGTGCTCGCCGATTTACCAGAACTGGGATCCGCAGGATCCCTCTCATCTCCCCTTGTTTCGCAAGGCGGAGCAGCTGGGAATTCCGGTCAACATTCACCAGGGCACGTCATTTGTACGGACCGGGCCGCTGAAATATGCCAACCCAATCCTGCTGGAGGATATCGCCATCGCCTGTCCCGACCTGAGGATGATCATTGCCCACATGGGCCATCCCTGGGAAGACGAGTGCGTGGTGCTGATCCGCAAGCACCCCAACATGTACACCAACATTTCAGCTCTTCACTATCGACCGCTACGACATTACCAGGCTTTCATCTCGGCGATTGAGTACGGAGTTGAGCACAAGTTGATTTTTGGCTCCGACTTTCCCTCCGCCACACCAGCCCAGGTAATCGCCGGACAGTCCAAGGTCAACAAGATCGTTGAGGGGACGGCGCTGCCACGTATTCCCGAGGAGATGATTCACAACATTATTCACGAGAACTGGAAGCAGTTCCTGCCAGAATATGTTCGCTAGTTCGTTGCGGAGATCCGACCATGCATCACGACTTCGTTCCCCAGCATTATTTTCGCACGCTCGGCCCCCATCCAGCGGTCTTGAACGTGCAGCCTGGCGATTCTATCCAGACAACAACCGTTGATGCACGCGGATTTGACCTGCACCGTGAGCAGATCACCGAGCGTGGGAATCCCCAGACGGGGCCGTTTTACGTCGAGGGTGCCGAGCCCGGTGACATGCTGGTCGTACAGATTGAGAGCGTGATCCCCAACCGCAGTTATGGCTTCTGCGGCTCGGCAATCGCCGGCAACGTACTGGATCCGGATCATGTGCCTGAGCGACCGGAGGCTGGCCTGGCGGAATGGGACGTGAACGTCGAGCAGGGGACTGCCACGCTGCTGAGCCCACCGTCAAAACTGGGCAACCTCGTCATTCCCCTGGCTCCGATGCTTGGCTGCTTCGGCGTGGCAGCCCCCGGGGGCCAGGCCATTTCCACGGCAACCTCGGCCCAGCATGGCGGCAACATGGATTACCGCGGATTCGTTGCCGGCTGTACAGTCTATTTCCCGGTCTTTGAACCCGGAGCGTTGTTCTTCCTGGGTGACGGCCACGCAGCCCAGGGTGACGGTGAGATCGTCGGGAGTGGTATCGAAATCTCGATGGATGTCCGTTTTCGCCTGGACCTGGTCAAGCAGCGAACGCTGGGCTGGCCACGTGGAGAAAACGATGAGTGGATCTTCACTTGTGGCAATGCCCGACCGCTCGATCAGGCAACCCAGCATGCAACCAGCGAAATGGTCCGTTGGCTGGAACAGGACTACGACCTTGATCCGCTGGGCGCACATCTGTTGATGGCTCAGTGTGTTCGTTACGACGTGGGCAACATCTTCGACCCTGCCTACACGATGGTCTGCAAGTTATCAAAGCAGGTGCTGTCAGATGCCGGCCTAGGGCAGTAACTGCTGCTTGACCAACCAGTCATGAATTGCGTTGCCGACCAGTTTGTGACCTGCAGCGTTCCAGTGTCGATCCCCTGGAATCTGCAGTCGCGACTTGTCGTAACCGGGCAGGCCGTCGATATCGAGCAGCGGGTAGCCTGCCTGCTGCAGTTGGTTCACGAAGTCATGGTAATCGCCGTCGGGCCAGGGTGCCCAGTAAATGCTATTTGTGACGATCGCCAGGCGGGCGCCATGTTTCCTCGAGACTTGATCAATCTCCTTGATCAGGGCCATCGTGAGCGGAAAGGGAGCTCCCTGGCCACCCTGCGACTGGGCCGTTACCCCCGCCGACTCGGTCTGCCCAGGCTGCGATTGACTGCGATAGCGCCACCGCTCCAGACCACTGATCAGCAGCTGCGCCAGGCTTGATCGCTGACGAAGCTGGTGCCTTAGCCGTACCGAGAATCGTGGTGTCGGAGCTGGCACGTTCGTCAGCGTGAGACTCCCGTCTGGCTCAAGTTGATACACCGGCTTGCCATAGACGAACGATATCACGCGCTGGTGGTTGCCCCAGACATCGTTGCCCGACAGGACCAACAGGACCAGGTCTGGCTGGTAGCGATAGCCCTCTTCACTCAGCCAGGTCAACTCCTGGTCTGGACTGTAACCGGAGACACCGGCGTTGATAACGTCGACATCATCGAACAGCGATTCCACCACCTCGGTAAAGATCTCTGGCTGTTCGACTCCAAAACCCCAGGTGAAGGAATCACCGAGCACCAGCAGACGTCGTCTACCAGCTTTTCTTTCCAGCGTGTAATCGTGATCGCGTAGCCCGCGCTGATTGATTTCGACAGCCGTATCAAACTGCAGCTTACTGAAGCGACCGACCTGGCCGGGACGGTGGTGCCAACCCAGCCTGGGATGATACTCCCAGAACATACTCTGTTCCGGGTTCACATAAAGCGGACGGTAGCCGACAACTCGCAGGCCAAGTTCGGCGACCAGCAGTGAGAGCAGCATGGAGCTGGCGAGTGCCAGGACTTTACGCCGCCAGCTCCATCTCCTGGCGGCTCGAGTCTCGCGTTGGTCCCCGTTATCTGTCATGAACTCTCTACCTGCCGCTGGATCAGACCTACCAGATTGTCAGCGAATCACTGAACAGTTGCGTAAGCTCATCCGGGCCCGCTTCAATCGGTGAAAGCTTGGTCACTCGATGTTGGGGCAGTGTCCCCTCGACCAATGCCGGAATATCGGCGTCGCTATAACCGACTGCCGCCAAACCGCTGGGCATGCCCAGCTGCTGCATAAAGCGAATCACTTCAGCTGCCAGCACATCCCCGGCGTCCTCAAGCGGCACGCCGTCGATCTCAGCGCCCAACGCCTGGGCTGCACGCAGGTGACGATCGGGACAGGCCGGGGCCGTGAAGCGGACCACGGCTGGCGTATTGAGAATCACGGAAATCCCATGTGGGACAAGGGCGTGATCAACGTCGTAACCTGGCGGATGAAAAGTGCTGACCATACCGGCCACCGGGTAGGACATGCCGTGCGGCAGATGGACGCCGGCATTGCCAAAACCGATCCCGGCGATGGCAGCAGCCAGCAGCATCTGGCCTCGCGCCTCTTCGTCGCCAATATCGGCGACCGCGCGGGGCAGGTAATCTCTCACCATTTCCAGTGCGCGGATGGCCCAGATATCGCTGATCGGGTTGGTGCCCTGGTAGGCAGGCCGCTGAATCGGGCGAGCCGGACGAGGCCGCGCCGTAAAGGGGATCGCCGTGAACGATTCCAGCGCATGGCTGAGTACATCCAGGCCAGTCGCTGCGGCAACTGCAGGCGGCAATGTCCGCGTGTTGTCCGGATCGATGATACCGAGCGTCGGTTTCAGATAACGGTGAGCAATCCCGGTCTTGGCATGTTTCTCGACATAATCAAATATCGCCACGCCGGTCGTCTCACTACCCGTGCCAGCAGTGGTTGGTATGGCAATTAGCGTTTTGAGTGGTCCCGGCACAGGATTACCACGACCGATTGGCGCGTTGACATAATCAAAAAACTCGGCAGGGTAGGTCGAATAGAGATTGGCTGCCTTGGCCGTATCGATCGCCGATCCGCCACCCACCGCAACGAAGCTGTCATAATCTCCCGCCGTGGCAACTTCGGCAGCTCGCTGAAAACTGCTATCGGTAGGCTCGACCGAGACTTCATCGAACAGGTCGAATCCGGCGCCGTTGCTGTTAAGTGACTCGATAACGGTCTGGCCAACGGGCAGGTCAACAAGCGCTGGATCGATTACCACCAGCGTCCGCTTCAGCTGCATGTCCACGAGGTCCATCCCCACTTCGGCAGTCGTGCCCTGCCCATAGCGGATATTGGAGGCGGACATCTGGAAGGCGGTGTCTGTTGTCATGCTTGTCCCATCGATCAAACCAGCTCTATCGTACCTGCTGGGCCAATGGAATTCCCCGCAGGGAAATGACAGTCCAGTGGCTGTTGATTATTCTACAGGTCGGGTGGGATCTTTCGGAAGCAGAGTCCCTGCCCTCAGAGAAGATAGACTGATAAGGTCTACTCCCATCCACAAAACTTACCTCGCATTGAGCAGACCATGAAAGCTGACAGAATCATCTGGTTCATTGTCGCCTGCTGGCTGGCAGGCAGTGCGTCGGTACAGGCTGAAACGGGTGAATGGGTTGCCCGTGATACGCTGCGTATGGGGCGCGACTCAACCGCTGATGCGCGGGAATGCCTGCAGGGATTCTGGTGGAAACGAAGTCGTTTTCCTGTCCGCGTGGAGAAGGCGACCGATGGCCGCTATCCCTGGCTTGTCTCCTTTCCCAGCCCCTTGCCAACCGGGGCTGAGGTGAATGACCGAGTCACCGTGGAATGGCATGCGGTCCGCGACGACGAGGGTCTTGCCAAGCGAGCACCGGCAGTGGTGGTGGTTCATGAATCGGGCAGTGCAATGGAAGTGGGCCGTCTTTTTGCCCGCAGCATGCAGGCCTCCGGCGTTCATGGCTTCCTCGTGCAACTGCCATATTACGGAGAGCGACGCGGGGAGGGTCGTCCCGAGGCGGCGACCCAGCTGGTGCGGACGCTGCAACAGGGGAGTGCCGACGTACGGCGGGCGCGAGATGCCGTGGCAGCCTTGCCGGCCGTCGACAGCCGCTATATCGCAGTCCAGGGGACCAGCCTGGGAGGTTTCGTGGTGGCATGCAGCGCATCACTCGATAATGGCTTTGACGATTGCTTCATCATGCTCGCCGGTGGACAGCTGTACGAGATGATTTCCAGTGGCCAGAAGGACACAGCCAGTGCCCGCGAAGAACTTGCCGCGGCAGGTTACGAGGGTGAGAAGTTACGTCAACTGCTGGCTCCGGTGGAGCCGACCCGGCTCGGGCACAGGCTCGACAGACAGATTACCTGGATGTACATCGCCAAGCAGGATACCGTCGTTCCACTCGCCTCAGCCAAGGCACTGGCCGATGTGGCCAGACTGGAACCCGACCACCAGATGATGCTGGAAGCGAACCATTACAGCGCCATCCTGCATCTGCCGAAGATCCTCGATCATATCATCACCCGGATTCGTGAACAGACCGCGAATCTCAAATAGCCATCGACCTTTCGACTGTACTTTCCAAGGACGCCAATTCCATGCGTTTTACAGCTGCTCTGATGCTTCTGCTTTCACTTGCCAGCTCGACTTGTGCCCAGCAAGCTGAAGAAGAATTAGCCCGCTACATTGCTCGCCCTGAACCTGCCTATGGCTGGCAACTCGTCAGCTCCCAGCGAATTCCCGGCGGCACAGAACATCGCCTGGCCCTGACCTCACAAGAATGGCAGGGGATTACCTGGAAGCACAACCTGCAGATCTTCGAGCCAGCGCGACTGGAGAACAAAAGCCAGGTATTGCTGTTGATCAACAGTGGCTCCATCGGCGAGCAACCGACCGCGATTTCCACGCGGATAGGGAGCATGGTTGCACGCAGCATCCGAGCTCGTGTTGTGATCCTGTCCCAGGTCCCCAACCAGCCGCTGCTCGGTAACCGCGTCGAAGATGACCTGATCAGCGAAACCTGGTTACGGTACCTCAGTAGTAAAGACAGTAACTGGCCGCTGCTGTTCCCGATGACCAAAAGTGCCGTCAAATCGATGGACGCGGTGAGCGAGTTTGTCAAACAGCAGTCGGGTGACGCGATTGATGGCTTCGTCCTCACCGGTGCTTCCAAGCGCGGCTGGACGACTTGGCTGGCACCCGCTGTCGATGACCGCATCCTTGCCATCGCGCCAATCGTAATCGACGTACTCAACTTTACTCCGCAAATGCAGAAGCAACTCGATTCCTGGGGTGAATTCAGCGAGCAGATCCAGGAGTACACCAGCAAGGGACTGGTCAAGCTGGAAAATGAAACGGATCTTGAAGTCCGCTTGCGAGTCATGATGGACCCGCATACGTATCTCGATCGAATAACGATACCCAAGTTAATCGTGATCGCCACCAACGATCGCTACTGGGTGATCGACTCATTGAATGTCTACTGGGATGACCTGCAGGGATCCAAGCACGTTGTCTATATCCCCAACGCCGACCATAGTCTTGGCAAGGGAGTGTTGCTGGCGTTGAAGACCATCTCTGCCTTCTTCCAGCAGGTGACACAGGAGGCCTCGTTACCCGAGTTCCAATGGCAGCATCTGGACGAGGGAGACAACTATCGCTTGACCGTTACGGCCCCCGACAAACCTCGCATGGTCCGGCTCTGGTCAGCACATTCTGCCAACCTGGATTTTCGTGAAGCGCGGTGGTCGTTCCGGCCCGTACGTGGGCGTGATGGCGTCTATTCAATCGAGATACCCCGGCCCGACTCCGGTCACGTGGCGTTTTACGGCGAGCTGGTCTACAGGAACGGTCCAATCCGTTACACGCTCTCAACACAGGTACGGCGCGAATAGAACCCAGCTCTCGAGTCTGACTGCCTCGCTCGTCGCTGTTTGGCGCTCCTGTCCCTCCCGATGCATGGTCGACTCGAAATGGCGGTCCCTGCCGCCGTGATAGCCAGCGGCCGGTACTGTCGAGTTGGCGTCACATCACAGAAATAGACCGTGCGGGCGGAAATGACCTAAATACCAGGTGATTTCCTACCACTTTCCCCTCATCGGGCCTCCATGCGCAATATTCGCGCCAGATTTTACCTCGGGAGTATAATGGCAGTGAGCTCTACGCGTACTGTCCCTTGAGCTTATTTGGACATACAGCATGCGTTGGGCACGGCGCTGCATGACACGAGAGATCGACAATGTTGAGACGCCGTTCACAACGACGGCGAGCGTCCCGCCCAGGGCGTCGCCGGTCATCAAAACCAGCCCGGCTGTTTAGTCTGGAACAGCTTGAACCGCGGCTCGTACTCTCACACCTCGTGCCACTCGGCGATGGCTACGAACGCAACTGGGGCCAGGGCAACGACAGCATCGACGATGCTTTTTACCTGGGAGCGGCCGCCGGTTTCCAGGTCGATGGCCTTAGCATCCACAGTCGCAGCGATGTCGACTGGTACTCGTTCTGGCTCGACCAAACTGGCACCGCCAATGATTTTCTGCAGATCGATTTTAGTCATCTCGATGGCGACCTCGATCTGGAGCTCTTCGATGACCAGCAGCTGCTGGTGGAATCCTCAGAGAGCACCAGCGACAACGAGCGAATTGAGCTGGCCGGAATAGAGGGGGGCCGCAATTATTTTGTCTATGTGGGCGGCTATTCCGGCGCCAGCAACGACTATAGCTTGACCGTCTCGGCTCAACCCCACCAGTTCACTGGCGATTGGAAAGAGACGAGTGACAATACGACTCTGCTGCCAGAGATCAATCCCGGTCTTCAGCTGACACAGCTCAGTATCCACACAGCAGCCGATGTGGACTTTTTCTGGTTCCTCTTGCAGAGCAGCGGTACTGAATCTGATTACATCAAGGCCCATTCCTTCCAGACAGACAGCATCGATCTGGACCTGGTACTCTACGATGCCGACTCGGAATTCATACGAGAGGCCACGAGCACATTATCCAATGAGTATCTCTCATTGGACGGGCTTGACTACGGCTGGTACCAGGTCGGCGTATTCGCAGCTGACAACAGTTTCGTGGCAGGCAGCTCCTACACCTTGGACCTGTTTGGTCCGGCACCGGCCGACGTTGATCGATATGAACCCAATGGCCTGTTTTCCGAGGCCATCCCGTTGGCCGGCGCCACCGATATCCGGGATATCTCAATCACCGCCGATGACTACGACATCTTCAGCTTTACGATTCCAAGTGCCGGTACATCTGCTGAATTCGTGGAGATTCAATTCGATCACGCCGCTGGCGACCTGGAACTGGAGTTATACGACGCAAGCAACAATCTGATCGATGGATCCTACGGCGTGACGGACATTGAGCGAGTTGACTTTCGACAGCTCGCCGCAGGCGATTACCAGGCGGTGGTGTTTGGCACGTCTGCAACCGACACAGGCGAGTATTACCTACGGGTTGTCTATCCGCCGGTGCTCTCAAGCGATGCGCACGAAGATGACGATCAATGGCAGGATGCGACGGACATTGGAATCATTGATGGTCGTGTCGAGTACAAGACTCTTTCGATTGATGCAGCCAATGACGACGACTGGTTTCAATTTCAATTGGGTGACTGGGGCATTGTCGGCGACCGAATAGAACTCGATTTTGAGCACGAGCGTGGCAACCTGGGAATGGTCCTGTACGAGAAGTCAGGCGACGAATTCATACCGATCCAGTACGCCGACGGGACCACGGACCAGGAGACGATCGATCTGAGCGATCTTGCTCCCATCAGCTACTACCTGCAGGTGTACGGCCTGGGAGATACAAATCCTGATTATCAGCTGACACTCCTGCAATCGCGAACGCTGGCCGCCGATCGCTTTGAACCCAATGACACAACCGGTGCTCTCTGGAATCTGGGCGTACTGGGCAAGCCGGTCTCGCTGACTGGGCTCAGTATTCACAACGAAAACGACATTGACCTGTTCAGTTTTGAAACGGTCGACCAGGGTGAACAATCCAGCACGATTGAGTTGGCCTTTAATGGCCATCGATCGGATCTCGACCTGCACCTCTACGACGACAGCTGGAACCTGCTGCGGTCCTCCGAGCTGGCCAACAGTAGCAGCGAATCGATTTCACTTGATGGCTTGCCAGAGGACCTCTATTTCCTTCAGGTTCTGGGGTACGAAGGCAGTACATCTGCCGACTACACGTTGACTGTTGACCCCCCGACTCTGTTTACCTGGGGCGAGGATGTTTACGAGCAGGCAGGGGCAAACAACACGACCTCGACAGCGACCCGCCTGTCAAACAATAACTCCGGTCAGTTGGTTGGTAGCACAACGCTGGAGAACCTGACAATCCACAGCGTTAGCGACGTGGATCTGTTCCGCTTCACCACGATTGGCGACGGCAGTGCCGCCAACAGCGTGACCATTCAATATGACGCAAACCAGGGCAACCTCGAACTGGATTTACTGGATGGTGGAGGCGCCGTTGTTCGCGGATCAACAGTCTCAGCTGGGCGAAGCCGGGTCAGCCTGGAGGATTTACCCGCCGGAACATACTATGCAGCAGTCAACGGCAGCGGTAATCAGACCAACGGTTACCAATTGGGCATCTCGTCACCGCGCAGCAGCAACAGTGCCGAGAACATCGGCGACTGGACCATCATGGTCTATATGACGGCAGACGACCTTGAGCGTTTTGCTTTCGCCGACATTAACGAAATGGAACAGGCTGCCGCACGGCTCGGCAGCAGCGTAAATATCGCTGTACTCTGGGACCAGAGTGCAGCGGGGACAACTTACCCGACGCCCGGCGAGGCCGCCTGGGGTGACGTTGGACGCGCGTTTATCGTCCCCGACGACAACCCGGCTACAATTGCCAGCCCATTCGAGAGAATTGGTGAGCAGAATACCAGTCAGCCAGCTGCGCTGACCAACTTCATCGACTGGGCCTCTGACCAACGCCCGGCAGATCATTACGCCCTGATTATGTGGGACCACGGGTCTGGCCTGGAAGGCTTTAACCTCGACACGAATGATGGCATATCCCAGTCGGACACTGCTTTTACCGCAGAAGAACTTGCCGGCGTCCTGTCGAGCACTGGAACGCCGATTGACGTGCTGGCGTTCGATGAATGCCTGATGGCCACCTTCGAGGTCGCCTTTTCGTTGAAAGATAACGTCGACGTGATCGTAGCATCCCAAGAACTGGAGGGGGGGGCCGGGTACGACTACAACGGCATCTTCCGGATTCTCGAGAATACTCCCACCCAAGTGACAGCGGAACAGTTCGCCAGCCACATTGTTGACGTCTATCAAGAGTCGTATCGGACCGGCGATGGTTTTGATGATACAACTTCTGCTCTGCGGACCTCAAACATCGCAGCTATTGCCACGGCACTCGAGCAGCTAAGCGCTGCCGCGCTCAGTGACGATGCAACCGACCAGGATTGGCAAGGTATCGTCGGTGCCGTGACAAGCAGTGCTGTTTACCACCAGTCTTACCTGCGTGACCTGGGCCACTTTCTAACTGGAATCGTGCGGGACAGCAGTATTGCCGACACGATCCGGAGTGCGGCTGACAACGTCGCCCAGGCTCTCAATAGCGCAATCGTCAACAAGACAAATGACCGTCGTAGCAGTTCGGGATCGACGATCTACTTGCCCGGCAACACGGAAGTTGACGGATACGCAACGGAATACAGCGACTTCGTGACGGCCACCGGCTGGGGCAGTTTTACCGACCGCCTGTACAACGAGACCGATGAGGCTGGCAGCATCCGGAGTGACTGGAGTGAATCGAACAACTCGATCCACAACGCACATCAACTTGGCCGCCTGACCGGCCCCGCTAATATTTTCCCGGCGCTGAATCTCACCAGCAATGCAGACGTTGACTGGTTTTCATTCCAGCTCGCTACCAACGGCACCAGCAATGACCGGCTGCTGGTCGCTCCCATTAAGCTGAACCTCAACTTGACTGTCACTCTCTTTGACCAGGACCGCAACCAGATCGCCACCAGCGGCGGTACGGGTGATCACCAGCTCACGCTGCAGGATTTCCCAGCTGGAAATTACTTCTTTCGGGTCTCCTCAACGAGCCCATCCGTTGCTGGCTATGTCATCTCGATCGATGCCCCAGGGACAGCTGCAGCAGCCACGTTGACAAACAACACAGAGGACAAGGCCAGGCAACTGGGGACAATCACCGGATCACGATTCGTCGACAAACAGCCAGTCCAGGCCGCCACGACCGCCTGGCTTGCATTCGACACCGCTGTTTCAACATCTGCCACGCCAGCCAGCATACTGGTCAACAGTAGCCAGCCCATCCAGGCTGAGCTTGTGGATGCCTCGGGAGCAGTCGTATCGCAAGCGGAGGGGACAGTTATTCACCTCGCTTACACCGCCACGGGGCGAGCCGAGTCGCTCAGCCTGAAGCTGACTGGCACGCAGAGTGACACCACGGCCAGCTTGTTGTTTACAGTTGCTCCAACTGCTGGCGCGGACAGCTTTGTAACGGCAGAGGACCAAGCCCTGGTAGTTGAGGCGGCCCAGTCACTGCTGCTGAACGACAGCAGTCCGAACAGCGACCTTTTAAAGGCCCTGCTGGTGACCGCACCGGCCCATGGCAGCCTGGCTCTTTCGCTTGACGGTACATTCACCTATACCCCGCAGGCGAATTACTTTGGCCAGGACAGCTTTGTTTACCGCATCGATGACGGGTCAGCACTAAGTCCCCCCAGCACGGTCAGCATTGAGCTGACACCGCTCAACGATGCTCCCGTATTTGACGGTCTGGCCAATCTGACGCTCAATGAAGATGCCGGATCCCAGCTAGTACAAGTGACGGGGATAAATGCTGGCCCGCTGGAGAGCCAGTTGTTACGGCTGACAGTCAGCAGCAATAATACGCTGCTGGTAGAGCAGCCCGTGGTCAGTTACACGTCGGACGACTCCAGTGGCAGCTTCACGTTCCTTCCGCTGGCGAACGCAAGCGGGTCCGCCGTACTGACTGTCAGACTGGAAGATGGCGGCCTGGATGGTGACCTTGCAACGGGATCCGACAATGCAACTTTCCAGGACACGATTCTCGTCACCGTGCAGGCGGTCAATGACCTGCCGACACTTGATCTGCTCGCCGATCGAGAGATCCTCGAGGATGCGGCCGAGCAACAGGTCGGCTTAACCGGCATCAGCGCGGGTGGAGGAGAAATCCAGCCGCTGCAGGTGACCGCCAGCAGTTCAGACAACTCCATTATTCCTGCACCCACGGTTCAATACAGTTCAGCCGATACGACCGGGAGTATCACATTCAGACCGCATCCCAATGCACACGGAACAGTCACGGTCACCGTGGTCGTTGAGGACGGCGGCCTGGATGCCGACCTTTCCACTGACGGTGACAATGGCACCACGGCCATAGCGATGGTCGTCACGGTGGATGCGGTCAACGACGTTCCCACACTGGCCCCGCTTGTAGACCTGTCGATCCAGGAAGACGCAGATCAGCAGCTGGTCACGCTGACAGGTATCAGTCCAGGTCCGCTGGAATCTCAGCTGCTTTCGATCACAGCGACCAGTAGTCTGCCGTCGCTGATTCAACATCCAGTCCTGGTTCATGTGGCTGGCGCATCGACCGCCACGCTCACTTTCACTCCACTCGCCGACGCCAATGGAACTGCGGTGATCACTGTGACCGTGGTCGATAGCGGCCTCGACGGCACGCTCAGTACGACTGGCGACAATCTCTCAGTCGAACAGACTTTCCAGGTCAATGTAGCGGCCGTGCCTGATGTACCGCGGGCCGTGGATGACGTCTACCCGCTGACTGAAAATCTGCCGCTGGTGGTAGCTGCCGGCATCGGCGTGCTGGCCAATGACAGCGATGCCGAAGACGACGCCATCACGGCCGAACTGGTCAGCAGTACGGCTCATGGAATCCTGACACTGCGCAGCGATGGTTCCTTTGACTATATGCCCAGCATCGGTTTCAACCGCACGGACACTTTCAAATACAAGGCGCGCGATGCGACCGGTGCCAGCGAGACTGCGACTGTCGCACTCGTGGTCAGTACGACCAATCCCTGGCACAACAGTGTGTCGCCGATGGATGTTAACGATGATGGCGATATCAGTCCGATCGACGCCCTGATGATCATCCTGGACCTTAACCAGAACGGGATAAGGGAGTTGCCCGAGACCAGAGTCGACGGGACAGCAGTACCCCTGCTGGACGTCAACCGGGATAACCGCATCACGCCGCAGGATGTCTTGATGATCATCAACCACCTCAACGACGTGGGGAATGTTGAAGGTGAAGGGGAATCAAACGTGCCGCTTCATTTTGGTCCTGCAGCGTCGCCGGCAGGACTCGAACAGGGTGGCTCGAATATCGTCTCTGCAGTTGAAGAACTTCGCACTGCGATGCCAGACAACAGACCTGCGGGCTGGCCCCGACAGGTAGATTCACTGCTTTCTGGCTGGCAACTACCAGCCAGCCAATCAGCGGCTGCTGGCCAGAGTGCCAGCGATCTGCTTGATGACAGCTTGTTGGACGATCTCTGCGGCGGGCCCGTCGTTAGCGGTTAATGGGCAGGTTCGGGCAGCGGCGAGATACCGGTCAGGGAACCGCAAATCGCTGGAAATACCCAAATCCCTGCCAGATGCAATTGCAGAAATTGTTGATTCCACTTATAAGTGATGGGGTCAGCCGTACGAGTGTGCGGCGGCAAGTTAAACAGGACTTTTCCGTTCTAGATGCTTGGAGGTAAAACCATGCGACGAGTATTTTTTTCCATCATGTTGCTATCAGCAGCCGTGATCATTGCGGGCTGTGGCAAGAAAGAAGAAGCCAAGGACAAAGACGCCGAGGCAACGAGCGCCACGACCTTGGAAGCTAACCAGGTCCGCCTTGATGTCACCGGCATGTCATGAGGAATCAACTGTGTTGCAGCGGTCAAGGACACGCTGCAAGGGAGACCGGGTGTCTCCGAGGTAACAGTTGATTTCGATAGTCAGACAGCCACGTTCACCAAGTCGAACGACTATGTTGAATCTGACACGCTGACAGCTTTGAAGGACAAGGGCTATTCGAGCACCCTGTCACAATAGCTAGCGTCGAACATGTTGATACTCGCCCATTGCGAGTGCCAGAATATGGAGCTCATGGTTCTTTGCGAACCTGGGCTCCATTTTTTTGTCGTCACATGATACAGCCACTGCTTGCAAATCGCGGCTGACTCATCACGATAGGGCTGATCCCACTTTTTTCACTTCAGGTAGAAGCCATGAAGGCACTGGTCAAGTCGCACGATGCGCCCGGTCTGACACTCGAGGACGTTCCCTCACCGCAACTCGGCATCAACGATGTGCTGATCCAGGTCGACCGCACAGGCATTTGCGGGACGGACTTACACATCTACAACTGGGACGAGTGGGCCCGTAAGACGATCCCGGTGCCGCTGGTTGTTGGCCATGAGTTCGTAGGTACGGTTGTCGAGGTCGGCGACAATGTCTCCGATTTCCATCCCGGCGACGTGGTCAGTGGCGAAGGGCATGTCGTCTGCGGCCGCTGCCGTAACTGCCTGGCAGGTCGCCGCCACCTGTGTGCGGACACGCAGGGGGTTGGCGTTAATCGGCCTGGTGCGTTTGCCGAGCAGTTGGTCCTGCCGATGACCAATGTCTGGCATCACCAGCAGGACATCGATCGCGACGTGGCAGCGATATTCGACCCCTTCGGCAACGCTGTCCATACGGCATTGTCTTTCCCCGTGCTTGGTGAAGATGTCCTGATCACCGGCGCCGGACCGATTGGCATCATGGCTGCTGCGGTCGTCCGCCTGGCCGGAGCCCGGCACGTGGTGATCACCGACGTCAATCCCTGGCGGCTGGAGCTGGCTCAGCAGGTTGGAGTCACCCTTGCTGTGGATGTCCGCGAGGCGTCCATCGCTGACATTCAGCAACAACTCGATATGAAGGAAGGCTTCGATGTGGGACTGGAAATGTCCGGTAATCCCTCCGCTTTCCGCGATATGCTCAGCAACATGTGTCACGGAGGCAAGATTGCCATGCTGGGTATTCCAGCCGAGGAGATCTCCATCGACTGGCACAACGTGGTCTTCAACATGCTCACCATCAAGGGCATCTATGGCCGGGAAATGTACGAAACGTGGTACAAGATGACCGTCATGCTGCAGGCGGGACTCGACATTCGACCGGTCATCACTCACCGCTTCCATTTCAGTGAGTGGGAGCGCGGTTTTGAAGTCATGAATTCCGGCGAATCGGGCAAGGTGTTGCTGTACTGGCAGGAGGAGCCGCCCAAGGATACCTTCACCGCGTCAAACATCTGACGGGAGAGAGCAGTTATGTTCGAAGCCACTCGCAGCGCCATTCGTGATGAACTCCAGCAACTACGCGATGCCAGCTTGCTCAAACCGGAGCGGGTGATCACCTGCCCGCAGGACGTGCGCGTCTCGGTCGGCGATACCACACTGGTCAACTTCTGTGCCAACAATTACCTCGGCCTGGCACAACATCCCGATGTCATCCAGGCAGCCCACGAGGGGCTCGATAACTGGGGCTATGGGATGGCCTCGGTGAGGTTTATCTGTGGCACCCAGTCGATTCACAAGCAGCTCGAAGCTGCCTTGAGCGAGTTCCTGGGCACGGACGATACGATTCTCTACACCTCCTGCTTTGATGCCAACGGCGGTCTGTTTGAAACCTTGCTGGGTGAAGACGATGTGGTCATCTCCGATTCACTGAACCACGCCAGCATTATTGACGGTATCCGGCTCTGCAAGGCAGAGCGGATGCGCTACAAGAACAACGATATGGATGATCTTCGCCGCTGCCTGGATGAAGCGAGTTCGGCGCGGCGGCGACTGATTGCCACCGACGGCGTCTTCTCGATGGATGGTTACCTGGCCAACCTGCCGGACATCTGTACTCTCGCCGATCAATACGATGCCATGGTGATGGTCGATGATTCTCATGCCGTGGGGTTCATGGGACCGAAGGGTCGGGGCACGCCAGAACACCACGATGTTGTCGACCGAGTTGACATCGTGACCGGCACCATGGGCAAGGCGCTGGGAGGTGCGAGTGGTGGATATACCTCAGGCCGGCAGGAGATCATTGACCTGCTGCGTCAACGCTCCCGCCCCTACCTGTTCTCCAATACAGTGGCACCACCGATTGTGGCAGGCACGCTGAAGGCGATCGAATTGCTAAGTTCGTCGACGGAACTGCGAGACAAGCTGCATGACAATACTCACTTCTTTCGCCAGGCCATGGCAAACACAGGATTTGAGATCCTTGAGGGCGAGCACCCGATCGTACCAATCATGCTCGGTGATGCTGGAATCGCAGCACAAATGGCCGATGATATGCTGGAACTGGGTATCTACGTGATCGGGTTTTCCTTTCCCGTCGTACCGCGTGGTGAGGCTCGCATCCGCACGCAGATCTCCGCTGCCCACAGCCGCGATGACCTGCAACTTGCCATCGACGCCTTTGGCCAAGTCCGTGGCAGCTGACGACTAATCCTCATCCGCTGCGTCCATCGCAGCTTTAACTCGTGGCCTGACGTGGTCCTGGTAGGTGAACTCCTCGCCGTAGGTACCATCGTCGTTTTTGAAAGTCTCCAGCAGTTCACCGTCGCGGCCATAGACCATCACGACGGGAATCGAAGCTGCCGAGACTTGCTCCATCACGGCATCGTCCGTGTCGCTACTGAGCACGTTGTCAAAAAACGCCTGCTGCTCCTCCAGGAATTCTGCGACTGGATCCTGCAGCGACTCCGGGGGCTCATCCGCCAGGCCGATGTAATCGAGGTTCACCGAAATACAGGCCACGTCGTCGGGAAACTGAATCGAAAGTTGCACCAGCTGAGGAAACTCACGCAGGCAGGGCAGGCAGGAGCTCGACCAGAGGTCCACAACCACGACCTTGCCACGATGGCTGGCAATCAACTGTTCAACCCCAGCCCAGTTCATCAGCCGCAATCGCGGCTCTTTGTCAGCGGCCTGGGCCTGGCTATCGTCTAGCTGGGCGGGTTCCTGCCCGGGCTGCTCTACTGAGCAACCCAGCATAGCGGCCAACATTATTACCAGTCCGACTCTCATAATCGCTGCCCTGATGGGTTACTTCAACACCTGCTGCAGCCCACGTCGTCGGGCCTCAGGTTCCGGATCTTCATAGGGAAGGCCCTTGAGGAACTCGACTAGGTCATCAAGCTGGCGTTTCCTGAGATGGCTTGTCGTGCCATGTTGATCGTTCGGGTTGCCCGTGGTCAGGACATCGAGCAATGTTTTGGAGATGCCGTGATGCAGGTAGGGGGCAGTCCGATAGAGGCCCAGCAGGGTCGGCGTGTCATAGGCGTGTTCCATTTTCTCACTTGGATCAACCTCACCGGTCCCGACATTGTGACGCACGATCTCCAACGCAGGCCGCGGGACCGAATCGGTGTAGAAGGGTCCGTTGTGGCAGCTGGCGCAACCGACTTTCTCGTCGAGGAAGACTTCTCGTCCCCGTCGGGCGGCATCACTCAGTCCCCCCTTGCTGTAGGGGCTGATGCTGAACTTGTGAGAGTTCGAGTAGGCTGCCAGCGCATCGAGGTCCGCTGAAAGGCCGAGGTTGGGTTTTCCAAGCTGAGCATTAACAGCTCCGGCAATCAGGCCACGGCCCTGCATCAGCTGACCACGAATTGTATGTTCAAAATCCTGAACTTCGTCACGATCGGCCGACCAGTGGATTGGGTGCGTCCAGGACATGCCGGCAAATGACTGGGTATTGCGCAGACCTTCGGGGTTCTGCCAGGTACGCCCATCCGCATCGCCATCCGGATGGCAGCTGGAACAGGAAATCCAGCGACGCCCAACCATCGGCTGGAGCGCACTGTAAAACAGCCGCTTGCCCCGCAACATCTCTTCACCCAGTGGATTCTCGGTCACAGCAATCGTGGCCAGCGGCTGCAATGACTGGCTATCGTAAGCGACCACGTTGAAATCAAGCGCGTTGTAGACATAGAACCTGGCGCCGTCAGGTGAGATCCTGACGGCCCGCGGATTGTTACCCAGTTGCAATCGTGCCCGGTAGTCGATCTCACGATAGTCGTCATCAACGACATCGCAGACGAACATGTCGTTGGTGCTACTGAAGACAACAAGGAATTGCTTCCCATCCGGAGTGATGGCAACTTCCCAAGGACTGGCCGTGACCAGGTTATTGAGGAACGAGTCCATGGGAAATCGTTTCCGCCTCGTTCCTTCACCGGCTGGAGTATCGATGACAGCCACGTAAGGAAAGATCGAGCCCAGCCCGTGAGCCGCCTTGATCTGCGACCGAATATGGGGCAGATAGGCCTTCTCTCGCAACGGATGGTAAATGATCTGGCGGCCCAGGTTATCTGCCCTCGTGCCATCCCATTGGTCAACTTTCTGCCAGTCAGCAATCATCACTTTATGGACACGGGCGCTGTAATATTCCACAACCAGCAGCTCCGCTCCATTCGGGGCGATCGCCACCCCACGCAGGAACGTTCCGATTTTCAGCGACGCCACGACGCTGGCGGTGGCAACGTCGACATCCAGCAGTTCCCCCGGATAATCCAGGGTCACGTACAGGTGTTGACCGTCGGCCGAGCTGACAACGCCGTACGGTTCGTCAAAGACCTCGATCGTGGCACGTGTCGTCCCTGAATCTGCATCCACAATCACCAGCTCGTCGTCGCCATAGACCGCCACTGCCAGCTGATGCGAGTCACCGATGAAGGTCACACCTTCGGGTTTCTTGCCAACCTGGATCTCTCGCAGGACCTTGTTACTGCCGAGCTCAACAACTGACACAGTCCCGCTGTCCCGGTTACTACAGGCCAGCAATTTTCCGTCTTCGGAAATATCCATCAGGCTGTTGGAGGATCCGGCTCTGACGACCGCCGGGGCCACAAGCAGTGCTAACAGCAGCCCGATCGTCAGCTGGAGCAGGCGAGACAACTTCATCATTCAGGCTCCTGATCCCAACAGGGATGTGGACTAAAAACCAACCGATCAGAAAAAAGACCCGGGTTGCCCCGGGTCTTTTCTCAATCTTATCGATTGCTCAGTAGGCAGTGATCACTCAGTCGAGGATCTTGTCAACTGAGGCGAGCACCTTCTGGGAGGCCTTCTCGTTCAGGCCACCCGACGCGAAAGCGTGGTTTACCTTGACGGTCAGATTCTTCCAGAGCAAAACGGTTACCGCTGCATCCTTACCGATTTTGTAGTTCGGCGGACCCGCAAGTCCTTCATAGAATGTCATCGGTACGTTCGAGATACCATTTTTCTTAGCGAAGGCAACGAGTTGCTCTTCAGCTTCATCGGGATCATCCGTCAGCAGCACGACGAAAGACTTCAGCTGCTGTCCCGAGTTCTTTTCTACCAGGCCGTCCACTTTCTTGACCAAACTGGCCAAGGCACCGTCGAGATCACGAGTAAATATCGTGACGACGGGGCGACGTCCGTACTTTCACCTGTAGCAGAGTTTCGTATTCTTGGCCGGCCCTGTGCAGTCCTTCACATTGAAGGGGGTCGCCGCTGCGCCCTCCTGCAAGCCCGACTTGATTTCCGCCTCTACTGTGCCGGGGACCATCAGGCCCGCGAGCAACAGCGCGGAAGCAAGTGTTGCCATTCTCATTGTCAGTTTCCTTTCCGAGTCAAGCTCGACAAAACGAGTCATCAAAGTGTCATCATTCTAACACAAACCACACCACGGCAGTAAGGTTGCGGTGAATCCGCGGGAAATCCTACGGACCGTGCTGCCGCAGGCTAACCGCCGAATTCAATATCCGCTCCGGTCTGGTTCACGCGGTGCGCGTCGACAAAGTCCTCATCCAGGGTCACACCCAGGCCCGGGCCATCCGGCACCTTGATCCAGCCGTCCTCGGCATGCACCTTTTCATGGGTCAGGTCGTGCCTGAGAGGCGAATCTTCCACACAATCTTCGAACAGGAAGGCGTCCTTGCAGGTGGAAAGCCAGTGCAGACTGGCTGCCACGGTCAGCGGGCTGGTGTAACAGTGATTGCAAAGGCGAGCACCGATTTCCTCCACCCGCTGTCGAATGTAGTCCGCATCGGTGAAACCGTTGCGGGAAAGATCGACCTGGTAGACATCGAGCGCATCGCGATCAATCAGGTGCCTCATCGACTGGCGACCACACTCTTCTTCCCCTGCCGCAATCGGTAGCGGCGAGCGATCGCGCAACCAGCGGTAGCCATCAAAATCATCGGGCGAGAGGGGCTCTTCCAGCCATTCCAGGTTGTAGTCGGCGAAGGCTGTCGCCCGTCTCAAGGCTGTCCGTCGGTCCCAGACACAACCGGCGTCGACGAGCAGGATTCCGTCGTCCCCCACCCCCTCACGCGCACCGCGGACGAGATCGAGGTCCACCTGTTCACTCTCACCCATCGGCTCCCATCCGAACTTGACGGCGGTGTAGCCGTTATCTCGCCAGTGTCGGCCAATCTCGCTGGTCTCTTTGCCATCGGCGCCGAACAAGATCGACGCATAGGCTCGAATGCTGTCGTGGTGGCGACCGCCGAGCAAGCGATGGATCGGCTCACCATAGTGCCGTCCCTTGATATCCCAGAGTGCCATATCAATGGCGGCCATCGCCGTGATCGTCACGCTGCTACGACCGAAATACATCGACTGGCGATACATCTTGTCCCACAACCGTTGCGTCTCGAGCGGGTTTTCGCCCAGCAGCAGGTGCCGCAGGCCGCTGGCGATATTGTGACTGAAGGGTGCATCGATGATCGCCTGGACCACTTCAGGAGATGAGTCCGCTTCGCCAATCCCCTCGAGTCCCGTGTCGGTACGTACTCGTACGACAATCGCGTCCTGGCTACTGGCCGTCTTGGCCTGCACATTTTCGATACGCAAAATTTCACAGATCACCTGAGTAATAATCATCAGCTGTCGCCTCTGCTGGAGGTTCTCACATGCTTTGTCACTGACACCCAGATCTTGCTAAATTCGTAGGCCAGCGTCGACCCCATGACGCCTCAGAGAAGAAAACCGAGTGGCGGTGGGGGACAAGAACCGATTATGATGAACAGGCACCGTTGGCTTACGCCTACCGTGAATCATCCACCTGGAGCTGCCACCTATGAACTGCTGCGGACCTGCTAATCGCCGCGAGTTCCTCCGCGCTGGTGCACTGGGAATAAGTGGCCTGACCCTCACTTCGTTGCTCGAAGCTCGAGCAGCAAGCGGCTCGCCAGACCGTGACACCTCGGTCATCCTGATGTACCTGCATGGCGGCCCTTCACAGCTTGAAACGTATGACCTGAAACCAGATGCTCCGACGGCATACCAGAGCATCTACAGGCCAATCAAGACCGTTGTCCCGGGCATGGATATCTGTGAGCTTTTTCCTCTGCAGGCAGAAATCGCCGACAAGCTGGCGATCGTACGCAGTTGCCACCATGAGATGGCAAGTCACAGTGATGGTGGCATCCAGGTACTGACGGGGAAAGCACCGCCTGTCCCTGACCCCACATCGCAAAGCAAGAGCCTGCATCCCGACTTTGGTCATGTTGCCAGCCATTTCCGCTCATCGTCCAGCAGTGGGATCCCAAAGTACATCACATTACCAAGTCCGCCCTACATGACACGGCCGACCTACATCGGCGTGCAACACCGCGGCCTCGCCGCTGGGGATCCAGCCAACGAGAATTACCAGTCACCGATCCAGATCACAGGTGGTCTGAACGGAGAGAGGCTCAGCGACCGCAAGAGCCTGCTCACCGAACTCGATCGATTTCGTGCCGGCGTGGACCTGCAGCAGGCTGTCAATGGAACTGACAAGTTCCGCGAAATGGCTTTCAATGTCCTGACCAGTCCGGATACCGCCAGGGCTTTTGACCTCTCGGAGGAGTCGGACGACTTGAAGGACAGGTATGGCCGCAACACCTGGGGACAATCCGCCCTGCTGGCTCGGCGACTCGCTGAGGCCGGAGCCGGTGTTGTAACGATGTTCATGAATACGCCGTTTACCGGGCAGCAATGGACAAACTGGGACGACCATATCATGAATGCGGGGCGACCCGGCCACTTCGGCAAATTCATGTCACTACGGCTGCCTTACCTGGACCAGTGCATTTCAGCTTTGGTCAGGGATATCCACAATCGCGATGCCGCCGACAAGATCATGCTTGTTGTGATGGGGGAATTTGGCCGCACGCCACGATTGAGTGAGAATGCCCAGGGGACAGGCCGCAATCACTGGCCACAGGCCTACTCGGTTCTGCTGGCAGGCGGCGGGCTGAAGACCGGCCAGGTCATCGGAGCGACGAACAGCAAGGCGGAATATCCAACACACCGACCAACTTCTCCTGAAGACATCCTCGCTACGATCTATCGACACCTTGGCATCCCGACTCGGCACGAGCTGCTCGACCAGGCTGGACGACCGGTTCCGTTACTGAACCGTGGCAAGGTCATCAGCGAGCTTGTCTGAGTGACGCCTGTCGCATTGTCCCCAGGCACCGAGCCCATGCTCAATCGTCGTGCACTACTGCAATCGCTTACTGCCTTCGCCGCAGCCCCCCTGCTGGCGACTGCCCGACCGAGAGAGCATCGTCGGCCCAGGGTTGCCGCACTCTGTACAGAGTGGCGATTTCGCAGTCACACTTACAACATCCTGGAAAATTTCTTCCAGCCTTACCTGTTCCGAGGCAAACTGGTCGATCCGGGAGTTGACGTTGTATCCCTTTACGTCGACCAATTCCCTGACAATGACATGGCTCGCCCCATCGCAAGACAGCTGGGCGTTCCGCTCCACGCGACCATCGACAAGGCGCTCTGCCAGGGCGGAGATCAACTGGATGTGGATGCCGTGCTGTTGATTGGAGAACACGGAGATTACCCGATCAATCAGCGGGGTCAGAAGATGTATCCCCGCAAAGAGTTTTTCGACCAGGCTGTCGCCAGCATGCATCGAAGCGGCCGCTACGTACCTCTCTTTAATGACAAGCACCTTTCCTATCGCTGGGATTGGGCCCGCGAGATGTACGACACGGCCAGGTCCACCGGCATGCCTCTGATGGCTGGTAGCAGCGTGCCTCTTGCCCAGCGCGTACCTGCAATCATGCTGCCTCGCCGATCGGTGGTCACAGAAGCACTCGTCGTTCACGGCGGTGGCATTGAAAGTTATGACTTTCACGGTCTCGAAGTTCTTCAGTCGATCATCGAAGCCCGTCGTGGTGGCGAGACGGGCGTCAAGAGCGTACAGCTGATTACCGGGCAGAAGGCCCGAGAAGCACTTGCCACTGGCCGTATTTCACCTGACCTGTTGCATGCGGCGCTGGAAACAGAAATCAGCGCGGGTTTTGTCCGACAGCCGCGACCGGGCAAGGATCGCAGCACCCTCCCGCCGGCACTGCGTCGTGAGCAGATGGATCAGCTGAATCATGCGTTACTGGTCGATTACGTAGACGGGACCCGTGCTGCCGTCGTGACAGTTGGCTCCGACTCCAATCGCTGGAATTTCGCCTGCCGCCTGAAAGGAGAGAGCCAGCCGAGAGCCACCGCCTTTTTCAACGGACCCTGGGGTAACCGCTGTCTCTTCAAGGCGCTCTCGCACTCCATCCAACATCTCTTCAAGACCGGGCGACAGCCTTATCCGGTTGAGCGGACGTTGCTCGTTTCAGGCATCCTCGACCACGCCATGACGTCGCTCGAGCAGGGGGGTGCCATCGTCGACACACCGCAACTGGAGTTCTCCTATCGCCCCATCAACTTTGACGAGATGCGGGAGGACGGGACCAGCTGGGATGTGATTACCGTTGATTCACCACAACCTGCGGAATTTGAACCTGGCGACGCTCGCTGGCTGAAGTGAGATTCCGATCACTTCTAGACAAATGCCGAGGCGATGATATTCGACAGCTTTACCAGCCGCCACGGCGCCCGTGAACGAATGGCAGTCGTCAAGAGAATGCAGAATCCATCTCGCTGCCGATCCATCCAGACCGTTGTCCCTGTGGCTCCAGTGTGACCGAAAACGTGTCGTGAGAGGCTGTCACCCCAGCTGTCCGATGTGCCAGGGTGGTTCATACGCCAACCGAGACCCCAGGGCTGGCTGCGGCGGATCCCCTCGGCAAGTGCCGGGCAATCATCCAGCCGATTGCTGGTAGCCATTCGGACTGTGTCAGGTGCCAGTAGCCGGGTGCCATCCAGCTGGCCATCGTTGAGCATCCATTGGCATATGATCGCGAGGTCTTCCGGAGCGCAGAACATACCACCCCAGGGCGCTCCTAGATCCTGCCAGTAGGGGCTGTTCCAGCCAAAGTCGCTACCGATTTGATAGTCGGGAATCTGCACGCGAACCAATCGCTCGCGGGGAAAGTCGCCTGTCCCCAGACTGCTGGATGTCATTCCCAGTGGATCGAAAATGGCCTCCTTCAGGTAGGCCGCGATCGACGTGCCACTCAGCCGCTGCACCAGTTCAGCCACAGTCAGCGTCCCCATGCTCTGGTAGCTAAGGTCCGTACCAGCTTCAAACAGCGGTACTGTCTCTCGAATGGCTCCCTGGATGAACGTCTTGAGCGGAGCGTGAGCTTTACGCAATTCGGCATTATTGGTGAGCATATCCGGCATACCGGATGTGTGGGTGAAGAGATGCTGGACAAGTGTTGCATCCTTGTGGTGGGACGCAAATTCCGGGATATAGCGAACCACCGGGTCGGAAAGGTTCAGCTCGCCGCGTTCCATCAGCATCAGCGCTCCCATGTAGGTGACCGGTTTACTGATCGAAGCCAGCAGGAACATTCCATCGCGGCGAATCGGCTCGGCATCTTTCTCAGGACCCTGGCGGCCAAAGAACTGCGGCTCGACGATCTTGCCGTGCCTGCCGACAACCAGCGCGGCTCCCGGTACCGGGGCATCCTCCCCGCTGGTCCACTCTTCGACCAGCTTGTAGGCCTGCTGCAGCCGCTCGGCGTCGAGCCCCAGGCGATCCGCTTTCTCGTACTTCAAGTAAGCCATCCTGTCATCCTCACTATTCCACAAGGCTGAGGCCATTGTCCGCTGTCGCTCGGGCCGGCAGCAACTGGCCACCCCACTGTTCATCCTGACTGGGACCCCGTGTGATCATATACCGATCGCCGCGCAGATGGAGCAATCCGTAACCACAATCGAACTCCCAGCGGCCCGTCATCTGGTAATCATCGGTCACTCTCAGCAGCGCGGTTCCATAGCAGCCACACCAGAGATTTCTTCCAGAAGAGGTGATCGCCTGGATGCCGAGCCGGCTGTAGCCACTCTGCACGTCCCGGCGACCGAGAAATCGAAAGTCCCTGTCGTACTCGTAGAAGTAGTTCTCCTCAAAGCCCTCCGGCAAACCGCCGATCACGATGAAGCGGCCCTTCTGCCATGTCATGCCGCCGGCCCCGTGCTTGACTTCGGGAATGTCATGTTGTGACAGCAGCTCGAGGTCGCTGGCCCGATAGACGAAGACCTGGTTCTTGGCGTTACCGTCTGGGTCATTGAAGCTGCCAAAGTTGACGGCCACATAGATCCGGCCTCGCCGATAACAGAGGTCACCGTGGTGCCCCGGAACCGTGATCTGCTGTAAACGCGTGCCTGTCAGGTCAGTTCTGACAAGCACGCTGGTGAAGGCCCAGTAGATATTTCCGCGGCGATCCCAGTCAACGCCCTGCAGGTGATGCGGATACCAGCCCTCGCAGGTGATCGGTTTATCCCCGAAACTCCTTAACCCGTCCGCCGGCAGCGTGTTTGTCAACTGCAGCCCGATCAGCAGGGCCAGCATCATCGTGAAACGCATTGTATTTCCTTTCAGGGGTTGTACTGTGCTGGTCATGATGCCAGCGGGTGCTGTCTGTTCTCAAGTAGAATCGCCACTCGCCGTCCGTCATTCAGGTGGAAAGCGTAGACGGCCTGTCAGCTGCTGAAAGGCGGTATCCAGCCCGTGGCCATAGCCGCTTCGGCCGGTGTCGCCGATGACTCCGATGCGAAAGGGCTGTTGCATCGATCGATTCCCCACAACCACTGGATTCTCCTGACCAAGCTGCATTATAAGTGATACCCAGATGGGGATGTCGAACGACCAGTGGAAGAGAGAATCGTCATGCGACTTGTACAATTCACCAGCGACGATGGCCAGCGGCGCGTGGGAGCGATCCGCGACGAGCTTGTCATCGACCTGACCGCGATTGCCGGTTGGCAGACGACACTCGATCTAGCGCGTCAGGCGCTGGCCACAGAACAGTCGCTACTGGAGCTCGTCTCGGTAGCGGTTGAGTCAGCTGGTAGTGCCGGAATTCCCTACGAGACGCTCTGGCAGGCTGGCGCGGATGCGACTTCCCGTCTGCTGCTGCCCGTTGATCATCCCGATCCGCACCACCTGATGGTGACCGGCACCGGCTTGACCCATACCGGCAGCATGCAGTCCCGCGACAAGATGCATGGTGGCGACCAGCAGGCCACAGCAGAAGCACCAGCTACGGACTCCTCCCGCATGTTCCAGATGGGTATCGAGGGTGGCAAACCTGCTGAGGGCGAGCGGGGGACAGCCCCAGAGTGGTTTTTCAAGGGCAATGGCACGATCCTGCGGGGGCATCGCGAGTCACTGGAATTGCCTGGGTTTGCGCTGGACGGTGGCGAGGAGCCTGAGATTGTTGGCTGTTACCTGGTAGACGACGAGGGGCAACCGAGGCGACTCGGATTCACACTTGGTAATGAATGGTCGGATCACGAGAACGAGAAGATCAACTATCTTTACCTGGCTCCATCCAAGCTGAGAACCTGTTCGGTGGGTCCCGAGTTGCTGCTGGATTGCGACTTCCAGGATATCGACATCCGTTGTCAGGTCTGCCGCGACGGAGCTGTGATCTATGACAGTGGCGATCTCAAGAGTGGCGAGCAGTACATGTCTCACAGCCTGGCCAATTGCGAGGACCATCACTTCAAGTACCCGCTGCATCGCCAGCCGGGTGACGTCCACTTTCACTACTTTGGCACCAGCAAGCTGAGCTTCAGTGAACGGGACTGGAAGTACCGGGCCGGGGATGAAATTGAGGTGACTGGATCTGGCTTTGCCGGCGGACTGGTGAATCAGGTCGTCGCCGGTTCACAGGACCAGGCACGAGCCCTGACAATCGAGTCGCTCTGAGCCGACGTTCCGTCATGGCTGACATTGGCGATCTAACGGCCAGTCGGATAAGATGTAGTCGGCGATCGGGTTGCCCTCTTCAGGGGACAGTCCGATGGCCGAATTAGATCTACAATCCTCCCACCTCTTTAGCTGCACATGATGGTCTCTCCCGCACGATACACTTGGCCGCTGTTGGCCGCCCTGCTGGCGATCGCCTCGCCGACCGATACTGGTGCAGACGAACTTGACGCTGCCACTGGCCTGCGAATTCAGCCTCAGGTGGTCCAGATCACGGGTGACAATCGCCGTCAGCAGGTCCAGGTACTGGCCATCCTGCCTGACAAGACCGAGCGAGATGTGACTCACCAGGTGCAACTCTCTATCGACTCGGCCGGCATAGCCGCCGTCGACGGTACCGTGGTGGCCGGCCGTAGCGACGGCGAGACGTTACTGATCGCAACACTGGGTGAACTGAGCACCAGCACAGCCCTGGTCGTTGACGGTTTCGACAATTTCCCAGCGGTGGACTTTCGCAACGACATCATGCCGATGTTCTCCAAACGCGGATGCAATGCTGGCGGCTGTCATGGCAAACAAACCGGCCAGAATGGTTTTCGCCTCTCGGTTTTTGGTTTTGATCCACCCGCGGATTTTGAAGCGCTCGTCAAAGAGGGGCGTGGCCGCCGGGTTTTTCCTGCTGCCTCAGGTCGCAGCCTACTCGTGGCCAAGGCCACGGGAGCGGTTCCGCACGGTGGCGGCCAGCGAATTCCAACTCGCTCAGAAGATGCCGAGCTCTTGCAGCAATGGATCACCCAGGGCATGCCGTGGGGCAGCGATGATGCCCGCAGCCTGGTCAGAATCGACGTTGACCCGCTCTCCCGTGTGGTGCCACCAGGTTCGCGTCAGCAGCTGCGAGTGACTGCCCGCTATTCCGATGGCAGCAGCCGGGATGTTACCGAGGCGTCCGCATACACCACAAACGCTGACATCGTGGCAGCTTCCAACGAGGTCGGCACGGTGGATGTTGGCCAGGTGCCGGGCGAAGCCGCCATCACGATTAATTACATGGGCCAGGTCACGTCCGCTCGGCTGATCGTGCCTCGCCTCAACGATGCCAAACTTTTCCAGCCCCAGCATTATGATATGCAGAATCCGATCGATCGGCTGGTCTGGGCACGACTTCAGCAATTGAACATCCCGGCTTCATCCGAAGTCGAGGATGCCACTTTCCTCAGGCGGCTCTACCTGACCACGATTGGCACGCTGCCGACAGCAATCGAGGTAACACAGTTTCTCCAGCAGCAGGACCCGCAAAAACGAGCCCTGGCAATCGAGCACGTACTGGAGCGGGACGAATATGCCGATTACTGGGGGCAGCGCTGGTCCGACGTCCTGATGGTCAATTCAGAATCGCTGGGTAACCGTGGTGCTTACGAGATGCACCGTTGGTTGCGGCAGCAGATGGCCAGCAACCGCCCCTATGACGAATGGGTGCATGAGCTGCTCACGGCAACCGGCAATTCCGGCAAGAATGGTCCCGCTAATTTCTACCGCGGTCTCCGTACACCGGAAGAGCTGGTACGGACCGTCAGCCAGGCCTTGCTGGGGATCCGCATGGACTGTGCCCAGTGCCACCACCATCCTTTCGAGAAGTGGGGGCAGGAGGATTTTTACGGCCTGGCTGGATATTTCACTGGCATCCAGCGGACGGCAGCAGGTGAGGGTCGCGAGTTCATTTTCCATGGCGGCCACCAGCCGACCAGCGTGCCGATCAAGGAGATCCCGGTGGAAACGCGGCCGCCGGGAGGACCGCTGCTTCCTGAAGAAGCCAAGGCCGACCCGCGTGTTCACCTGGCAGACTGGATGATTGCGGACAACAATCCGTTTTTCGCACGGCTGCTGGCAAACCGGGTCTGGAAACAGCTACTGGGGCGCGGCCTGGTGGAACCGGAAGATGACCTGCGCAGCACAAATCCGGCCAGTAACGAACCATTGCTGGACCACCTCGCCGAATTCCTTGTCGAACACGACTATGATGTGAAGGCTTTGATCAGGACGATTCTTCACTCCGGCGTCTACCAGACATCGAGTGTTGCCACCGCAGCCAATCATGCTGACGATCAGAATCACTCCCATTACCTGGTCAAGAGAATGCCAGCCGAAGTGCTGCTGGACGCCATCGCCCAGGTGACCGATGTGCCGGAAACATTCGTTGGCTACCCGACCGGAACACGGGCGATTCAACTCTGGGACAACAAGCTCCCTTCCTACTTCCTCGATACTTTTGGTCGCTCCGAGCGGAGAAATCCATGCCAGTGCGGCAGTTCCGCGGAACCGACCATGACACAGGCCCTGCACCTGCTCAATGCACCAGAAATTGAAGCAAAGATTCAGCATTCCAGTGGTCGAATTGCAACAATACTGGCAACCTCAGCTGAACGGGATACAATCATCCACCGCTTGACGCTGGCCACGATCGGCCGTCCGCCGGCAGAGAGAGAAAAAAAGGTTGCTGGATTGTTGTTCGAGGGTCAGACGAGGCAACAGGCCTCGGAAGATTATCTCTGGACACTGTTAAACTCCTACGAATTCCTCTTTATCAAGTAGCGTGCTGCCGCGATACTAAAGGGACCACGAGGACCCCCACGCATGACCAGCCACAAGACCACAAATCGCCGTGATTTCTTTCGTCTCGGCGCTATCGGCGGACTGACGCTGCCCCAGCTGTTGCAGCTCCAGCAGAGCTGTGCTGCCGAGGGAGCCCGGCAGGATGTGAACTGCATCTTCATCTTCATCCTCGGTGGCATGCCCCAGCAGGACATGTGGGACCTCAAGCCCAACGCGCCGGCCGAAGTCCGCGGTGACTTTCACCCGATCAGCACACAGGTGCCAGGCATCCAGATTTCCGACGTCTTGCCGAAGACTGCCACGGTCACCGACAAGCTGGCGATCCTGCGGAGCATGACGCACGGCGACTCGGATCATGGCCGCGGTTTCCACATCATGATGACCGGCAAGAAAGCTGGCGCTGGCGACTTCAATGGCAACCAGAACAACAACCAGCACCCCTGTCTTGGCTCAATGGTCGCTCGGCTGGGAGAACCTGGCGCGTTGCCACCGTATATATCGGTGCCGAATTTCCTCAACAGTGGTGGCCCATCGTTCCTGGGGCCCCCTTTCGGTCCCTTCACGATTGAAGCCGATCCGGCAGCCCCGGATTTCTCCGTCCGTGACATCCGGCTGCCGACATCGGTGGCCACACGGCGTGGCGAGCTGAGACAGCTGGCACTCCGCGAGATCAACCGCTTTGAACAGCAGGTCGAACAGGTAGGCAAGCACGTCCGCTCGCTGGACACCTTCTACCAGAAGGCCTACAGCATGATGACGTCGCCAGCGGCCCGAAAGGCATTCGATATTGGCCAGGAGAAGGAATCGACACGTGAGGCCTATGGCATGACCAGCATCGGCCAGTGCTGCCTGCTGGGTCGCCGGATGGTCGAAGCGGGCTGCCGTTTTGTGGCAATTGAGAATGGCCACTGGGATACCCACCGCAAAAACACCTACAGCTTGCGCGATCTACTGTGCCCCAGCTTTGACCAGGCCATCCCGGCTCTGGTCAACGACCTGGATGACCGCGGCATGCTGGACAACACACTGGTTGTGGTAACAACTGAATTCGGTCGCACGCCTAAGATCAACGACCTGGCTGGCCGCGACCACTGGCCCAACGCCTTCTCGATCGTGATGGCTGGCGCCGGAATTAAAGGTGGCACGGTCGTCGGTAGCACGGACAAGCAAGCGGGCGAAGTGACAGAACGGCCGATCACTCCCCAGGATATGGCGGCCACGGTCCTGGATCGACTTGGGATCGACCACACCCGCCTGGTCCATACACCGCTAGGACGACCAATCCCGCTGGTGGATGATGGTCACCCGGTCCGCGAGATCTTTAGCTAGTCCCAGCTGCCAGGCGATCAACACCATGAGCCGAACTATCCTGCGTTCGCTGGTCCTGTTTACTTCGCTGCTGCTCGCGGCCAGCCCCTCATCTGCTCAGCCAGTTCCTTCCAAGGCACCAAGCAGTACCCACATTTTTCCCGCCGGTGGCCGCCGCGGTACAACGGTCAGAGTCCGTGTGGGAGCGGAGTGCATTCCGCCCGGAACTGACTTTGTCTGTATCGGCCAGGGACTCAGCCACTCCAGCCAGCTGCTTACCGAGATCTTTGACAGGGGCCAGCCGTCACCCCGTCGCCTGCCAACTGAAATCCCGATCACCTATCCGCGGCAATGGGACGCTGAGTTGACGATCCCTGCCGAGGCCGGCAAGATTGCCTACTGGCGAGTCAGTTGCGCCCAGGGCGGCACAATTGGACGCCCCTTCGTGATTGGCGATCTGGAGGAGTTCATCGAGACGGAATCCAATTCGACGATGGCCACCGCCGAAGCGATCAGTCTGCCGATCACGGTCAATGGCCAGATCCATGGCGAAAGAGATATCGACTTCTACCAACTGGATTTGGAAGGTGGCCAACTGGTCTGCTGCGAAGTCGTTGC